>NZ_VFOX01000001.1:919976-1226635 GCF_006716345.1 Microbacterium saperdae
CTGGGACATGTGGCCCGGTCCCTACGGCGACTTCGCCAGCCGCAAGTACATCCTCGCGAGCGCGGAGCAGTCGCTGACCCGCATGGGCCTGGACTACGTCGACATCTTCTACTCCCACCGGGTCGACCCCGTGACCCCGATCGCCGAGACCGTGGCAGCGCTCGACGCCCTGGTCCGCCAGGGCAAGGCCCTCTATGTCGGGATCTCCTCGTACAGCGCGGAGCGTACGGAAGAGGCCGTCGCGGTCGCCGAGGAGCTCGGAACGCCGCTCATCATCCACCAGCCCGCGTATTCGATCCTCAACCGCTGGGTCGAGGACGGGCTGACCGACACCCTGCAGGCGCACGGTCTGGGCGCCATCGCCTTCACTCCGCTGGCGCAGGGGCTGCTGACCGACAAGTACCTCGGCGACGGCACCGCCGACCGCGCACAGCAGCGCGGATCGCTGCCGGACGGACCGCTGACCGATGAGGCCGTGCAGACGCTGCGATCGCTCAACGAGGTCGCCCGCGAGCGCGGGCAGTCCCTCGCGCAGCTCGCGCTGCAGTGGACGCTGCGCAACCCGGTCGTCGCCTCGGCGTTGATCGGTGCCTCGCGTCCCGCGCAGCTGGACGAGAACATCGCGGCGGTCGACGGACCCGCGTTCACGAGCGAGGAGCTCGCCCGCATCGATGAGCTCTCGGGGGCCATCGACGTGAACCTGTGGGCGAAGTCCTCGGAGCTGTGACGGGCATCCGATCATGAGCCTCGCCGCGTCGACCGAGTCCGTGCATGTGCGCGCGCCGGGCAAGATCAATGTCTATCTGGGAGTGGGCGGTCGTCACGACGACGGCTATCACGCGCTCGCGACGGTCTTCCAGGCGGTGTCGCTCTACGAGGATGTGATCGCACGCCATGCGGATGACTTCTCGCTCACGGTCTCCGGCGCCGACGATGTCGACGACGTGCCCTTGGACGACCGCAATCTCGCGATGCGCGCCGCGAAGCTCCTGGCCGCGGCGACCGAGTATCCCGGCGGCGTCGCGCTCGAGATCCGCAAGAGGGTCCCGGTCGCCGGGGGCATGGGCGGTGGCTCGGCGGATGCCGCGGCGGCGCTCGTCGCGTGCGATGCGCTGTGGGGCACCGGCCTGTCGGCCGCGCGGATGCATGAGCTCGCTTCTCGGCTCGGCGCGGATGTGCCGTTCGCGCTGCACGGCGGCACAGCCGTCGGAACGGGACGGGGCGATCAGCTCAACCCTGCCCTGGCGCGTGGGCGGTTCGACTGGGTGCTCGTGACGAGCGAACACGGCCTCTCGACGCCGGTGGTCTACGGGCGGCTGGATACGTTGCGCGAGGAGGAGGGCGCACTCGCCGACGATCCGCCGCTGTCGCTCGACGTGCCGATCCCCGTGCTTCAGGCGCTGCGCTCCGGCGACCCTGGGCAATTGGCGGAAACTCTCTACAACGACCTGCAGGCGGCCGCGCTGTTCGAGCGGCCCGACCTGGCACAGACGATCGACATCGGAATCCGCGCCGGCGCTCTGCAGGGCATCGTCTCGGGCTCCGGCCCCACGATCGCGCTCCTGTGCGCCGATCCCGAAGTCGCGCAGGATGTGCAGACGGCACTGCGGCGGTCCGGGCAGGAAGCGCTGCATGTGCACGGCCCGGTGCCGGGCGCTCGCATCATCGTGTGACGCACGACGGGAGTCGAAGCGGGCAGCCCCTCTCGAGTCATCCGGTTCCCCAACCGGTACTCGAGAGGGTGCTCACCACAAGGGACGTGGCTGCTCTGCCTCACTGCGTTCGGCTTCGCACCCCAGATGCTCTGCCTTGTAGCCCCAGCTACTGAATCGACAATAGCGCCACTTTGCTTGTCCCCCAAATGGGGGACAAAGAAAGTCGCTGTGAGTTTGCTGAAGGTTTCCAGCCGAAGGCCGGAGCGAGGCTCCTGAGCTGCACTTCGAGCAGGTGCACCCACGTCAGGATGACCGTGAAACCGATCGCCTCGAACAGGGTGAGGTTGATCCAGCCGAGCGTCATCGCCGCCATGCTGGCGACCATGGTCACGCCGGCGATGGCCGCGAGGCGCGTGAGTCGAGGCGAGAGCTGGCGCAGGAAGATGCGGTGCACGATCAGCAGGCAGGCGAACGAGGAGAGCATGAGGAGCGAGGAATTGTCATGCGCGGCCTTGTCGACCGACAGCGGGAACACGCCGATCGCCCCGAGGCTCATCCCCAGCGTCGCCACGAAGAACGGCACCACGCGGGCCGCGTGACGGTACTTCGCCTCGGCGATCAGCGGCGTGCTGATGAGCCAGATCCGCATCATCACCGCTGATGCCGTGATGACCACTCCTGCGGCGATCAGGCCGCCGTTGAAGAGGGTCGCCGACAGATCGTCGGTCATGCCGAGACGGCTGAAGTACAGTTCCCACCATTCGGGGTCGGTGGTGGTGAGGGTGGCCGCGAGAATGCCTGCGCAGAGGATCATTCCGGCGGTGAGAGTCATAGACGCTCTTCTGGGGGAGCTCATGGCTTTGTCCTGTCGCCATACGCTCGACGGCCGGCCAGGACGAAGTTGAGTCCCTCCTCAGGCGAGCGTTCATCGGGTGCGGAGCTGTGAAAGCCCGCTGGGTAATTGTCATTCTAGCGACAACAGCCGGGTCACGCCGGGTTTCTCTTTTCGATGTGCTAGTCGAGGCCGATTCGCGCCATTCGAGTCCCCGGCGTGCGGTCCACGGCGCCTGCGTACATAATGAAGTAACGATGTGACCGTGCACACGCAAGGAGGCTGCGATGTCCAGCGCCTCTGAGCGTGCCCGGTTGCCGAGCATCCGCGACGTCGCACGGCTTGCCGGGGTGTCTCATCAGACCGTCTCGCGAGTGCTGAACGATCATGCCAGCATCCGTCCCGAGACCAAGGCCAAGGTCCTCGATGCGATCGCCGTGCTGGACTATCGCCCGAATCTCGCGGCCCGAGCGCTGGTGACGAGCAAGTCCAACATGCTCGGCATCCTGTCGGCGACGATCGGCGAGTTCGGCCCCACGTCGTCGATCGCGAGCATCGAGGATGCCGCACGTGAGGAGGGCTACTCGGTCTCGACCCTCAACCTCGCCGCGACCACGCCCGAGGCGATTGGCAGTGCGGTCCGCCAACTGGCCAGGGAGCAGGTCGACGGGATCGTGGTGCTGGCGCCGCAGGTGCGCGTCTTCCATGTGCTGCGGGGGATGGCCGTCTCGCTGCCCTTCGTCAGCCTGCAGACTGCATCGGGGTCGGACGGCGTGAGCCTCTCCGCAGATCAGGTCGCGGGGGCGCGGGCGGCCACCGAGCATCTGATCGGACTCGGGCACAGCGACATCCTGCACCTGGCGGGTCCGCAGGACTGGATCGAGGCGGAGTCGCGGATGCGGGGCTATCTCGACGCGCTGCGCGAGGCCGACCTGCCCACGTTCCCGCCGATCCGTGGCGACTGGTCCGCGGACTTCGGGTACTTCGCCGGCCAGGAGCTCTCCCGAAGACGCGACTTCACCGCGGTGTTCGCGGCGAACGATCTGATGGCGATCGGCCTGCTGCACGGCTTCCGCGACACGGGCATCCGCGTGCCGGAGGACGTCAGCGTCGTCGGGTTCGACGACGTGCCCGTCGCCGCTCACGTCGCGCCGACCCTCACGACCGTGCACCAGGACTTCCCCGAGCTCGGGCGCAGGGCGGTCAAGATCCTGCTCGCGCAGATCCGGGGTGAGCAGGTGCCGTCGTTCGGTCCGTTGCAGACGACTCTGCGCCTGCGCGAGTCGTCCGGGTCACGGTAACGACACGAAATCGCCGCCCGGACTTGACAGCGTCCCGTCCACATTGGACGATGTTACAAATGTGAACGGTCACATCGAAGGTGACCGCACGTCGCGAGGAAGATCCGTGAGCACCACAGCAACGTTGCCGACCGTGTCAGGCCCGATCCTGGAGATGCGCAGCATCACCAAGGAGTTCCCGGGAGTGAAGGCCCTCTCCGAGGTGTCGATCACCGTGCGCGCCGGCGAGATCCACGCCATCTGCGGCGAGAACGGCGCAGGCAAGTCGACCCTGATGAAGGTCCTGTCCGGCGTCTACCCGTACGGGAGCTACGACGGCGAGATCCTGCTCTACGGCGAGGAGCAGCGCTTCCGCGACATCGCGGCCAGCGAGCAGGCCGGCATCGCGATCATCCACCAGGAGCTCGCGCTGATCCCCGAGCTCTCGGTCACCGAGAACATCTTCCTCGGCAACGAGATCCGTCACTTCGGCCGCATCGACTGGCAGGCGCAGAAGGCGCGGGCGATCGAACTCCTCGCCCGCGTCGGCCTGAGCGAAGACCCCGACGCGCAGGTGAAGACGCTCGGCGTCGGCAAGCAGCAGCTGATCGAGATCGCCAAGGCGCTGAACAAGGACGTCAAGCTCCTCATCCTCGACGAGCCGACCGCCGCCCTCAACGAGAACGACTCGCAGCACCTGCTGGACCTGATCCTCGGCCTGAAGGCCAAGGGCATCGCGTCGATCATGATCAGCCACAAGCTCAACGAGATCGAGCAGATCGCCGATGAGATCACGATCATCCGCGACGGCCGCACGGTCGAGACGCTCGACATCTCCCGCGGCGAGATCAACGAGGACCGCATCATCCGCGGCATGGTCGGCCGCTCGCTCGAGAGCCGCTACCCGGACCGCACCCCCGAGATCGGCGAGGTGTTCTTCGAGGTCAAGGACTGGTGGGTCCAGCACCCGACCGTGACCGAGCGCATGGTCGTGAAGGGATCGAACCTCAACGTCCGTCGCGGCGAGGTCGTCGGCATCGCCGGCCTGATGGGCGCGGGACGCACCGAGTTCGCGATGAGCATCTTCGGCCGCTCCTACGGCACATACCTGTCGGGAACCATGATCAAGGACGGTCAGGAGATCGCGCTGCCGGACGTCGCCGCGGCGATCAAGCACGGGCTGGCGTACGTGAGCGAGGACCGCAAGGTGCTCGGTCTCAACCTCCTCGACACCATCAAGCGCGCGACGGTCTCGGCGAAGCTCTCGAAGATCGCGCGACGCGGCGTCGTCGACCCCCGCGCCGAGTATGCCGTCGCCGAGCAGTATCGCAAGGCCCTGCGCATCAAGACCCCTTCCGTGGAAGAGGGCGTCGGCAAGCTCTCGGGTGGCAACCAGCAGAAGGTCGTGCTGGCGAAGTGGATGTTCACGGATCCCGACCTGCTCATCCTCGATGAGCCGACGCGTGGCATCGACGTCGGAGCCAAGTACGAGATCTACGCGATCATCAACGAGCTCGCGTCACAGGGCAAGGGCGTCATCGTCATCTCCAGCGAGCTGCCCGAGCTGCTCGGCATCTCCGACCGCATCTACACCGTCTTCGAAGGTCGGGTCACCGACTGCATCCCGGCCGAACAGGCGACACCCGAGGCACTCATGCGCAGCATGACCTCCGCGACCCAGAAAGCATCCGCATGACCACCGATCTCACGACCGCGAAGCGCGGCTTCCACTTCAAGGACATCACCAAGATGTTCGGCGGCGGACAGTCGACGCTCCGCCAGTTCGGCATCCTCGGCAGCCTCGTCGTCATCCTGGTCGTCTTCCAGCTGCTGACCTGGATCTTCAAGGGCCAGGGACTCACGCTGTCCTCGGGCAACCTGATCAACGTCGTCAACCAGTACTCCTACATCCTGATCCTCGCGATCGGCATGGTGATGGTCATCATCATGGGGCACATCGACCTGTCGGTCGGATCCGTCGCGGCGTTCACGGGCATCATCGTCGCCAAGGCGATGGCGGACTGGAACCTTCCTTGGCCGCTGGCCATCCTCCTCGGTCTCGGGGTGGGCGTGCTCGTCGGCGCCTGGCAGGGGTTCTGGGTCGCCTATGTGGGCGTACCCGCGTTCATCGTGACGCTGGCGGGCATGCTGTTCTTCCGCGGCGCGAACCAGTGGGTCGGCGACTCGCAGTCGATCCCGGTTCCGCAGGGGTTCAAGATCATCGGTGCCGGCTACCTGCCGGAGCTGTCGTTCATCCCCGTTCCGTTCAACGTGCTGACCATGGTCCTCGCCCTGATCGGTGTCGCCTGGATCGTCGTCTCGGAGATCCGCACCCGGCGCGCGCAGGCCAAGATGGGCTCCGATATGGCGCCCGGCTGGGTGAGCGTCACCAAGGTCGTGCTGATCTCGATCGTCATCCTCGTCGCCGGATGGTTGTTCGCGACCGGACGTGAGGGCACCAGCTTCCCGATCTCGGGCGTGATCCTCCTGCTGCTCGTGATCCTCTACACCTTCATCACGAACAACACCGTGTTCGGTCGCCACATCTACGCCGTCGGCGGCAATCGCCAGGCCGCACGTCTGTCGGGCGTGAAGGACCGCTGGGTCGACTTCTTCGTCATGATGAACATGTCGGTCCTCGCTTCGCTCGCCGGAATGATCTACGTCGCCCGTGCCACGGCCTCCGGCCCGCAGGACGGCAACGGCTGGGAGCTCGACGCGATCGCCTCGGTCTTCATCGGTGGCGCCGCCGTCTCGGGTGGTATCGGTACCGTCATCGGATCGATCATCGGTGGTCTCGTGATGGCGTTCCTCAACAACGGACTCGCGCTGCTGGGCGCAGGAGCCGACGTGGTCTCGATGATCAAGGGCCTCGTGCTCCTGTTCGCGGTCGGCGTCGACGTCTGGAACAAGCAGCAGGGTCGCCCGTCGATCATCGGATTCCTCACGCGCCGCTTCGGCCGCAAGGAGGATCCGGCGCTCGCCACCTTCGACCCGAAGGCGAACTACCCCACAGGTCAGAAGTACGAAGCCCCCGCCGTCGACGAGACGCGCGGAAAGTAGGGGTCGAGCCGCGTGCCGCACGCGCGACGAGACCTTCACACACCAGAGAAAGAGATCACATGAAGAAGATTCTTCTGTCGGCGACAGCGCTTGTCGTCGCGGGCGCATTCGCCCTCACCGGCTGCTCCTCGGAGCGTGGCGGTGACGCCGGTACCGGGTCGGGGGAGGAGACCACCAAGGGCTTCGCCGCTGACGCCACGATCGGTGTCGCGCTTCCGGACAAGACCTCGGAGAACTGGGTCCTCGCCGGCCAGCTGTTCACGGACGGTCTCAAGGAAGCCGGCTTCAAGGCCGACGTCCAGTACGCGCCTGCCAGCAACACGGTCGCGGAGCAGCAGAACCAGATCCAGGCCATGGTCACCGGTGGTGCCAAGGTCATCATCATCGGCGCGAAGGACGGCAAGCAGCTCGCGACGCAGGTCGAGGCAGCCCGCGACGCCGGCGTCACCGTCATCGCCTACGACCGTCTGATCGAGAACACCGACGCGGTCGACTACTACGTCGCGTTCGACAACTTCAAGGTCGGTGAGCTTCAGGGCCAGGCTCTGCTCGACGGTCTCGCCGAGCGTGCCGGTCACGACGCTCCGTACAACATCGAGCTGTTCTCCGGTTCCCCGGATGACGCGAACTCGGCCGTGTTCTTCGACGGCGCGATGAGCATCCTCCAGCCGAAGATCGACGACGGCACGCTGAAGGTCGTCTCCGGCCAGACCGAGATCGCCCAGACGGCGACCGAGGGCTGGAAGGCTGAGAACGCTCAGCGTCGCATGGACTCCCTGCTGACGTCGACGTACAGCTCGGAGACGCTCGACGGCGTCCTCTCCCCGAACGACACTCTCGCTCGCGCCATCATCACCTCGGTGCAGGGTGCGGGCAAGGACGTACCGGTCGTCACCGGTCAGGACTCCGAGGTCGAGTCGGTCAAGTCGATCATGGAGGGCATCCAGTACTCCACGATCAACAAGGACACCACGCTCCTCGTCCAGCAGTCCATCAAGATGGTCGGACAGCTCCAGAAGGGCGAAGAGGTCGATGTCAACGACACCGAGTCGTACGACAACGGCGTCAAGGTCGTTCCGGCGTACCTGCTCGACCCGATCATCGTCACGAAGGAGAACGCACTCGAGGCTTACGCCAACGTGCCCAGCCTCCTCGAGATCGTGAAGTCGTACCAGTAAGCAGCATCAGCCCTCGCTGAGGGCACAGTACGAGCCGTCCGGACCTTCGGGTTCCGGGCGGCTCGTCTGCGTTCGGGGCAGAGCGAAAAACCGAGGTGCGGCAGGTCTGAGGGGAGGTCTTCCGGATGCGGTGCGCTAGTTCCAGACCGGGTCGTCGGGGTCGGGGGAGTCCGTGCCGTCGGCATCGGTCATGATGCGCGCCTCAGCGATCCACGACGTCAGTGCGCTGTCGTGGAGAAAAGAAGGGCGCGGCGTGCCGAGGAGATCGGGGGTCGCCACGATGTCCAGCGGCTCATCGCTCGCGAAGATGACGACGTTGCCGAGCGGCCCTTCATCATCTTCCGGCTCTGCGTCGAGAACGACGGCGACGTGGTCGAACACGGAGCGCAGGGTGGCCGCCTGTCGCCGTGAGTACTCGAAAGGATGCCCGTCGAGCAGGTTCACGGCGACGACTCCGGCTGCGGCGGAGCGCGCGGCGACCCGGCGGTAGAACTCCTGGCTGGCCACGCGATGCCGGATGACGGCTGCGTCCCAGAGATCGACGACGGTGAAGCGCGCATCCGCCCAGTCGGTGTCGACCGCAGGGCGACCAGTGGCTGCGGCACCGAGCGTCGGGGCAGGGGACGGCGGCGCCGGCGATCGCTTCTCGCCCGGAAGCTCCGCGTCCGCGACCGTTCGAGCATCGCCGAAGATGACGCGTACGTCAGAGCCGGCAGGGAGGGGCAGCGCGGCGGTCACTGCGGCATAGAGCGTGGGCTCGAATTCGACCACGAGTTGGGGTGATCCGGCGCGGGTTGCCTCGACGTAGCGGGCCAGGGTGAGTGCTCCGGCTCCCAGGTGCACGGTGAACAGCGGCGCACCGGGTTCGGCGGCGGCATCCATTGCGCGGGCGATGTGCTGGGTGTAGGCGTATTCGAGCATGGTGGGCTCGGTCATCGAGACGACGGACTGCGCGATTCCATCCACGCTGAGCTCGTAGCGACCGGGGTGCCGCCTCGACTGCACCAGCTTGGCCTTGCGATTGTCTAGCGAGAGGGAGAACACCCGGCGATTCCATGCCACCCGTCGAGTTTAGGTCGGACGGAAGCCGCCGGAGACCGCACACCCGTGCGTTCTCAGAACGGCACGAGCGCCGATTCGGCCGTCTCGAACTCGACGGGCGTGGACTCGGCGGTTCCGAACGCGGCCGCCTCGAACTCGGCGGGCGTGGACTCGGCGGGCGTGAACCGCGCCGTGTTCTGTGCAGGCGCGTGGTCGATGTACACGTCGCCCGTCGGGCTTCTCCACTCGAGAACCCCGCCGACCCTTTGCTCCACCTGCCAGGGGGAGTGGTGCTTCATCATGTGATGTCGACGGCAGAAGTGCGCGAGGTTGTCTTCGCAGGTCGGCCCGCCTTCGGCCGCGGCATGGGTGTGGTCTATGTCGCACCTGCGCGCCGCAAGACCGCACGTCGGGAATCGGCAGCGCTGATCCCTCGCCCGGAGATGTCTCTTCAACTGATCGCCCGGTCGATATCGGTCGACGGCCAGCAACGCTCCGCTGATCGGGTGGGTCAGAACCCGATCCCACCCGATCGCCGCCCCGGCGATCCTGCGCGCGGTGGCGGCGTCGATCGGGCAGCGACCGTCGAGCTCGGCCGCTGGCAGGTCGGTTCGCGATCCGCACTCGTCCATCAACGTCATGACCGGCACGGTCACCTCCACGCGCGCATGGATCGCATCGAGCAGCGCGTCCTCCGAGTGGTGCCCGGTCGGTGCGCCCGTGAGCACGAGATCTGCGAGCAGGTCCGCGCGCAGCTGGTCGACCGTGCGGTCGTCACTGGGCTCGTCGGAAGAATCGACGGAGGGATCGTCGGAGGCAGGGCGAGCGTCCCTCGCCTTCCGCTCTTTCGCGGCACGGGCGTTCTCCTCGCGCACGCGGTGCGCCATCTGCGACAGACGGTCGTACATGCCGTGGATGAGCGTCGACGGCCCCTGCACGCCCAGCTCGGACATCCCGTCATCGAGGTCGTTCACCCAGACGCGTCGGTTGTCGCGCGCGTCGCGATGACGCTCCGTCAGCGACCGTGCCTGGAATCGTTCAGCGATCCGGCGCGCATGGCGACGCAGGCGGTTCGGCGACTCGGCTTCTGCGATCACGAGGACCGCGGCCGCGTATGCCGCGCGATCGCGGGGATCATCGAGATGTGCCCCCGCCTCGACGATGACTCGCGTGTGCGCGGCGGTGATGCGCCCGGCACCCTGCGCGGCCCATACGTCGGGGAGATCCGTCACGAGACGCGATGCTGCCGCCATCCGACGTTCGATCGTGCGATCGTTCACGCGTTGTGCGGCACCGATCTCGGCGGCCACTGCGCGCGTCGCCATGTCGCCGTAGTCGGGATGATTCGCCTGCCTGGCGATGTCGATGGCCAGCCGAGACGCCATCGCGAGCATGCCGTCTCGGGCGGCCAGCATTCCGCTGATGGTCTCTTTCCGCAGCCTGCAGACCGGCGACCAGATCGGCGAGCATCGCCATCTGGGAGTCGTTCGCATCGAGCAGATCGGGCATGGACACAGTCCACCACCGACCACCGACATTCGAACATAAATGCGACGACGATCGCTCCCGTGACCGTGCGCCCGCGCAGGCTATCCGCACATCGCGGCCCTTCGCTGATGGGGTGAGCGCACATGGGACGGCCCCGCCGCCCGTCCTACCGTGAGGACCACTGATCGACCGACGAGAGGGATGTCTCATGCCGTACGACTTTCGGGGAGGGCGCGGCGTCCGGACCCTCGTCTCTCTCGCAGCAGCCACGACGCTGATCACCGCCGGTTGGGCCGGCACCCACGCGAGTGGAGAGGGTGCCTCTGCGGTCCCCGCTCCTGTCTCTGCATCCGCTCACACCGCCGTCGTCGCGGATGAGCCGGACTCGTTCATCCGCGACGTGAGGACGTGGCTGATGACCTCGGAAGATGGCCGTACATACAAGATCTCGGTGGCGCTCCCGGCCGGCTACACCGAGAGCGGGTCCGCGTACCGCGCGCTCTACGTCACCGATGCCAACGCCGAGTTCGGAATCGCGGTGGAGACCGCGCGGTTGAACGCTCCCGGCACGGTCGTCGTCGGGATCGGATATGACAACCCTGGTCAGGGCTTCGCCGCTTCAGGCGTTCCACGAACCCTCGATCTGACTCCGACCGACATCGGCGCGGCGACTCCTTCCGGCGGTGCACCGGAGTTCCTCTCGTTCCTTCGAGAGGAACTGGTCCCGCGAGTCGAGCGGGACTTCCACGTCGACGCGGGCGACCGCGCGCTGATGGGGCATTCCTTCGGCGGTCTCTTCGCGACCTACACACTGCTGCACAACGAAGGACTGTTCCAGCGCTTCGTGATCGCGAGCCCGTCGCTCTGGTGGGATGAACACACGATCCTCGACGTCGAAAGCGAGTACGCCGCCGCGAACGACGCACTCGACGCACGCGTATTCCTCTCTGTCGGATCGCTGGAGGAGACCACGACCGGTTTTCCGATGACGAGCGATATGACGCGCTTCGCGACGACGCTGTCTGACCGTGCGTATACGGGTTTGGAGCTCGGCGGGCATGTCTTCGAGGACGAGACACACCTGTCGGTGATCGGGGCATCCTTCAGTCGTGGGCTCCGGTTCATCTACGCCGCGCCCGGGACGACGATCCCGGGTACCGAACTGCCTGCAGATCCGGTGGCGGCGGCGCCCCAGATCAGCTCGCATCCCGTCGATGTGCGCGTCGACGAAGGGGAGGACGCGAGATTCACCGCGACTGCGACAGGTGTCCCCGCCCCCACCGTGCACTGGCAATCGCGACTCTCGAGCTCCGGGGACTGGGTCTCGATCCCGGATGCGACGGCCACAGCGTACGTCGTGAGCGGCGCACGCGCGTCGGCGACCGGCACGGAGTACCGAGCGGTGTTCCGGAACACGTCCGGCGAAGCGATCACGGACGCCGCCACCCTCACCGTCGCTGCGACGGGGGAGGAGCCCGGACAGGGGATCCCGTCCGAAGCCGACCTGACGGATGAGATGCGGGGGACCGTGAGCGTTCCCGACTCCGTCGTACGGGGTGAGACGGTCCCGGTGACGGTGGGGGACGAGTTCGCCGGCGAGCAGGTGGACGTGTACCTGTTCTCCACCCCCGTTCCGCTCGGCACGCACACCGTGTCGGCAGATGGCGTCGTCAGCGTCGTGATCCCGGAGGATGCGGCACTCGGCGCGCACCGGATCGCCGTCTCCGCGGCAGGGGGAGCGCTCCTCGGCTGGGACACCACCACGGTCGTCGCCCCGTCCGCAGGAGCGGGGACGGCGGCGCCGGCGACGTTGCCGGACACGGGTGCCGAGATCGACCCGGCGCTCGTCGCCGGAGCGCTGCTGCTCCTGGGCGCGGGTGTCGGACTGGTGGTGACGGCTCGCGCACGCCGCGCCCGGCAGCGTTCCTGACGGGCGCGGGACCGCTTGGATTCGATCCGGCTCCCTCCGAGACGAACGCCCAGTCCGGCGCGACTACCCTGGGGAGTGACATGGCACATCTTCTCGGGGCAGAGTCCCTTCATCTCGAATATCCGACCAGGGTCGTCTTCGACTCCGTGACCCTCGGGATCGAGGAGGGGGATCGGATCGGCATCGTCGGCCGCAACGGCGACGGCAAGTCGAGCCTGCTCGGGATGCTCGCAGGTCTCAAGGAGCCTAATGCGGGACGAGTGACCGTACGCGGCGGCACCACGATCGGTGTGCTGTCCCAGGCCGACACCCTCAGTGACGACCTCACGATCAGCGCGGCGGTCGTCGGTGACACCCCGGAGTACGAGTGGGCGGGGGATCCGCGCGTCCGTGACGTGATCGACGGTCTGCTCAGGGACCTGCCGTGGGATGCCGAGATCGGCTCGCTCAGCGGTGGCCAGCGCCGTCGCGTCTCGCTCGCCAAGCTGCTCACCGGGGACTGGGATGTGATCGCGCTCGACGAGCCGACCAACCACCTCGATGTCGAAGCCATCACCTGGCTCGCCGGCCACCTGAAGAAGCGCTGGTCGCCGAACTCGGGCGCGCTCCTGGTCGTCACCCACGATCGCTGGTTCCTCGACGAGATCTGCACCGAGACGTGGGAGGTGCACGATCGCATCGTCGAGCCCTTCGAGGGCGGGTACGCGGCGTACATCCTGCAGCGCGTCGAGCGCGACCGCATGGCATCGGCCACCGAGGCGAAGCGTCAGAACCTCGCCAAGAAGGAGCTCGCCTGGTTGCGCCGCGGCGCCCCGGCGCGCACGGCCAAGCCCAAGTTCCGCATCGATGCGGCCAACGAGCTCATCGCCGACGTCCCGGAGATCCGCGACAAGGTGTCCCTGCAGTCCCTCGCGGTCTCCCGCCTGGGCAAGGACGTCGTCGATCTGCTCGACGTCGGGGTGACCTACCCGACGCCCGAGGGCGGCGAGAAGACCGTGCTCCGCGATGTCGAGTGGCGCATCGCCCCCGGTGAGCGCACCGGCATCCTCGGCGTCAACGGTGCAGGCAAGTCCACGCTTCTCGGGCTGATCTCGGGCACCGTCGAGCCCACGGTCGGACGCGTCAAGCGGGGCACGACCGTGAAGGTCAAGACCCTCACCCAGCGTCTCGACGAGCTCGAGGACGTGCGGCGCGAGCCCGTGCGCGTCGTGATCTCGCGGCTGCGCACCTCGTACACGATGGGCACGGGTTCCAAGGCGCAGGAGCTCACGCCCGGTCAGCTCCTCGAGCGACTCGGCTTCGACTCCGCGCAGCTCTCCACCCCTGTCAAGGACCTGTCGGGTGGACAGCAGCGGCGTCTGCAGCTGCTGCTGGTGCTGCTGGACCAGCCGAACGTGCTGATCCTCGACGAGCCCACCAACGACCTCGATACCGACATGCTCTCCGCGATCGAGGATCTCCTCGACTCCTGGTCGGGCACGCTGCTCGTGGTCAGCCACGACCGCTACTTCCTCGAGCGGGTCACGGATCAGCAGTACGCGATCCTCGACGGGCGGCTGCGCCACCTTCCCGGCGGCGTCGACGAGTACCTGCGGTTGCGTCAGCTGCAGGATGCTGCTCCGGCGAAGTCGCAGACGGCCGTGAACACTGCCAAGTCCGCAGGGCTCGACGGTGCGGCGCTGCGCTCGGCGCAGAAGGAGATCTCCTCGCTGGAGCGCCGCATCGAGAAGCTCACGCAGCAGGTCGACAAGGCCAAGCACGCTCTCGCAGAGCACGACCAGGCGGACTTCGAAGGCCTGGGCGTGCGGATGAAGGAGATCAGCGCGCAGCAGGACGAGATCGGCGAGCTCGAACTGCGCTGGTTCGAACTGACCGAAGAGCTCGGCTGACCGTCTTTCCCCCGAGAGGGGGTCTGTTGTTCCCCCCTTCCTGGGAATACGGTGGCAGTGCGATGCGCTGTGCTCTGGGCGGGGCCTGACGCCATCCGGTGTCGCACGGCACGATCCTGCGGCATCCGGGAGGTACACATGGAAGGTCTCGAGGTCACGGTCCTGCTCGGGCTGACGATTCTCGCGGGAGCGCTGCTGGCACCCCGCATCCGGCTCGCGCTGCCTCTGGTGCTGGTCATCTTCGGACTCGCGCTCGGCTTCGTCCCCGCGCTCCGCGAGGTGCAGCTGCCCCCGGAGACGGTGCTGCTGCTGTTCCTCCCGGTGATGCTGTTCTGGGAGAGCCTGACCACGTCTCTGCGCGCGATCCGCCGCGATTTCCGCTACATCCTGCCGATGAGCACGCTACTGGTCGTCGCGTCGGCCTTCGCGGTCGCGGGCATCGGCGTGCTGTTCGGGATGCCGTGGGAGATCGCCCTCATCCTCGGAGCCGCCGTCGCGCCGCCGGATGCCACCGCTGTGGCCGCTCTCGGGCGACTGCTGCCCCGGCGCATGTTCATGAAGCTGAAGGCGGAGAGCCTCACCAACGACGGCACCGCCCTGGTCCTCTACGCGATCGCGGTGTCACTGGCCGTCGGCGGCCAGATCACGCCCTGGTCGGTCACCTGGACCGTGCTGGTCTCGTACATCGGCGGCATCGCGGCCGGCACCGTGATCGCCGCGCTGGGCTACCTGCTGCTCAGCCGTGTCTCGTCGACGATGGTGATCAACGTCACGCTCCTGCTGATCCCGTTCAGCGCGTTCCTGCTCGCCGAGATCGTGCATGCCTCCGGCGTGCTGGCGGTCGTCGTGGCCGGACTCATCGTGGCCTACGTCTCGCCCCGTGTCACCACCGCATCCTCGCGGCGGCAGACCGATGCGGCGTGGCCGTTCGGGGTCTTCCTGCTCAACGGCGCGCTGTTCGTGCTGATCGGCCTCGAGGTCCAGTACGTCGTGCACGAGATCTCGGCGGCCGCGATCGGACGTCTGGTGCTGGTGACACTGGCGGTGTGGGCGACCCTCCTCGTCGTCCGCTACATGTTCCAGCTGCTCAGCGTGCCGTTCCAGCGGTCCTCCGCGCCCGCGCCGCCGCGAGGCGTGCGCTCCCGTGCGCGCCTCGTCTCCACCGTCGCCGGAATGCGCGGCGCGGTGTCTCTCGCGATCGCCCTGTCGGTGCCCGCGACGATCGCCGACGGGCCGGATGCCGCGGGGCGCGACGAGGTCGTGTTCGTCACCGCCGGTGTCATCCTGCTCAGCCTGCTCGTGCAGGGACCGCTCCTGCCCGCCCTCGTGCGGTGGGCGCGCGTTCCGGTCGATCACGCCGACGACGAGGAGTACGAGCTGGCCGAACGCGCCATCTCCGGCGCGGCGCTCGCCGCGCTCGACGACCTCGCCGCCGAACACGGCATCGGTCAGGAGGTGCGCGATCGGGTGCGGACCGAGGGCTACATGATGCTCGAGTTCGCGAACGCGAGGGCCCTTGCCCGTGAGCAGGCGATCGTCGACGCGGAAGCGGATGCGCTCGACGAGATGCTCGACGAGCCCGATCCGCTCGCTACGGGCGGCGCGATCGAGGAGAACCTCGGCAGCGGTGCGTCCCTGCCCTCGACGTCGGACAGCGGCGACGGGAACACCCTCCAGATGATCGCCACCTCGGCCGATGTCGACGTGATGCAGCGGTCGCCGCTGATCCGTCACGAGGAGCACACGCGCCTGAAGCTCGCCATGCTCGACCGCAAGCGCGAGGTGCTGCTCGGCCTGCGCCGCTCCGGCACCGTGGATGATCTGGTCGTGCGCAGGATCTCGGCGCGCCTCGACCTCGAACAGGTGCGGCTGCAGGGGATCGAAGAGTTCGACTGAGCGCACGCCGCCACCGGTTTTCCGGGCTGTGACGCTGTGTGACGGCTCGATTCCGCGCCTGCGCCCGAGCCTGTCTAACGTATTCGAGTCCCTGAGAGAGGAACCCGCATCACTATGTCCCGCCGTACCACGTCCATCATCGCCGCGCTCGCCGCGGTCCCGCTCTTCGTCGCCCTCGCAGGCTGCGCCACGGCATCGCCCGAGGCCGGCTCCGGCAGCGGAGAATCGACCACGCCCGAGGTCGTCAAGATCGGCGTCGTCAACAAGGGCGACGACCAGTGGGCGCCGTTCGTCGACGCCGCTGCGGAAGAGGGCATCACGGTCGAGCTCGTCGACTTCGGCTCGTACGAGCAGCCCAACCCGGCGCTGACCGAGGGCGAGATCGACCTCAACCAGTTCCAGCACATCGCCTACCTCGCGGACTACAACGTGAACGCGGGTGCCGACCTCACCCCGATCGGCTCCACCGCGATCTACCCGCTCGGTCTGTACTCGACCAAGTACGACGACGTCGACAGCATCCCCGAGGGCGAGACCGTCGCCGTCCCCGACGACGCGACGAACCAGGCTCGTGGCCTCCTCGTGCTGCAGACGGCCGGTCTGATCGAGCTCAAGAGCGGCGGGTCGATCTTCTCCGACCTCGCGGACGTCGACACCGCGAAGTCCAAGGTGAAGGTCACCGCGCTCGAGGCGGCCCTGATCCCGACGTCGCTGCCCGATGTCGCTGCCGCGATCATCAACAACGACTTCATCGAAGACGCCGGTCTCACTTCCGATGACGCCATCGCGCAGGATGACCCGGAGGACCCGAACGCCCTGCCGTACGTCAACATCTTCGCGGCTCGCGCCGAGGACGCCGACAACCCCACCTACCTGAAGCTCGTCGAGATCTTCCAGACCAACGAGGCCGTCCAGGCCGGGCTGCTCGCGTCTTCGGGTGACACTGCGGTGTCGCTGCAGACGCCGGTCGCCGACCTGGTCGCCTCGCTGAAGAAGGTCCAGGAGGACACCGAAGCACAGAAGTGAGCGCAGGCGGGAGGAATCCCGCCTGATGCGAGAGAATCGGGTGGCGCGTCGCGCGTCACCCGATTCGTCTTTCCCCCGAGATCCAGACCGGAGCAGCACATGCCGATCGTGAGCCTGACGAACGTGTCGAAGGCCTACCCGTCCCGCACGCCGGGTGACGGCGAGGTCGTCGCCGTCGACGACGTGACCCTCTCGATCGAGAAGGGCGACGTCTTCGGCATCATCGGCTACTCCGGCGCCGGCAAGTCCACGCTCGTGCGCCTGATCAACGCCCTCGAGCCGGCGACCAGCGGCACGATCCTGGTCGACGGCGTCGACATCACCGCGCTCCGCGAGAGCGAGCTGCGCAAGGTCCGCGGCGGCATCGGCATGATCTTCCAGCAGTTCAACCTCTTCTCCTCGCGGAACGTGCGGGCGAACATCGCCTACCCGCTCACGCTCGCGGGGTGGAAGAAGCCCGACATCGAGGCGCGCGTCACCGAGCTGCTCTCGTTCGTCGGGCTCTCCGACAAAGCCAAGGCGTACCCTGAGCAGCTCTCCGGCGGGCAGAAGCAGCGCGTCGGCATCGCCCGGGCGCTCGCGACGGGGCCGGCGATCCTGCTCGCGGATGAGGCCACCAGCGCGCTGGACCCGCAGACCACGCACGAGGTGCTCGATCTGCTCAAGCGCGTCAACGAGGAGCAGGGCATCACGATCGTCGTGATCACCCACGAGATGGACGTGATCCAGACCATCGCCACCAAGGTCGCGGTGATGGAGCGCGGCCGGGTGATCGAGCAGGGCGACGTCTTCGACGTGTTCTCCGCCCCGCAGAATCCCGCGTCGCAGCGGTTCGTCGGCACCGTCGTCAAGGGCGTGCCCTCGCCTGCCGAGCTGTCCGTCCTGCGCGAGCGGCACCAGGGCCGCCTCGTCACGTTCTCGTTCCGCGACGGCGACTCGTCGCAGGCGCAGGTCTTCCTCGATCTCGCCTCCGCCGGGCTCGACTTCGAGCTGGTCTACGGCGGGATCAACGACATCCGCGGACGGGCGTTCGGCCATCTCACCCTGGCGATCCGGGGCGAGAGCGCGGCGATCGACAGGGCCCTCGCGGCCATCGGGGAACGCGTCCAGGTGACCGAGATCGCGCAAGAGGAGGCCCGCTGATGGATCGTCTGATCGAACTCTGGCCCGAGTTCTGGGCGGCGGCGCTCGAGACCCTGTACATGACCTCCTTCGCTCTTGTGCTCGGCGGCATCCTCGGTCTCGTGATCGGTGTGATCCTCTACGTGACCCGCCCCGGTGGACTGGCGCAGAACGTCGTCGTCTCGGCGATCGCGAACCTCATCGTCAACTTCTTCCGGCCGATCCCGTTCGTGATCTTCATGGCCGTCGCCCAGCCGCTGGCGCGGGCCGTGATCGGCGTCGGCATCGGCACGACGGCCGGTGCGTTCATCATCGGACTCGCCGCGGCGTTCGCGATCGGACGCATCGTCGAGCAGCACCTCGTGTCGGTCTCACCGGGCGTCATCGAGGCCGCGCGCGCCATGGGCGCGGGCCCGTGGCGCATCCTGTTCACGGTGGCGATCCCCGAGTCGCTGGGACCGCTCATCCTCGGCTACACGTTCATCGTGGTGGCGTTGATCGACATGACGGCCATGGCCGGCCTCGTGGGTGGTGGTGGCCTCGGTGCCTTCGCCCAGATCTACGGCTTCCGCAAGTTCGAGCCGGTCGTGATGTGGGCGGCGATCATCCTGATCGTGGTGTTCGTGCACTTCATGCAGCTGCTCGGCACGCGCCTCGCCCGCAAGGTCATGCGCCGCTGACGGGAGCGTCCTGCAGGGAGCGCGTGGTGGTGAACACGCGCTCCTCTCCGCTGATCGGGTCGACGAAGCGCAGCTCCCGCGCGAGGAGCTGCAGGGGCCGGTCGTGGTCGTCGGGGAGCTCTCCCCGCAGCCTCGGGTAGAACGGGTCGTTCAGGATGCCGATGCCGAGCGCGGCCAGATGCACGCGCAGCTGGTGCATCTTGCCGGTGTGCGGACGCAGCAGCGTGTGCACGACCCGGTCGTCGCTGCCGATCAGCTCGATCAGCGTCTCGGCGTTCGGCTCGCGGACGTCATCGACCTGCACGAGCAGCTCGCCGCGATCCTTGCGGATGTGGTTCCGGTACACGAGCGGGAACGACTGCCCGCGCAGCATCGGGGCCGCGGGATCCCAGCCCTCGGGCACGGCCGACACCGCTTCGTAGACCTTCTCCACCTGACGGTTCTGGAGCATCAGCTGGTAGGGACCACGGCTCTGCGGTCGCGTCGAGAACATCAACAGCCCGGCGGTGGCGCGGTCGAGCCGGTGCACCGGCGCCAGGTCCGGGATGTCGAGCAGGTTGCGCAGACGCACGAGCGCCGAGTTCTGCAGGTATTTGCCGCCCGGGGTGGTCGGCAGGAAATGCGGCTTGTCGACCACCAGCAGATCGTCGTCCTGATACAGCACCTCGACCGCGAACGGGATCTCGGTCTCGACCGGGGGCTTGCGGTAGTACCAGATGAACTCCTCGGCACCCAAGGGGGTGTCCCTGGCGAGCGGGCGACCGTCTCGGGCGACGATCTCCCCGAGGTCGAACCGCTCGTACACCTGCTCAGGTTCGAGGTGGAAGAAGCGCTCGATCATGTAGTCGGCGACCGTCGGCCACTCGCCGCTCATCGGCAGGTGCAGTCGGGTGGCACCCACGCCGTCGCGCATCGGCAGCGGGGAGAGCATGGCCATCAGCGGTCGCCGTTCACGCGTCGAAGCTCAGGCTGAGCTTGCGCAGCAGCCCGGCGAGCCGATCGCGGTCTCCGCGCGACAGCGCCTGCAGCAGGTCGGCTTCGACGTCGACCAGGCGGGTGATCGCGGCATCCACGCGGATGCGCCCGTCGTCGGTCAGGATCACCAACACGCTGCGTCCGTCACCCGGATCGGCCTCGCGGCGCACGAAGCGGCGACCGACGAGGCGGTCGATCCGGTTGGTCATGGTGCCGCTGGAGACGAGCGTCTGCTGCAGCAGCTGCTTGGGGGAGAGCTGGAAGGGAGCTCCGGCGCGGCGCAGCGCCGACAGCACGTCCCATTCCCACGGCTCGAGATCGCTGCGACGGAAGACATCGCGGCGGGCGCGATCCAGGTGTCGCGACAGGCGGTCCATGCGGGACAGCACCTCGAGGGGGGAGAAGTCGAGGTCGGGCCGTTGCGTGTTCCACGCGCCGACGATCCGATCGACCTCGTCCGTTGCGCTCATCCCTCCATTATCGCGCGCGCTCGCCCCGTGGCTCGCCGCCGGTGCCCTCCAGTGACAGCGTCATGAACGTGCTGTGCGGATCGGGGAGGTAGCCGCCGAACGGCGCGCACTCCACGAACCCGGCGCGTGCGTACAGCGCGCGGGCCGGCAGGAAGAAGTCCTGGCTGCCCGTCTCGAGCGAGATCCGGCGGATGCCGCGGGCGGCGGCATCCGCCTGCAGGAACGAGAGCATCGCCGTCGCGAGCCCTCGCCCGCGCTGCGCGGGATCCGTGCGCATCGACTTGAGCTCCTCGTGCTGCTCGTCGATCGTCGCGAGCGCGCCGGTCGCGATCGGATGCCCGTCCTCCACCACGGCGAAGAGTCGCACGCCCGGCGCCAGCAGACCCGTGAGCGGCAGCGCGTGCTGGCTCTCCGGCGGCGCTGTGCCGTCCATGTCCCGGTGGTGGGCGAGCAGGAATGCCGCGAGCTCGGGGGTGGCGGTCTCGATGCGTTCGATCACGATGTTCACGGAGAAATCATCGCGGGGTCGTGTTTCGCGCGGATGACGACCCGCGCGCTCGTTTCGCCGGTGCGCCGGGTCGGAGAGCCCGGGCGTGGCAGAATTGACCCGTGGCGTCCCTCGCGGACGGCACGGTCCGCCGTGGTGTAATGGCAGCACGACAGCCTTTGGAGCTGTTAGGTCTAGGTTCGAGTCCTGGCGGCGGAGCATGACAGAGAACAATCTCGCCATCATCATCCTCGCAGCGGGCCAAGGCACTCGCATGAAGTCCCGCCTGCCGAAGGTGCTCCACGCGATCGGCGGACGCCCGCTGGTCGGGCACGTCCTCACCACCGCCGCCGTGCTGCAGGCCGACCACATCGAGGTCGTGGTGCGTCATGAGCGCGACCAGGTCGTCGCCGCCCTGAGCAAGGACTATCCGGACGCGATCTTCATCGATCAGGATGACGTCCCCGGCACCGGTCGCGCCGTGCAGGTCGCGATCGACGCGCTCCCGGCGGATTTCGACGGTGACGTGCTCGTGCTCTCGGGCGATGTCCCGCTCCTCGAGGCGAGCACGCTCCAGGCGCTCGTCGCCGGGCACCGGGCCGCTGCTGCCGCCGCCACGCTGCTGAGCGCCCTGGTCGATGACCCGAGCGGATACGGCCGCGTGATCCGCGACGCCGACGGCACCGTGCAGCGGATCGTCGAGCAGAAGGATGCCACGGCCGAAGAGGCCGCGGTCACCGAGATCAACGCCGGCGTCTACGTGTTCCGCGCGCCGGAGCTGCGCACCTACCTCGCGCAGGTCGGACAGGACAACGCCCAGGGCGAGATGTACCTCACGACCGTGATCGAGCTGCTCCGCGGTGCCGAGCAGCGTGTCGCCGCCGAGATCGCGCTCGACACCGCCTCGACCTTCGGGATCAACGACCGCGTCCAGCTCGCCGAGGCCGGCCGTGTGCTCAACGACCGCATCGTGCGCAAGTGGCAGCGCGAGGGCGTCACCGTCATCGACCCGGCGACCACCTGGATCGATGACGACGCGACGCTGGCCCCCGACGTCACGATCCTCCCGAACACCCACATCCTGCGCGCCACGATCGTCGGTGCCGGGGCGATCATCGGACCGGACACCACCCTCGTCACGTGCGAGGTCGGCGAGGATGCGAGCGTCCGTCGCACCGACGCCACGCTGTCCGTGATCGGCGCGGGGGCCACGGTCGGTCCGTTCTCGTACCTGCGTGCCGGCACGGTGCTGGGGGCGAACGGCAAGATCGGCGCCTACGTCGAGACGAAGAACTCCGAGATCGGCGAGGGCAGCAAGGTCCCGCATCTCTCCTACGTCGGAGACGCGACGATCGGCCGCGGCGTCAACCTCGGCGCGAGCACCATCACCGCCAACTACGACGATGTGAACAAGCACCGCACGGTGATCGAGGATGAGGTTCACACCGGCTCGCACACGGTGCTCGTCGCGCCCGTTAGGCTGGGAGCTGGCGCGAAGACCGGCGCCGGTGCCGTCGTCCGCAAGGACGTCCCCGCCGGAGCTCTGGCCATGACCGTCGCGCCTCAGCGCAACATCGATGGCTGGGTCGAGAAGAACAGGGCAGGCACGGGTGCGGCGGACGCCGCAGCCCGGGAACGATCGGCGGAATAGGCGAACATGGCGCGCAAGAAGAAGACGGTCGAACTGGATCGCGACAACGGGATCGCTCCGGGTCTGGTCGCCAAGACCAAGAAGCGGCTGGTGGTCGCCGGAGGCCGCTCGCATCCGCAGCTGCTCGCCGATGTCGCCGCATCGCTCGGCACCGAGATCGCTCCGACCGAGCACCGCACGTTCGCGTCGGGTGAGATCTACGCGCGCTTCGAGGTCTCGATCCGTGGCTGCGACCTCTTCCTGATCCAGACGTTCGGTGAGCCGGTCAACGAGTGGCTCATGGAGACCCTGATCATGATCGATGCCGCCAAGCGCGCATCGGCCAAGCGCATCACCGTCGTCGCGCCCTACTATCCGTATTCGCGTCAGGACAAGAAGGGTCGCGGTCGCGAGCCGATCAGCGCCCGCCTCGTCGCCGACCTGCTGAAGACCGCAGGCGCCGACCGCGTCATGAGCGTGGACCTGCACGCCGCGCAGATCCAGGGCTTCTTCGACGGCCCCGTCGACCACCTGTTCGCCAAGCCCGTGCTGCTGGACTACTTCAAGCGCACGCTGAGCCCGGCGGACCGCGAGATCCTCACGGTCGTCTCCCCGGACATGGGCCGCGTCCGCGTGGCCGACACCTGGTCGGACAGTCTCGGTGCGCCCCTCGCCATCATCCACAAGCGTCGTGACCCGAAGGTCGCCAACCAGGTCTCGGTGCACGAGATCGTGGGAACGGTCGAAGGCCGCACCTGTCTGCTCGTCGACGACATGATCGACACCGGTGGCACGATCGTCAAGGCCGCGCAGGCCCTCAAGGCGGCGGGCGCCCACCGCGTCATCGTCGCGGCGACCCACGCGATCTTCAGCGACCCGGCATCCGAGCGCCTGCAGGACTCGTCCATCGACGAGGTCGTCATCACCGACACCATCCCGCTGACCGAGTCCCGCCGCTGGGACGGCCTCACGATCCTTCCGATCGCCCCGCTGCTCGCGCGCGCGATCCATGAGGTCTTCGAAGACGGTTCCGTCACGAGCATGTTCGGCGGCGACGCCTAGCACGCGCATCGTCCTCCCACAGCCCGCGCATAGGCCGGCTGCCTACGGTCGATTCACAGGCATACAGTTGTCTCTCATCGAGCCGGGAGGACCATCATGATCCGCACGACCGTACCGACCTCTGTCCGCAAGGGTTCCGCCCTCGTCGGAATCGCAGGGCTCTTCGTCTTGGCAGGCTGCTCCGGCACCCCGGCCGCAGAGGACACCTCGAACTCCGGCGACAGCAGCGCCGCGCCCTCCAGCTCCAGCACCGGTTCCGACAGCGCCTCGGGCACCTACGCCGACGGCACGTACACCGCAGACGGCTCCTACCAGACGCCCGAGACGGTCGAGAAGATCTCGGTGACGCTCACGCTCGCCGACGGCGTGGTGACCGACGTCGAGGTGACCGGCGACCCGCAGGCGCGCGAGACCGAGCAGTACCAGGGCGCGTTCATCGACGGCATCGCCGCAGAGGTCGAGGGCAAGTCGATCGACGAGCTGAACGTCAGCCGCGTGGCCGGGTCCTCGCTCACCAGCGGCGGCTTCAACGACGCCGTGGAGTCCATCAAGGAGCAGGCGTCCGCCTGACCCGGTGACCGGCGTCCCCTCATGGCGATCTGGCAGTTCGACGCGATCGGCACCCGCTGGGAGATCGAGACGGCCCAGGAGCTGACGGCGCATTCCCGCTCCGTGGTCTCCGCCGAGATCGAGCGGTTCGACCGCGAGTGGTCTCGCTTCCGCGCAGACTCCGATGTGACCCGGCTGGGGTCCGAGGGCGGAGAACTCGCCTCGGCCGATGCCGGCGACATGCTCGACGCCTATCGCGAGCTCTCGCGTGCCACGCACGGCGCGGTCAACCCGCTGGTGGCACGGAGTCTCGACGCGCTCGGCTACGACGCGGGCTACTCGCTGACGGCAGGAGCGCCGCGACCGGCACCCGAGGCATGGCAGGAGCGGATCAGCTGGACCGATCGCACGGTCCGAGCCTCCGCTCCTGCTCTCCTCGACGTCGGAGCCCTCGGGAAAGGGCGACTGGTCGACCTCGTGCTGGCCGCGCTGGCACCCGTCGCCGGCCCTGTGGTCGTCGATGCCGGCGGTGACATGCGGGCGCGCGGCGCGGCCACGCGCGTCGCGCTGGAGCATCCCTACGATGCGACCAAGGCGATCGGGGTGGTCACCATCACCGACGGCGCATTGTGCGCATCGGCCGTCAACCGACGTGCCTGGGGCGATGGCCTGCATCACGTGCTCGACGCGCGGACCGGGATACCCATGCGCACATGGGCGGCGACCTGGGCGCTCGCGACGGACGCGATGACAGCGGATGCCGTCGCCACCGCCCTGTTCTTCGACGGCGGACCCGAGCTCGCCTCGGAGTGGGGAGCGGAGTGGGTGCGCATGAGCACGGACGGGCGCGTCCAGCGCTCGCCCGGCTGCGATGCCGAACTGTTCCTCACGGGCGTCACGAACGCCCCTGCACCCCCGAACTAGGGAAGAGTGGACCACGTGATCACCTCATTCACCGCCGCCCGACAGCGGGTCCTCGCACTGCTGGGCGCTCTGTCGATGTACCGTCTGGTGCTGTTCGCCCTGGTCGCGCTGGCCGTGATCGCCTTCCTGCTCTCGCTCGCGGGGGTGATCGTCTCGCCCACGCCTCTCGAGATGCTCGCGTCGTTCGTCGTGCTCGCGGTGGTCATCTCCGGGGTGGACGCCGCGGCGCAGCGCATCATCCGACTTCCCTGGCGCATCGAGTCGTCGCTGGTCACGGCACTCATCCTGCTGTTCGTCCTGCGCCCGGGACTCGAGCTCACCACACTGCTGGGGCTCGCCGTCGCCGGCGCCCTCGCGAGCCTGTCGAAGTACCTGATCGCCTGGCGTGGCCGGCACATCCTGAACCCGGCGGCGTTCGGAGCCGCAGTCGTCTCCATCGTGGGATCGTTCGGCGCCTTCGAGTGGTTGGGCACATCCGCGTCCTGGTGGGTCGGCACGCCGTCGCTCGCCCTCCCCGTGGCGCTGCTCGGGCTCGCCGTGCTGTGGCGCACCGAGAAGGTGAGGGTGGTGCTGCTCTTCCTCGTGGTCGCCCTCGTGACCTCTCTCGTGCGGCAGATCGTGCAGGCGCAGCAGTTCGACGTCGCGTTCGACTTCGCGACCGCGCTGCAGTTCGCGCTGCTGCAGTCGCCGTTCCTGTTCCTCGGCGCCTTCATGCTCTCCGAGCCGCTGACACTGCCGCCGCGGCGGTGGCAGCAGTTCTCGGTCGCCGTGCTCGTCGGGCTGCTGGCCGGATGGCCGATCTCCGTCGCGGGACTGTTCACGCTCGGGCAGGAACGCGCGCTGCTGATCGGCAACCTGTTGGCGTTCGCGTTCGCACTCCGCGGTTCGGTGCGGCTGGTTCTCGAACGCCGGGCCTTCATCACCCCCACTGCGCAGGAGCTCACCTTCCGCGCGAAGGGCAAGCTGGCGTTCCTCCCCGGGCAGTACCTCGAACTGGATGTGCCGCACCACCGGCCCGATGCCCGCGGCACCCGTCGCGAGTTCAGCATCGTGTCGGCGCCGGCGGACCTGCCCACACTGCGCATCGCCTACAAGAACGGCGATCAGAAGCATCCGTCCAGCTACAAGCGGGCACTCGCCGAGGCTGAGCCCGGCGCGGTGCTCGCGGTCACGGGTACCTGGGGCGACTTCATCCTGCCTCGCGGCGACACACCGGTGCTCATGCTCGCCGCCGGGATCGGCGTGACCCCGTTCGTCTCGCAGCTGCGGCAGCTGCAGGCGACGGGGGAGCGGCGTGACGTGGTGCTGGTGTACGTCGCGGCCGAGGCGGCGGAGCTCGCCTTCCGCGACGAGCTCGCGGCGACCGGTGTGCGCACGATCGTGTTCACGAAGGACGAACCCGCCGATCTGCCCGCGCACTGGACCTGGGCGCACGGCGCCCGTCTGGATGCCGAGGGCCTCGAGCGCGCGGTGGGAGATCTCGCTGCCCGCCACGCCTTCATCTCGGGCCCGCCGCGTCTGATCGCCGACCTCGCACCGGCGCTGCAGAAGGCCCACAGCCTCACCACCGACGCCTTCGCCGGCTACTGAGGCGGGCGCGGGGCGGCTCCGCGCGGGGCGGCTCCGCCTGCCGCGGCGCCAGTGCCTGCCTGCTGCCGCACGATGCACGCGATACGCTCGCTCGACGCGAAGGAGATCTCGCGGAATGAAGGACGGATCCTCCGCATTCCTCCTTCATTCCGCGCGATCTCCTGCATTCCGCGAGATCTCCTGCATTCTGCGAGATCTCCTGCATTCCGCGCGAGCTCCGGAAGGTCGGGAGAGAGACGGCCGACCGCGTGATGCGCCGAGTCAGGACTCGGTGTCGGATGCCGTTCCGCGTGCGGGGTTCACCGGGATCCGTACCGTGAAGGTGGTGTCGCCCGGCTCGCTGGCGACGGTGATGTGACCGCCGTGGCCCTCCACGATCGCCTTCGCGATGGCGAGCCCGAGTCCGGTGCCGCCGGTCTGCCTGGCCCGGGAGCTGTCGCCGCGGGCGAAGCGTGCGAACAGTTCATCGCGCACGCCCGGGTCGATTCCCGGTCCGTTGTCGTGCACGCGCAGCACGGCCTCGTCATCCTCCTGGGCGACGCTCAAGGTGATCACGGTTCCCGCGGGGGTGTGCGTTCGCGCATTCGCCAGCAGGTTCGCGACGACCTGGTGCATGCGTCCGGCGTCGCCGACGATGACGACCGGTTCCTCGGGAACCTCGATGCTCCACTCGTGATCGATCGCCGTGGGGCGCGCGTCGGAGAGGCCTTCGAGCGCGAGCTGGGCGAGGTCGACCGTGCCGTAGACGAGTTCTCGTCCTTCGTCGAGGCGTGCGAGCAGCAGCAGATCCTCGACGAGTCGGGTCATCCGCAGGGACTGCGCCTGGATACGCTCGAGCGACGAGGTGGTGCCCTCGATCGCCTCTTCCGGCGACTGCTTGCTCAGCGCCCGGAGCGAGAGCTCGGAGTATCCGCGGATGGATGCCAGTGGCGTGCGCAGCTCGTGACTCGCATCCGCGACGAAGCGCCGCATCCGCTCCTCGTTCTTCTGCCGCGCCGCGAGCGAGGCGTCGACGTGGTCCAGCAACGTGTTCAGGGAGGCGCCCACGAGTCCGGTCTCTGTGCGGGGGTCCGCTTCGGATGCCGGGATGCGCTCCGTGATGGTCACCGCGCCGCGGTCGAGCGGTTGGTTCGCGACCCGCATCGCTGTAGCGGCCACCGCCCGCAGCGGTCGGAGGCTGACCCGGATCGTGATGGCGGTCGTCAGCGCGAGCAGGATGAGTCCGCCGAGCGTCGCCAGCGCGATCACCGTGAGCAGTGTCGCGAGCTGGTTCTGGATCTCGTCGCGGGGGAGTCCGGTCACGATCAGGACGCCACTGGGCGTCGTGCTGACGGCGACCCGATACGACCCCACGTTCTCGATCGTGGCGTTCGCGATGTGATCAGAGCCCAGAGCTGCGGCGATCTGCGCGAGCTGTGCGTTGGTCAGCGTGGTCGCTGTACCGGTGACGGCCCCCTCATCGGTCGAGATGATCACGCCGCTCGCTCCGGTCACCTGGCTGAAGACCGCGAACAGCAGGCCCGGCGCCACGGGCGGGATCTGTGCAGGGAGGACGTTGTCGACCGTCGCCTGGCTCGGAGCGACCTTCTCCACCCACGTGCTGAGGCCGCGGGCGTTCGTGTAGAGCTTCTCATCGAGCTGACGCTCCATGGTGGTGGTCAACAGCGCGCTGGTGATCACGGCCACGATCACGAGGATGAGCGAGACGAACCCGATCACGGCGGTCATGAGTCGCGTCTGCAGGCTCATCGGGCGTCGCATCATCCCCGTCCTGCTCACTGCGGGGCCTTGATCATGTAGCCGACGCCGCGGACGGTGTGCAGCAGCGGAGTGCGTCCCGCATCGATCTTCTTGCGCAGGTACGAGATGTAAAGCTCGACGACGGATGACTTGCCGCCGAAGTCGTAGCTCCACACGCGGTCGAGGATCTGCGCCTTCGACAGCACGCGGCGCTCGTTGCGCATCAGATACCGGAGCAGCTCGAACTCGGTCGCGGTGAGGTCGATCTCGGTGCCGTCGCGCATGACCTCGTGGCTGTCCTCGTTGAGGGTGAGGTCGGCGACGCGCAGGATCGACTGGCCGTCGTCGGCGGTGGCGTGACCGGTGCGACGGATGATGGCGCGCAGGCGTGCGATGACCTCTTCCAGGCTGAAGGGTTTGGTGACGTAGTCGTCGCCACCGGCCGTCAGGCCCGCGACGCGGTCGCCGACGGCATCCTTCGCGGTCAGGAACAGCACAGGGACCAGGCTGCCGGACTCGCGGAGCCGCTTGAGCACGGCCATGCCGTCGAGGTCGGGCATCATGATGTCGAGCACCAGGGCGTCCGGCTCGAATTCACGGGCGACCTGGAGCGCCTCGAGGCCGGAGGATGCCGTGCGCACCTCCCACCCCTCCATCCGCAGCGCCATCGCGAGAAGGTCGGTGAGCATCTGCTCGTCGTCGACGGCGAGGATGCGCAGGGGGGAGCCGTCGGGGCGGCGCAGTTCGGGGAGGTCGTTGCTCATGCGACCATTCTGCGGAATCTCCTATGTGATTTCTATGGAGACTCCTATGTCTTGTCTGTGAGTACGCTCGCGGGAGATGATCGAACACCTGAGGTGGGGCTCAGGCGAGACGTTCGTCCGGCAGCGCGAGGAAGTCGATGCCGTCCTGCAGTGCCAGCCGATCCGACAGGAGTCCCGTCGCGCCGTCGAGATGTCCGGCAGCGCGCACGCTGAGTCGTCGCGGCCCGGCGAGCGCGTGGTAGACGGCGAACTGTCCGCGCGGGTCGACCGCGGGATCGAGCACGGCCGCACTCACGAGGGTGGGGATGCGCACGCGCCGGGCCGCGCTCGCCGCGTCGTAGTAGCCCAACACGGGCCGGACCTGGGGATGGGCGCGAAGGTGGAGGCGCACCGCCTCTCCGCTCCCGGTGCACGGACGGGTGAGTCGGACTCCGTGGTCGCCGAAGCTCGGTACGTCGAGCACGGCGCGGCGGAAGCGCGCATCCCAGGGGAGGGCCATCGCGCCGATCCCGCCGCCGAAGCTCCCTCCGCTGAAGTCGAGCGTGTCGGACGCGGACGGCGCGATCTCCAGGAGGACCGTGGCGGCCCGCCAGATGTCCGCGGCCGCGAACCGGTGCGAATAGGTGTCGCGGTGCGCGATGCCGGCGAGGACGTGCTCGTCGGGAGGGGAGGGGAAGCGGCTGGGAGTCCCCGCGTGGGTGCCGGGAGCGCAGGGGAAGATGGCTGCGGTGTCGGCCGGCACGCGGTCGAGGTCGGGTCCGCTGCGTCCTCCATACCCGTGCCCGACCACGAGGCCGCGCCGCGCGGATGACGGCGCGTGCGGCACCAGGAGATAGGCGACCGCCTGCTCCCCGGCCGACGAGTCGAAGTGGACTTCGCTGACGTGATGCGTAGCGGTGGCGTCCAGCTCGCGGGTACGTCGCCAGGGCACTGCCCCCGTGCCGAACTCGGCGAACGTCGCGTGCCAGAAGTCATCGAAGTCCGCGGGTTCCTCCGGCGCGGGCGGCGCCGCCATCAACGCGCTGAGGGAGTACTCGGTCAACTCCTCCGGCCGATCCTCGGTCATCGCGCGACTTCCTTCCGTGTTGAGTGTCTGCCTGACGACGCTACCGGCAGGCGCGAGGGCATCCGTCGCTCATTGACATGCTCGCATATAGATTGCATTATGTGCATCATGGATTCAAAGATGAATGCCGAGCCCGAAGACGGTTCCCTCCTGTGGAGCCGACGGTCCGTGTTGCGCATGCTCGTGATCGCGGGTGTCCTTCCTCCCGTCGTGGGGGCGCCGTTCGCGGCCGGGGCGCCCGCGTCGGCGACCACGACGACAACCGGGGCCTACCCCGATGCCCTCCGCCGGTTGGCGAAGCCGAACCTGGCGCTGTCGCAGATCGCACAGCTCGTGGGGGAGAACCATCGGATGACGTTCTACCGAGCCCAGTGGGACGGCGGGGAGACGATCGTCCGCGACCTCGAGGTCGCGCATGACGGCGGATGGCTGCTCCTGACCGATCCTGCGCACCGCTTCGACGAGCAGTGGATCGTCTTCGAAGGCACGCTGCCCGCCGGGAGCGCGCCCGAGCTCTACGGCCCGTTGCAGCCGAGCTGGCTGGGCTTCACCTCGCACGAGGTTCTCGGTGCGCAGGCGATCGAGCTGCGCACGAGCACGGATGACATCGACCTCGTCGTCCGCTGGCGGCTGGAAGGCCCCAACCCGGAGGCGCACTACGTGCTCACGGCCAAGACGGCCGGCGACTACATCGTCGGGTACCAGAGCCAGGACGCGAAGGCGCTCGACGATCTCGAGGAAGTGCTCTGCGGGTCCTACCAGCACGCCCTCTCCGTGCTCGACGGCTCGGCGCCGCTCGGGGCCTGGGAGCTCTTCGCGCCCATGGCCCTGACCCAGTACGCGGTCGGGAACGTACCCGTCACCTCCGGCGTCTACCTTCCGTCCGAGGTCGCGGAGTTCGTGCATGAACGTCAGCTGATGTCGGATCGGCAGCCGTACGGGATGAGTCTGCGCAGCGACAGCCTCGACATCGTGCCGTGCATGTACTCGCCGCAGCCGGGTCTGCGCACCACGATGACCGCCGGGCAGCAGCGCGGCTTCGCCTTCGGGCTGGCAGCCCGTGCCGACACCCTCTACGGCACGTACACGCAGCTGTGCCGGGGCGAGTACGGGCTCACGGCGTATCGACACAACGTCTACGATCGCTCCCTAACCGATGCGGTGCATGCCATGGCCGAGCTGATCGCGGTCGAGCCGGACGGCGACGACTCCGTCGACTACATCCCCTCGTACTCCGGATGGTGGAACCGGGCGAAAGGATTCGTCGATGTCGAGAACGAGGATGCCGTGCGCGCCGCAGCGAGCGGAGTGGTGCTCTCCGCGCACTACCTCACCGGCACGGCGGACAGCACACTCTACGACCGCCGCGCTCGCCCGCTCATCGAGTACCAGCTGTCGCGCAAGGGGATCGGCCACTCGCCCGTGATCGGCAGTCCGGTCTACAACGACACCACGCAGTACCGCATCGGGCGCATTCCCACGGATGCGGTGAACCTGACGGCCCTGTATCAGCTCACACACGGCCGGAACGCGGGGATACAGCGCCTCGCCGTGCAGGCGACCAAGGCCGGAACGGTGGGGCAGAGCAGGGCTCCCTTCGCCAACGCCCTGGCGACCTACCGGGCAACGGGCGATCCCGCCTACCTCGCCGAGGCGAAACTCATCGGCTCGCGCTACGTGCAGGAGCAGATCCTCACCCCGTACCGCGGCAACGGGCAGCCTCCAGGGGGCTTCGCCTACAGCTTCTCGAAGTACTGGGTGGATCTGCTGGAGCTGTTCGAGGTCACCGGGGAGGAGGAGTTCCTCGAGGGCGCGTACCGCGAGGTGCAGCGCTTCCTCACGCAGACCACGGTGCGACCGGTGCCGGATGAGACCGTGACCGTGCCGTCCGGTGCCGTGATCAAGCAGCAGTACGACTGGGAGTCGCGCAGCTCACTGCCCGGCTATCCCACGACGACCGTTCCGACCGAGACCGTGCCCGCCTGGTACGTGTCGCCGTCGGGGCTCACCTTCGAGGCCCTCTCCTCCTTCAAGCTCGGGCTCAGCACGCTGGCCAACCCCGGCGGCGGCTATGTCTTCAACCCGTGCTGGGCCGGGGCGCTGCTGCGTCTGGCCCATCACACCGGCGACTCCCTGATCGCGGACGTCGCCCACAACATGGTGATCGGGCGCTTCACGACCTACCCCGGCTATTACGGGCGACAGTTCCAGGTCGCGCACATGAAGCCGGGCTTCGCCACCAGCGGACCTGTCGGGATCACCGGGTACTACTTCCACCACGCTCCCGCCCAGCTCGGCCTCGCGATGGACTACCTCATCAGCGAGAGCTTCTATCGCAGTGCGGGCAGCATCGACTTCCCTCATGTGTTCGAAGCGGACTTCGCGTACTTCAAGTTCTTCGCGTACGGCCACGCTCCCGGTACCTTCTTCGGCGAGGACGGCGTATGGCCGTACTTCCCCGCCGGACTGGTCGCTCTCGACAACCCGCTCGTCAACTGGTTGGCCGGAGTCGGGAACGATTCCCTCTATGTCAGCCTCACCAATTCCGCCGCGAGTGCGCAGCAGGTGGTGGTCGATCTCTCGAGTGATCTGACCGGACTGCCCCGCAACTCGGCCCCGGCCGTCGAGGTGGTCGCCGCCGACGGCAGCCGCTCCACGCAGACCGCGCACGACGGGCGGATCACGGTCAGCGTGCCGGCGCGCGGGCTGGTCGCGCTGGTCGTGCGCGATGTGGAGGTGCAGAAGCCCGCTCTGCCGTCGGACGACATCGCCGATCACGGTCCCGACACCTTCCACGAGGTGGATTCCGACCCGGCGACCGATTACGGTCTCGCGCGAGGCATGCTGCTGATGCGCCCCGGTGGCGACGGCTATGACGCGTATGTCCAGATCGACACCGAGCAGACGGCGACGCTGCGCTATCGGATCGGCGACCAGGCCGTGCAGCAGGCGCCGGCGAAGGGGTACCCCTACGAGTGGACGATCCCGGTCGACGACCTGACCCAGACCTTCCGCTACACGATCACCGCCGGTGGTGTCACGACCTCGGAGGTCACGCTGCGTGTACCCGCGCGCATCAGCGGGCAGAACGCCGCGATCGTCGGAGACGTGGTCGCGCAGGCGACGGGCACCGCGGGCGACCGCGTGCCGCTCGTGATCGAGGTGCGCAACGCCACGGATGAGGCGATCGCGGGCACGGTGGCGCTCACTCTGCCCGGTGGATGGCAGGTGGATGGTGCCGTGCCGGCGGTCTCGGTCGCCGCGGGGGCCTCGGGCAGAGTGGAGACGGCCGTCGTGATCGCGGCGAACGCGACACTCGGCGAGGTCGAGGTGAAGGGATCGCTCTCGATCCCGGGGGAGCCCGCCGTGGCGCTCCGAGCGGCGACGATCGAGGTCATCGACCGGCGCCGGCTGGTGTCGCTGTCGACGGACACCGCGATCGTCAGCGGCCCGGGTGCCGTCGCGAAGCTGACCGCCGTCGTCATCAACACCGGTGTGACCCCGCTGCAGGGCACGCTCGCCCTCTACGGCACGACGGGGTGGATCGTCGGCCCGCAGAGCGCCACCATCACGGTGCCGCCCCGATCCGATCTGACCCACACCTGGACGGTGACGGCCGGCTCCGGTGTCGCGCCCGGCTCATCGACCCGCTTCGAGGCGCGGCTGGACCAGACGCTGCGCCGCGGGGTGCTGGTCCGCATCGCCGACGAGGGCGTGATCACGCACACCCAGTCGCCGTGGCCGGGGTATCTCGAGGCCGGGAACTGGTATCCCAGCGGACTGTCGGGCTGGAACGGCACTCGCACGCGGTACAGCGACAACGACTCCGTCGGCAGCACCGTGACCTGGAACGCGGATCTTCCGCAGGCCGGGTTGTACAGCGTCTCGGTCTGGTATCCGACGAATGCCACCACGACGACCTCCGCCGCGTACATCGTCACGCACAAGAGCGGAGACACCGAGGTGATCGTGAACCAGACGCAGGGTGCCGCGGCATGGCGATCGCTCGGCACCTACCGGTACGACGCCGACGCGGTCGGCACGGTGCGTCTCGAGGTGCGCAACACCAGCATCCATCGGGTGAGTGCTGCGCAGTTCGTGCGTATCGGCGACTGACCCGACCGCATCGGGGCGGACGACAGAACGGGTGGTAGGGCCGGAACGGATCCGGCCCCACCACCCGTTCCTGGTCGCGGGCGAGGGGGGCAGCTCAGTGCCGTACGTACTCCTGGATCGCGGCCTCGTCGACCGTCACGCCCAGGCCAGGGCCGGTCGGGACGAGGAAGCCGCCGTCCGGCTGGACCTCGAGCGGGGTGGTGAGCAGACGGTTGGCAACCGGCAGCGTGAAGGGCTGGTACTCGAAGGCCAGGAGCGAGGTGGCGCTCGCCGCCACATGCACGCCCGCCGCCATCGCGATGCCGAACGCCGCGGAATGGTGCGGGGCCACCGGCACGTGGAAGGCATCCGACACGGCGGCGATCGCGAGTCCCTCGGTGATGCCCGTGCGCCCGATGTCGGGCTGCGTGAGCCCGACGGCGCGACGGGTGAGCCAGTCGGTGAACTCGAAGCGACTCCGCATCGCCTCGCCGATCGCGACCGGCGTGGAGAGCGAGGCGGCCAGGTCGCGGTGGCCCTCGACGTCTTCCGGCGCGAGCGGGGCCTCGAAGAACCAGGCGTGGCGGTCGTCGAGCTCTCGGCCGAGCGTCTTGGCCTCGCCCAGGCGGTACGTCCAGTGCGCATCGAGCGCCAGGTCCAGGTCGGGGTGCACCGCGCGGATCGCGTCGTAGGTCGCGAGGTCCGTGCGGATGTCGACGCCGAGGTGCAGCTTGATGCGACGAACACCGGCCTCGACCAGCTCCGCTGCCTTGTCGGCACGTTCGGCGTCGTCGACACCCCGGATGCCGGAGACGTAGGTCGGGAGGACCTCGGTGAAGCGCCCGCCGGCGAGCTCGGAGACGGAGAGCCCCGTCGCGTGGCCCCACAGATCCCAGAGTGCGATGTCGACCGCGGCCATGGCATCGGCCTGGTGACCGGTGAGGTGTCCGCGCTCGCGCATCGACTCCGACATCCGATGCCACAGGGTGCGCACCGAGCGGGGGTCCTCGCCCAGGATCAACGGCGTGAGCAGGTTGTCGACGATCGCGGCGGCGACCACGGGCGCGACGGGGGCGAGGGCTTCGCCCCAGCCGACGAGGCCGTCATCGGTCTCGATCTTCACCAGCAGCGTCTCGTAGCCGGGGGAGTACAGGCTGCGCCACGGCGGTCGGATGACGTAGCCGCGGTGCTCGACCGCGGTGTCACCCGCGTAGGAGTTGTCGGCATCCTCCTTCGAGAGGTAGAGCGGGAAGGTCTGTACGCGCGCGATTCTCACAAGGGTCTCCAAAGACAGAGCGGGGCGAGCTGCCTACGGCCGGTGCCGCAGCAGTGTGGTCGAGCTGCCGCGTGCGCCGCGGCAGGGGGCTCAGAGGGTCGCGAACGAGCTCGCGGTGCGGGAGGGGCTGTAGCCGAGGGCGACGGAGATCTCGTCGGCGGCCTCGATCAGCTGCAGCGCGAGCTCCTGGTGGGGGGCGTGCAGGTCCAGCACCGAGAGCGGACCGCTGGCCGAGAGGCCGGCGACGATCTCGCCGGCGCGGTTGTGGATCGGCGCGGCGATGCAGGCGCGACCGAAGGCGAGTTCCTCGATCTCGGTCGCGTATCCGCGGCTGCGGGTCTCTTCCAGGGCGATCTCCATCGCGTCGCGGTCGACGATCGTGTGCGGGGTGAACCGTTGCGGAGTCTGGGCGAAGTACTCATCGACCATGGCGCTGGGCATGCCCGACAGCAGGGCCTTGCCCAGGCCCGTGGCGTGCAGCGGTCCGGTGCGACCGGCCATCGCGAACGACTTGGGAGCGAGGGCGCCCTCGAAGTTGCAGAGGTAGGTGAAGGTGAAGCCGCTGAGCTCGGCGACGTTGACGCCGATCTCGATCTTGCGCGCGAGGTTCTGGGCGATCTGACGCGAGGCGCGGAAGATCGGCGAGCCGTTGATCGCGATCGTGCCCAGGGAGACGGCGGCGGGACCGAGTCGGTACAGACCGGTGCGGCCGTCCTGCACCACGAACTTCATGCGGTCGAGCGCGGACATCATGCGGGAGACGGTGGACTGGCCGAGACCGGTCAGGGTGCACAGTTCCGAGACCCGGAGTTCCCCCGACTCCTCGGTGAAGCACGCGAGCAACGACATCGCCCGTTCGACCGTCTGCGTGCCGCCCACGGATTCCGATGCCATCGCGTCTGCTCCTCCACTCTGCCGCCGCTTGTGCGACGCTGCGGCTCCTCGCCGCTGCCAGTCATCCTAATGAGAGAAATGATGCGGAGCAACACAAATGTGGGTGTCTTATGCATTTTGTGGATTTCGCATCCGCATTGTGGTTGACTAAGCGCACGTCACCGCCGACGACTGCGACGACGACGTGCAGGGCCCCACGCGGGGTCTTCCCTTATTCGGAAAGTGAATGCAATGCCACAAGCCACCCTTGAGCGGCCTGCGATTCGCGAGCAGGTCGAGCAACGCTCCGGGCGTCGTTCCACGCTGGGTGCGAAGGATCGCACCTTCGGATTCATGATCGCACTTCCCGCGGTCCTGTTGTTCCTCGTGATCGCGATCTTCCCCCTCGTGTCGAGCATCGGAACGAGCCTCTACGACCAATCGCTGCTGCGTCCGGAGCGCACGTTCGTCGGCTTCGACAACTACGTGGCGATCTGGGACGAGTTCTTCGCACGCCTGGGCACCACCCTCGTGTTCGCCTCGCTCTCGACGGTCTTCCCGCTCGTGCTCGGCGTCGCCCTCGCCCTCCTGCTCAATGCGCGCATGCGGGGACGCAACATCCTGCGGGGCGCGCTGATGCTGCCCTGGCTCCTCCCCGGCGTCGTCGTCTCCTTCCTGTGGGCCTGGATCTTCAACGACAGCTACGGCGTCGTCAACCATGTGCTCTCCACGTTCGGGCTCCCGGAGGTCAGCATGCTGGGTCAGCCCGTCGGTGCGATGGCCGCCGTCGTCATCGCCAAGACCTGGCACTCGTTCCCCTGGATCATGGTCGTCGCGCTCGCGGTGCTCCAGACCCTGCCCAGCGAGCAGATCGAGGCGGCGACCATCGACGGTGCGACCAGGGCCCAGCGCTTCCGCTACATCTCCCTCCCGCACATCGCCGGCCCGGTCACGCTCGTGGCGGTGCTCGAGTTCATCTACAACTTCGGCAACTTCGACACGATCTTCGTCATGACCGGCGGAGGACCGGGCAACTCGACCACCACGCTCGCGGTCAGCCTGTACCACCTCGCGTTCGGCAGCTACGAGCTCGGCAAGGCCTCCGCGATGGGCGCCCTCTGGCTCGTCCTGCTTGCGATCATCTCGAGCGGCTACCTGCTCCTCAACCGACGACTGGAGAAGTGATGCGCCGTTCGCGCGACATCGGCGAGTCGATCATCCGCCCGCATCTGTCCATCCCCGGCCGTGTCCTGCTCCTGCTGCTGGCGCTCTTCGGTCTGCTCCCCATCTACTGGCTGACCGCGACCGCCTTCACCAAGAAGGAGGACGTCTTCGCCCTCGATCGCCCGTTCTTCCCGGTCGACCCGACCATCGAGAACTTCGTCGGGTTCTTCCAGAACGACGCGCTGCTCAGGAATCTCCTCAACAGCGTGATCGTCTCGACGGGCACCGCGGTGCTCGCCGTGCTGGTCGGAGGGCTCATGGCCTACTCGCTGTCGAAGTTCCGCTACCGCGGACGCAACGCGATCATGTTCATGTTCCTGATCGGGCAGCTGATCCCCGGGGCGCTGCTGCTCATCTCCCTGTACCTGATGCTGAGCTCCGCCGGACTGCTCTACACCTACACGGCGCTGATCATCTCGTTCACGACGTTCACGCTGCCGCTCGCGGTGTTCCTGCTGAAGGGCATCATCGACGCCCTCCCCGATGACATCCTCGAGGCGGCGAAGGTCGACGGACTCTCGCGCACAGGGACGATGTTCCGCATCGTGTTCCCGCTCGTGGTGCCCGGTCTCATCACGGCAGGGATGTTCGCGTTCATGCGCGGCTGGAGCGACCTGCTCTTCGCACTGACGCTCGCCGGACCAGACAAGCAGACGCTTCCGGCCGGCCTCACCCAGGCGTTCATCCGCGAAGGCACGGCCGACTGGCCGGCGCTCATGGCAGCCTCGCTGATCACGTCCTTGCCGCTCGTCATCATCTTCATCCTCCTGCAGCGCTACTTCGTCTCCGGCCTCGCCGCCGGAGCCGTCAAGGGGTAGCGATGCGCCGCCCGAATGCACGTACCCCACATCACGAAGGAGCAGTCTCCATGAACCTCTCGAACTCGCAGCTGAGTCGCCGGGCCTTCCTCGGCGGCGGCAGCGCCCTGGCCGCGTTCGGCCTGCTCGCCCTCACCGGTTGCGCCACGCCGACCGCGACAGGCGTCGGCACCGGTGCCGGCGTGAACGCCGCGACCAAGGCCAAGACCATCAACTTCTACGGCAACTCGCTCGGCGAGGAGGCGCTGAAGTCCGCCTGGCAGGGGATCCTTGACGGGTTCTCGAAGGAGGCGGGGGTGAAGGTCGCCCCCGTCATCTACCCCTACGACCAGGCCGCCACGCAGCTCGCCCTCACCGGGCGCTCCGGCAAGCTCCTCGGCGTCGGACAGTCCGGCGGATGGCAGGTGCTCACGCCCATGGACGTGCTGGCCGACCTCACCGATCTCGCGAAGGGGCTGGGCATCCCGCAGGGCGTGCTCGACTCGTACACGATGGACGGCAAGCTGCTGGTGCTCCCGCTGACGGCGGCCGGTATCGGCATGATCACGAACGGCGAGATCGCCCAGAGCGTCGGCATCAAATCGGGCATGAGCGTGGAGCAGTTCGCCACGGCGCTCGAGAAGATCAAGAAGCAGGACTCCTCGCTGATCCCGTACGCCGCGGTCACGAAGAACCCCGACCTCAAGGACGCTGTGCACTGGATGTGGGGCTTCGGCAGCGACGTCGTCACGGACGATTTCACCTGCACCATCGGTGACGCGGAGAGCGTCAAGGCCATCACCTGGTACAAGTCGCTGCAGGACGCGGGGCTGACGCAGACGAACGTGGCCCGCAGCGATGCGCGCATCCTGTTCGCGAGCGGCCGCGCCGCGATCTACGATGACGCACCTCTCGCCTCGACCTTCGTGAAGACGAACGGTGCCGCGCAGAACATCATCGACAACATCGGTGCGATCTCGCGGCCGACCTCCGGTGGCAAGGACTCGTTCAACCGGGCATGGGGCAGCGGTCTGTTCGCGAGTGCCGGCGAGGGCGAGCTCACGAGTCGCGAGTTCATCTCGTACGCCGCGACCAACGTCGAGGCCGCGACGGCGCTCTACGAGAACTCCGCCGTCGCTCCGGCCGCCAAGAGCGTGGCCGACCAGATCCCCGCGCTCGCCGCCGACAAGTTCCAGCAGGCGTTCCGCACCGAGGTCTCGGAGCACGCTCGCGGTGCCGCGTGGGACCGTGTGGCCGTCACGGCGCAGATCGACGCCGCGATCGGTGGCGGTGTCGCCACGATCCTCGCGGGTCAGGTCGACGTGCAGGCGGGCCTCAATGCGCTGAAGAAGGAAGTCCAGGGGCTGCTCGACTCGAACACCTGAGTTCCTGACACACGAAGAAGGCCGCGTCCCTCTGGGCGCGGCCTTCTTCGTGTGTCAGCGACCGAGGTCAGAGCCAGCGCTCGCGCAGCACGGGTTTGAGCCAGGCGGCGGGTGAGGAGATCGACAGGCCGCCGTCCACCGCGAGGGAGGTGCCGGTGACGAACGATGCGGCGTCCGAGGCGAGGAACGCCACGACCGCGGCGACCTCTTCCGGGCGGCCGATCCGACCGAGCGGGTACCCCTCGGTCTCGCCGGTGTCGCTCGCGGAGATGCTGCCGGGCTGTACGGCGTTCACCCGGATGCCACGGGGGCCGTAGTCGAGCGCGAGCTGGCGCACGAGGCCCTCGACGCCTGCCTTGGCGGCCGCGTAGGCGGCGAGGGCGGGGGCAGCGAGCGTCGCATTTACCGAGGTGACGGCGACGATCGAGGAGCCGGGCGCGAGGTGGGGGAGTGCGGCACGCGCCACGAAGAACGCCGAGTCCAGCGTGGCACCGAAGGCGCCGCGCCAGTCGTCGTCGCTCGTCGCATCGGCGCGCGCGATCGGCATCCGACCGGCTGCGAGGACCACCACGTCGATGCTGCCGAGGGTCTGCCGCGCGTCGGCCACCGTGAGCTCGGCGGTCTCGGGCATGCTGCAGTCGGCGGTGACGTACTTCGTGAACACCGCGTCCGTGCACTCCTCGATCCCGACGCCGACGACCGAGTCACCACCGTCGACGAAGGCGCGGGCGATCGCGATGCCGATATCGGAACTGCCGCCGATCAGCAGCACACCGCGGCCGGTCACACGCGCACCGCGACCGGGAGCGGCGGGAGGGCGAGCTCGTCGAGGACCACGTGCACGGCGGCACGGCTGCCGGCGTCGAGGCCGGCAGCGGGGTAGCGGACGGTGGCGTGCTCGATGATGCCGCGCGCGACCAGGATCTCCTTGTGCACCGCCCACGCGATGCCACCCTGCAGTCCGATCAGCACGAGAGGGAGCATACGACGGAACGCGGCGCGCGCATCGTCGACGCGCCCCGCGACGAAGTCCGCGAGCACGGGGCCGAGCAGGTCGGGGAACTCGCACGCCGGCATGGTGCCCACGGCACCCCGCGCGTACTCCTCGAGGCAGAACTGGGCATTCTGCCCGCCGAGAACGGCGAACGCCGGATCGGTGATCGCGTCCACCACGGCGCCCACCTTCGGGGCCGTGGGTGGGGACTCGACCTTGACCGAGTCGACGCCGTCGAGGAGGGCGAGCTCGGCGATGAGCGCGGGGGTCATGGCGACACCGGTGACGCCGGGAGCGTCCTGGACCATCACCGACAGGGAGGTGGCGTCGGCGACATCTCCGTAGAAGTCGATCAATGATGCGGCCGGAGGCTTCACCATGAACGGGGGGAGGACCATGAGTGCGTCCGCGCCGCCGTCCTGCGCGAGCAGCGCCTGCTCGATCGACGTGGCCGTCGAGGTGCCGTTGACGCCGGCGATGACGGGCACGTGGCCGTCGACCACCTCCACCACGTCATCGAGGATCATCCTGCGCTCCTCGGTGGTGAGGGCGAATCCCTCGCTCGCCATCCCGAAGACGGCCACGCCGTCCACGCCGGAGGCGAGCTCGAACTCGACCAGTCGGCGAAGTCCCGCACGGTCGAGGGCCCCCGTACTGTCGAAGGGGGTCGCCAGAATCGGCATCAGGCCGTGGAGTTTCAGAGCCATGGGCTACTTTCCCTGCTTCCGCATTGTCGGTTCGCATTTCTCGCAAGTGTTATGCATATTGTGAGATAGTCTGCCACATAACGGTTATCCGCTACCACTGAAAGCTGTCAACGATGTCGCGTTCCTCGCTCTCACGCACCGTCGAGATCCTCTCCGATGCGCGCTACGTCCAAGCGGAGTCCCCGCGCTGGGACGGACGCGACGGGACGCTCGCGTGGATCGATATGGCGACAGGCGCGTTCCACCGGGGTCGGTTCGCAGACGGCCGGGTCGTCCCCGAGGCGGCGGTCGTCGTCGGCGCCCAAATCGGCGCGCCGGTGCCGCTCGTCGCCGAAGGAGCGGGATGGGCGGTCGCCGTCGACCAGGGGCTTGTGCATGTGAGCGACGCCGGTACGGTCTCTCCGCTCGCGACCGACGTCGCCCGCACAGGTGACTACATGAACGACGGCGGGGCGGATCCGTTCGGCCGCTTCTGGGTGGGCAGCCAGGCGATGCCCCGCGATCCGCACTGCTCCCTGTGGAGCTTCGACTCCCGGGGAGTGCCGACCGAGAGGCTGAGCGGAGTGACCGTGTCCAACGGGCTGTCCTTCGATCGCAGCGGCTCCACCCTCTACTACATCGACACGCTGCCGCACCGGAGCATCGAGGCCTTCGATGTCGCGCCGGACGGTCGGCTCTCGAATCGTCGCACGGTGTGCCGGGTCGATGGCGGCAATCCCGACGGCATGACGATCGATCAGGAGGGCCTGCTCTGGGTGGCCGTCTGGGATGCCGGGGAGGTGCGCCGGTACTCTCCCGACGGTGCGCTCGTGGAGACCATCGCGCTCCCGGCGACCCGCCCGACGGCCGTCGCCCTGGTCGACCGACTGCTGGTGGTCACGACGGCGAGCGTCGGGCTCGCGCACCCCGCCGAAGCGGACGGCGCGCTGCTGGGCGTGGAGGTCGAGGTCGGCGGGTCTCCGGCTCTGCCCTGGGCCGGTACGCCTCCCACCACGGATACGGCCCACTCCGCGGCGGCCGGCGAGGTGGCGCGATGAGCACGGTGGACAACACGCAGCTCCAGCTCCGCCTGGCGTCGAGCAGGATCGTCGCCATCCTCCGTGGGACGGACGTCGATGCCACGGTCGCCGCCGCACGCACGCTGCTGGACGTCGGCATCCTGACCCTCGAGATCACCCTGACCCTGCGTGATGCGGAGGAGGCGATCGCACAGCTGGTGCAGGACGCGCCCGCTGACGCGCTGATCGGGGCGGGTACCGTGCTCGACGAGGGCGACGTCGATCGGGCCGTCTCCGCGGGCGCGCAGTTCCTGGTCACTCCCACCCTCAACGACTCCGTCCCCTACGCCGTGGCGCAGAGCATCGGCATCCTTCCGGGCGTCTACACGCCCACCGAGATCCAGCGCGGCCACGATCTGGGCAGCGCAGCCGTGAAGCTGTTCCCGGCTGCGACCCTGGGGGCGGGGTTCATCCGCGCGGTGCGCGACCCCTTCCCCGGTGCGCGGATCATCCCGGTCGGAGGAGTGACCGCCGCCACCGTCGGCGACTACCTCGCGGCGGGGGCCTTCGGCGTCGGAGTCGGCGGCCCGCTCGTCGGCGATGCGGCCTCACCGGGCGGAGACCTCGACGCGCTGGCGGTGCGTGCGCGGTCGTTCCTCGACGCGCTGCGGGTCGACTGACCGGCAGCGTCATGCGTCCATAGCCTTCTCATCATCCGTCCCTCGAATCCGCATAGCGCTGCTCCTTAACGTCGATCTCGCCCCGCGATGTCCGCGGCAGAAGGAGAGAGATGTACGGAACATATCTGCGGCGCGAACTCGCCGGCCGCAAGAAGCAGACCATGATCGTCGCGATCGGATTGGCGATCGCGATCGCACTCGTGATCATCGTGAACGCGCTCACGGCCGGCGTACGGGATGCCCAGGCGCAGGCCCTGGAGTCCGTGTACGGCGTCGGCACCGACCTCACCGTCACGGGTGCCGCGACGGAACCCGGTGAGGGCGGCGGGCCGCGATTCGAGTTCGACGCGGAATCCGGTGAGACGGACGGTGACACCACGACGCTCAACCAGTCCCGGCTGAGCACCGATGTCATGCGCGGCACCCTGGACGCCTCGGTGCTCGACACGGTCGCCTCCACCGACGGGGTGGCAGGGGCGACCGGTGCGTTGAGCCTCACGAACTCCACGTTCTCCGGCGAGCTCCCCAGCGGTGGCTTCGGCCCGCAGGACGGCGGAGACGGGGGAGAGGGCGCGCCCGCAGAGGGCCAGGCACCCCCGGCGGGAGGAGCGGATGGTGCGGGCGGAGGCGCCTTCGGCGTCGATTCGTTCTCGGTGCTCGGCATCGACCCCGCAGCGACCGCCGTCGGCCCGCTCGCATCCGTCGAGGTCAGCGACGGACGCGCTTTCGACGGCGATGACAGCGGAGCTCTCGTCGCCCTCGTCGACAGCACCTACGCCACCACGAACGAGATCGCCGTCGGAGACACCATCGACGTCGCCGGCTCCGATGTCGAGGTCGTCGGCATCCTCTCCTCCACGTCGGATGCCGCCGACACGGCCGCGAACGTCTACCTCCCGCTCGACACGGCACAGCAGCTCGCCGGCGTCGACGATGTCATCTCCACCGTCTACGTGCAGGCGGACTCGGCCGCATCGATCGATTCCGTGCAGGCGGTGCTCGCCGATGAACTGCCGGATGCGACCATCACCTCCCAGGCGGAACTGGCCTCCAGCGTCTCCGGTTCCCTCTCCAGTGCGACCTCGCTCATCACGAACCTCGGCACCTGGCTCTCGATCATCGTGCTCGCCGTCGCGGTGCTCCTGTCGGTGCTGCTCACCCTGTCCGGCGTCGGACGACGCACGCGCGAGTTCGGCACACTCAAGGCGATCGGCTGGTCGAACGGCCGCGTCGTGCGACAGGTGGCCGGGGAATCCATGGTGCAGGGCCTGATCGGCGGCGCCGTCGGACTCGTGCTCGGCATCGCGGGCATCGTCGCGATCAACATCATCCGCCCGACGGTCGCCGCGACGACCGCGAGCGCAGGACAGGGCGGCCCAGGAGGCATGGGTGGCGGACCCACCGGCGGAGGTGCCGGGGGCCCGATGTTCCAGTCGACCCAGGCGGCAGACATCGTGCTGCAGGCACCGTTCACCCCCTGGGTGCTGGTGGCGGCCGTCGGGCTCGCCGTGCTCGGCGGACTGATCGCCGGGGCGTTCGGCGGATGGCGCGCGGCGCGACTCAGCCCGGCCGAGGCGCTCCGCTCCGTGGCCTGAACATCGCGGACCACGCTCGACACTTCAGACACTCGAATCCAAGGAGACAGACATGACCATCGCAGACCTGGCGCCCACGGCGCCGACGACGGAGGAGAACCGACCGCTGTACCGCGCGACGGGTGTGACCCGCACCTACGCGCAGAAGGGAAGGACGGTGAAGGCGCTGACCGGGGTGGATCTGGAGATCATGCCCGGCGAGTTCGTGACGATCCAGGGGCCGACCGGGGGCGGCAAGTCGACACTGCTGCAGCTCCTGGGCGCGCTCGACTCGCCGTCGGCGGGCTCGCTCCTGCTGAACGGCACAGAGCTCGCGACCGCCTCGGCGAAGGAGCTCGGACGCATCCGGGCCGAGGAGATCGGCTTCGTCTTCCAGGGCTTCAACCTCATCCCCACGCTCACGGCGGCGGAGAACGTCAACATGGCGTTGGAGCCGATGAACCTCGACAGGGCGGAGCGGTCGCGGCGTGTGGCCGAGGCGCTCGCGCACGTCGGACTCGACGACCGTGGTGATCATCTGCCCACTGAACTCTCCGGCGGCCAGCAGCAGCGCGTGGCGATCGCACGGGCGATCGTGAAGCGTCCACGCGTGCTGCTCGCCGACGAGCCGACGGGCAACCTCGATGAGAGCATGCGCGATGAGATCCTCGCGCTGCTCGAATCGCTGTGCGCCGAGGGCATCACCATGATCGTGGTCACCCACGACTCGGCGGTCGCGCGCCGTGCGACGCGCCGCCTCCGCCTCTCGAAGGGCACGGTGCAGGACATCACGCGCTGACGAGCGCCGCAAAAAGGGGGCCCGGCGTCAGCGGGGCCCCCTTCGTGCTGTCCGTGATGGCGTCAGTGGGTGTCTTCTGCTTCGATCTCGGTGCGGTCGCCGGACCACTGGGTGTGGAAGGTTCCGGGCTTGTCGATGCGCTTGTAGGTGTGTGCACCGAAGAAGTCGCGTTGTCCCTGCACGAGCGCGGCGGGGAGCCGGTCGGCGCGGATGCCGTCGTAGTACGACAGCGAGGACGAGAACGCGGGGGCGGGGATGCCGGCCTGGGCGGCGGCGACCACGACGCGGCGCCAGGCGGCCTGGGCGCGGGTGATCGCTTCGGTGAAGTACGGGGCGGTGAGCAGCACGGGCAGTGCGGGCTCGGCGGCGTAGGCGTCGGCGATGCGGTTCAGGAACTGGGCGCGGATGATGCATCCGCCGCGCCAGATCTTGCTGATGGCGCCGAGATCGATGTTCCAGTCGTATTCGGCGGCACCGGCACGGATCTCGTCGAAGCCCTGCGAGTACGCGACGATCTTCGACGCGTACAGGGCCAGGCGCACGTCCTCGATGAACGCGTCCGGGTCGGCGACCGTGAACGCCTCGTCGGGGCCGGGAAGGGCTCCGGCGACGGCGCGCTGTTCCGGGTGGGACGACAGCGAGCGGGCGAAGGTGGCCTCGGCGATGCCGGAGACGGGCACGCCGAGGGCGAGCGCGGTCTGCACGGTCCATGCGCCGGTGCCCTTGGCGCCGGCCTGGTCCAGGATCACGTCGACCAGCGGCTCGCCGGTGGACGCGTCGACCTGGCGGAGCACCTCGGCGGTGATCTCGATCAGGTAGGACTCCAGCTCGCCCCGGTTCCATTCGGCGAAGATCTCTGCGATCTCGGCGGGGGTCTTGCCGGTGCCGCGACGGATCAGGTCGTACGCCTCGGCGATCAGCTGCATGTCGGCGTACTCGATGCCGTTGTGGACCATCTTCACGAAGTGTCCGGCACCGTCGTGACCGACGTGGGTGACGCACGGCTCGCCTTCGGCGACCGCCGCGATGGACTTCAGGATCGGGCCGAGCGTGACCCAGGACTCGTCCGAGCCGCCGGGCATGATCGAGGGGCCGAGCAGAGCACCCTCCTCGCCACCGGAGATCCCGGCGCCGACGAAGTTGATGCCCGTCTCACGCACCGCCTTCTCGCGGCGGATCGTGTCGGGGAAGTACGCGTTGCCACCGTCGACGATGATGTCGCCGGGCTCGAACACCTCGACCAGCGAGTCGATCACGGCGTCGGTGGGACCGCCGGCCTTGACCATGATGATCGCGGTGCGCGGCTTCTGCAGGCTGTCCGCGAACTCCTGGTAGGTCTGCGCGGGCGCGAACCCGGCCTCCGGGTGCGCGTCGAGAAGCGACTGCGTCTTCTCATAGCTGCGGTTGAAGATCGCCACGGTGTTGCCCTCGCGGCTCGCGAGGTTGCGGGCGAGGTTCGACCCCATGACGGCGAGTCCGACGACTCCGATGTTCGCTGATGCTTCGGGCACAGATGGCTCCTCGATCGTGAAGAAGGGTTGCTTTCAGCGTATCGCTGTGTGCGGGGTTCGAGCGCCCCTATGTCACCGAATGCGTCGTCGGGGTCGGGTCGCGGGTTCCGAGCAGACACCCGGGGGCCTCTACGCTGGAAGCGTCCATCGACGTTCCGAGGAGGAATCAGCGTGGCCGAGTCCCAGAACAGGGTGAGAGCGGTCGTGGCGGTACCGCTGCGCGAGGAGCTCTGCCGGCTCATCGAGGAACGCGAACCGCGTCTGCAGGTGATCCGCGATCACACCCTCGTTCCGCCGATGCGAGGCCCAGCGGACTGGTCGGGCGATCCCGCTTTCACGCGGACACCCGCGCAGCAGGCGGCCTTCGACGAGATGGTCGACTCCGCCGACGTGCTCTTCGGCATCCCGGACGTCGATCCGCAGGCGCTCGCCCGCACCGTCTCCGCCAATCCGCGACTGCGGTGGGTCATGACGACCGCGGCCGGCGGCGGCAGCACGATCAAGGCCGCCGGGCTCGCGCGCGCGGACCTCGACCGCATCCTCTTCACGACCAGCGCCGGCGTGCACGGTGGGACTCTGGCCGAGTTCGCGGTCTTCGGTGTCATGGCCGGGGCGAAGGAGCTCCCTCGTCTGCTCGCGGACCAGCATGATCGGGTCTGGCCCGACCGTTGGGAGATGCGGCAGATCGACGAGATGACCGTGCTCATCGTCGGGCTCGGCGGCATCGGCTCGGAGTGCGCGCGACGCTTCCATGCGCTCGGTGCGCAGGTGTGGGGCACGACCCGCTCCGGAGAGCCTGTCGACGGCGTGGATCGTCTGGTTCCGCTCGACGCGCTCGTCGACGCGGTGCGGGAAGTCGACGCGGTCGTGGTGACTCTGCCGGGTACCGCGCAGACGCACCACCTCATCGGTGAGGAGGTGCTCGCCGCGATCAAGCCCGGAGCGATCCTCGCGAACGTCGGGCGCGGCAGCGTGATCGACGAGAAGGCGCTGCTCCCCGCGCTCGACGACGGGCGGGTGGCCTTCGCCGCCCTCGACGTGTTCGAGCACGAGCCCCTGGATGCCGGATCGCCGCTGTGGGGGCATCCGCGCGTGCTGGTGAGCCCGCACACGGCCGCGCTCAGCTCGCGCGAGGAGGAACGCATCGCGCGACGTTTCGCGGAGAGTGCGACCCGACTGCTCGACGGAGAGCCGCTGCGCGCCGTCGTCGACACGGTCGAGTTCTATTGAGTACCGCGTGAGTGCCGCGCGTCACGCGCAGGCGAAGACATTCATCGGAGAGCAGGGAGCAGGATGACACGCATCGTCGTGATGGGGCCGAGTGGTTCGGGGAAGTCCACGGTCGGTCGCGCCCTCGCCGATCGCCTCGCCGTGCGCTTCATCGACGCCGACGATCTGCACCCGCAGGCCAATGTCGAGAAGATGGCCGCCGGTGTTCCGCTCGACGACACGGACCGCATGCCCTGGCTCGCCCTCGTGGGCACCGCGCTGAATGAGGCGGACGACATCGTGATCGCGTGCTCCGCCCTCAAGCGCGCCTATCGCGATGCGATCCGCAGCCAGGCCCCCGATGCGTTCTTCGCGGAGCTGTCCGTCAGCCGAGCCGTGCTGCAAGCGAGGGTCAGCTCTCGAGGGGATCACTTCATGCCCACGTCACTGGTCGACTCGCAGCTGCAGACGTGGGAACCGCTGGAGCACGACGAGGCCGGAGTCCGTGTCGACGAGTCGGCTGACGTGGATCAGGCGACGGCGATCATCCGCGACGCCCTGGAGACGCGCACCGTCTGACGATGCGCGTGTGCGCTCAGTCCTTGCGGTAGCCCGATCGGCCGAGCGAGAACAGCGCGATGAACGACGTCACCGCAGCGCATACCGTCATGGCTCCGATGACCCAGAGGAGTACGTGCGAGAGGAAGGCGCCGTCGAGCATGAGGTCTCCGTGATCTGCAGAAGGGAACGGTGTTCTCAGCCTATCGGGTCATCCGGTACCATTGAGTCTGTACCTCGGCGAGGGATGCTTCAGCGCGTGCGCTGTCATCCGTTATCGACGCGGCGAAGCAAGCCCGGTGGCTTTCCTCACGCGTCCGCGTTCGAGATCACTATTCACAGACCACCGCGCGGCATCTTCGCTGCGTGTCCCGAAGGAGAACCACATGTCTGAAGACACCAAGGTCCACGCCGAGCTCCGCGCGAGCTTCGGCAAGGGCTTCGCCCGTCGCCTGCGCGCTGCCGGCAAGATCCCCGCCGTCATCTACGGTCACGGCACCGAGCCCGTGCACGTCGCACTCCCGGGCCACCAGGTCTCGCTGCTCCTGCGTCGCGCGAACGCGCTGCTCGAGCTCGACATCGAGGGCACGCCGCAGCTCGCGCTGGTCAAGGACGTCCAGAAGGACCCCGTGCACCAGATCATCGAGCACATCGACCTGCTCGTCGTGAAGAAGGGCGAGAAGGTCGCCATCGACGTGCCGATCATCGTCACCGGCGAGTCCGCTCCCGGAACGATCGTCAACCAGGACGCGAACACGATCTCGATCGAGGCCGAAGCGACCCACATCCCGCAGAACGTCGAGGTCTCGGTCGACGGTCTCGAAGACGGTGCGCACATCACCGCCGCCGACGTCAAGCTCCCCAAGGGCTCGTCGCTGCTGACCGACGCCGACGTGCTCGTCATCGCGATCTCGATCCCTGCCGAGCAGGACCTCGGTGAAGAGGGCGAAGCCGCCGCTGACGACGAGGCAGCCGAGGAGGCCGCCGCGGAGTGATCCCCGACAGTTTCACCGCAGAGGGGGCGCGATCCGATCGCGTCCCCTCTGTCGTATCCTGACCGGGTCGTGGAGACGGCCCGGGCCGAGAGGACGAGAACAGCATGACATCGACCTGGATCGTGGTCGGACTCGGAAATCCGGGTCCCCGCTACGAGGCGACACGGCACAACATCGGCCAGATGGTCGTGGACGAGCTCGCCGCTCGCCGCGGCGAGAGCTTCCGTGAGCACAAGGGAGGCGCGCGCGTCGTCGAGACCTGGTTGCGCCCCGGCGCCGACAAGCTCGTGCTGGCGAAGCCCAACACCTTCATGAACGTCTCCGGTACCCCGGTCGCCGCCCTCGCGCGCTTCTACTCCGTCCCGCCGGAGCAGATCGTGGTCGTGCACGACGAGCTCGACATCCCCTTCGACACGATCAAGCTCAAGATCGGGGGAGGCCACGGTGGTCACAACGGCGTCCGCGACATCGCACGGGCGATTACGACCCCCGACTTCCCGCGGGTGCGTGTCGGCATCGGTCGCCCGGTCGGACGCCAGGATCCCGCGGACTGGGTGCTCTCCCCGTTCGGCAAGGACGAGCGGGCGAACCTGCCGATCCTGATCGACGATGCCGCGGATGCGGTGGAGCTCCTCGTCGCCGAGGGACTGGTCGCCGCACAGCAGAAGCACCACGCGCCGCGCTGAGCGCGACACGGGGCGTCTGATCAGCTGTAGAGGCCGGCCGCTCCGGCTGCGCCGCCGAGCGTGAGCGCGATCAGAACCACGAGGAAGAAGATCACCGGGCCGACGCCGGAGATGATCAGGGCGGCGATGCCCTGTCCACGACCCTGCCGGCGGACGATGGCGAGGATGCCGACGACGATCGCCACGATGCCCAGGATCGTGCCCGTCCAGAACGACAGCTCCGCCCACAGGACCTGATCGCGCGCGGGCGACAGCCAGGCGAGCGAATCGAAGTCGTCGACGCGCGTGGCCGCCTCGGGAATGCGGCGACCGATCTCGTACGAGGCGACGCCGACGACGATGGGCGTGACCACGGCCGCGACGAGCGAGAAGATCAGTGCCAGAACCCCGAGCAGTCCCGACCTGCGTGGAGTGGTGTCCGGCACGGAGTACGCACCGGCCGGCTGTGCGTAGCCGCCGACCGGCACCTGGTAGGCCCCGGGAGGAGCCGAATAGGGGGTCGGCGCGACGGCAGAGCCCTGAGCGGGCGCCACCGGATACGCCGGGCCGCTCGGAGGCGTCGGGTACGGCGGTGCGACAGGAGGCGGCGGAACCGCACCGGACGGCGCAGGAGGAACAGGGGGTACGGCGCCGGACGGAGAGGGCAGCTGCGGATCGGTCACGACCCCATCCTAGGGGCGGTGCTCTCAGACGCGGCGGAGCAGACCGACGCGGTCGTAGACGTCGGAGAGCGTCGCGTCGGCGACGGCATCCGCCTTGCCGGCGTTCGCGGCGAGGATGCGATCGAGCTCTGCGGGATCGTCCAGCAGCTCCAGTGCGCGCGCACGGACCGGCTCGAACTCGTGCACGACGACCTCGGCGAGAGCCTTCTTGAAGTCCCCGTATCCACGTCCCGCGTACTCGTTCTCGATCGAGGAGACCTGCTGACCGGTGAGCGCCGCGTAGATCGTGAGGAGGTTGGAGACGCCGGGCTTGTTCTCCCGATCGAAGCGCACAGAGCCCTCCGTATCGGTCACCGCCCGCATGATCTTCTTCGCGGACTTCGCCGGATCGTCGAGCATCCAGATCACGCCGGCGTCGCTCTCCGCGGACTTCGACATCTTGGACGTCGGGTTCTGCAGGTCGTAGATCCGGGCCGTCTCCTTCTGGATCACCGGCATCGGCACCGTGAACGTCTCGCCGAAGCGGGAGTTGAATCGCTCGGCGAGCGTGCGGGTGAGCTCGACGTGCTGCTTCTGGTCGTCGCCGACGGGCACCACATCGGTCTGGTAGAGCAGGATGTCGGCGGCCATCAGCACCGGGTAGGTGAACAGGCCCACGCTGGTGCCGTCCTGCCCGTAGCGGGACGACTTGTCCTTGAACTGGGTCATGCGACCCGCTTCGCCGAAGCCCGTGATCGTGCTGAGGATCCACGCGAGCTCGGCGTGCGCCCGCACGTGCGACTGCACGTACAGCGTGGACAGCGACGGCTCGATCCCCGCGGCGATGTACTGCGCGGCGGTCCGACGGGTCTTCTCGCGCAGCACGGAAGGATCCTGCGCGACCGTGAGCGCGTGCAGGTCGACCACGGAGAAGTACGCGTCATACGAGCTCTGGAGGTCTCGCCACTGCAGGAGCGCGCCGATGTAGTTGCCGATCTGGAGAGAATCGGCGGAGGGCTGCATTCCGGAGTAGAGGCGAGGTTTGGTCACGAGGTCAATCCTATGGTCATCCGAGCGGCCGCTCCTCCCGGGCCGACGGCACGGTTCGTCTAGGCTGACGGGATGTCGGCTCCGTCCCGCCACGAAGGTCGTGCTCCTGTCCGCAGGGATCGCGCGTTGTACGTGGAGATACTCATCGAGGCGCCGCTGGACACCGTGTGGCGCCTGACGCAGGACCCGGTCGCGCATGTGCGCTGGGATGCGCGCTTCACCGATATCCGGCCCGTGCGGCTGCGGCCGGACGGCGCTCAGGAGTTCGACTACGAGCTCGACCTGTTCGTGCAGAGGATCCGCGGCACCGGAGTGTCCCTGGGCACCCGCGAGGGCCCGCGGGGCGAGCGCACCTCGGCGTTGATCTTCGACGCGGCCGATCGGGTCTCTCCGCTAAAGGCGGGGCGCGGCTACTGGCGCTACCTCCCGACCGAGACCGGTGTGCGCTTCATCACGGGCTACGACTACGAGCCGGGGTGGGGACGTCTCGGCAAGGTTCTCGACCGGTTGGTGATCAGACGGTTCGTGTGGTGGCTGACCGCACGCAGCTTCGATCGGCTCAGGATCTGGGCCGAGAGCGACATCGCCCCCGAAAGACTCAGCGGATGGCGTTCGTTGCGCCCTGGAGGACCGCGGGCGCGGCGTTGCCTGTCGCGTCCGCCGCTCCGCAGTCGGCGCACGATCATGCAGGACGCCCCCGAGTCCCTCGAGGTGATCAGCGCATGACGGCGGACGGCGTGTTCGCGCGCGCGCTCGGTGCGGACTTCGCACGTCTGCACCCGCAGCTGCAGCGGCGGTTCGGTGTCGGAGTGGCCTCGGGGTACGGCTGCGTCGGCCGCGGAGTGATGTCCGAGGTGCGGCGCGGTCCGTGGTGGACGCTGCCGTTCCTCGCGATCGGCACGATGCGCAACATCATGTTCCCCGAGCGCGGCACCGACATCCCGTTCCAGATCGACAACCACGCCTACATCGACAGCCTCGGCCGTGAGACCGTCACGTTCGTGCGCACCATGACCGTGCGTCCCGGACGCCGCCGACGCTTCGATGCGACCATGATCTATAGCGAGGCGCGGGGGAGGATCGTCGACTATCTCGGCACGCACCAGCATCTCGCGGTCGACCTGGAGCTCGCGGTGACCGACGACGGCGGTCTGCGTCTCACCTCGGGCGCGCAGCGCTTCTACGAGGGGCCGTTCGCCTTCCGCTTTCCGATGCTGTTCAGTGGGCGGGCGCATCTGACCGAGCGCTTCGATGACGAGCGAGGACGTTTCGTGATCGACCTCGAGGTGCGCAACGATCTGCTCGGCTTCCTGTTCGGATATCGCGGCTCCTTCGAGTGCGAGTTCCCGGCCGACGCCGTGGTGCCGGAGACCGTGAAGCCGTATCGCGAGGAGGCGCGCGAGTGACCGCCAGGGGAGAGGTGTTCCTGCAGGCCCTCGGCGCGGAAGCGGAACGCCTGCATCCACAGCTCCTGGCGCAGATGCGCGCCGTCGCACCGGCGAGGGACCGGGCGGAAGGCGTCTTCGAGGTCGCCGGCAGCCGTTTCGGGCGTCTGTCCGCGCTCGGTCGGCCGGTCGTGGGACCGCGCATGCTGGTGACGCGCTTCGGACGCGAGGTGCCCTTCACCCTGACCCTGCGCTGCGGGGTGACCGCGTCAGGGCGAGCCACGCTCGACACGACCCGGGAGTTCCGATTCCGTGGATCGACGCAGTACATCACGGACCGCCTGACCACGACGGTCCGTCCGGGGATCGTGCACAACGTGCTGGGCGCCCGCGGCCGCGTGGAGATGCTCGAGCACTGCAGCGTCACCGACGACGGCGCCCTGCGCATGCGCACACGCCGCGTCGCTCTTCGTCTCGCGGGACGGCGTATCCCGCTCGGTGGCGTCTTCGGAGTCGACGTCGACCTCGAGGACGGATGGGACGAGAGTCGCTGCCGCCGCACGATCAGGATGCGCGCGACGAATCCGCTGTTCGGCACGGTCCTCGAGTATCGCGGCTGGTACCGGTACGTCGACCGGGAGGACGGCGTGGACCACGCTCCCGGTCGATCGGCGGCTCAGTAGGTGTAGTCGACGACCACGGGGGCGTGATCGCTCCAGCGCTGGTCGTAGGCTGCCGCGCGCGCGACGTGATAGGCGGTGGCACGCTCGGCGAGGGCTGGCGTGGCCAGGTGGTAGTCGATGCGCCATCCGGAGTCGTTGTCGAACGCCTGACCGCGCATGGACCACCAGGTGTACGGCCCGTCGACCTCGCCGTGGAAGCGGCGGCCCACATCGACCCAGCCGAGTCCCGTTCCCACCGTGCCGTCGACGCCGGTGACCTCGGTGCCGGCTTCACCGAGGAAGCGGTCGAAGTAGGCGCGCTCGCGGGGCAGGAAGCCGGCCTTCTTGCGGTTTCCGCGCCAGTTCTTGATGTCCAGTTCACGGTGGCCCACATTCAGGTCACCCGTGACGAGCGCGAGCGCATCGTCGGCCCCGAGCGCGGCGAGCCGCGGGCCGAACGCGTCGAGGAACTTCCACTTCTCCTCCTGCTTCGGGGTGTCGGCCTCGCCCGAGTGCACGTAGGCGCTGACCACTGTGAGGGGACGATCGCCGATCAGGAAGTCGGCCTCGATCCAGCGGCCCTTGGAGTCGAACTCGGCGTCGCCGAAGTCCGTGCGGGAGGCGATCGCCGGGATTCGGCTCGCGATCGCGACGCCGGCGCGGCCCTTGGCCGTGGCCTCGTCGTGCACGAACGTCCAGCCGGGGAGTGCCGCTTCGAGGTGCTCGTCCTGCCCCCGGACCTCCTGCATCGTCAGGATGTCGACGTCGGCGGCATCGAGCCACCCGCTCATCCCGTTGCGGGCCGCCGCCCGGATTCCGTTGACATTGACCGAGGCGATACGCAGATGAGGCATGTGGACAAGCCTAACGAGAGCCGCCGACATCCTTCACGCCACCGGTGTCCCGAGCGCCACGGTTCAGCTCCGACAGGAGGCGCTGCGCGAGCGGCGTGCTCGTGTCGGCGGGAGGGGGCGGCGTCGCTTCCAGATCGGCGAGCTCCGCCTCCGCCGCACGCACGGCCCTTCCTGCCGCCCACGCGCGATGCCAGGGGGCGGTGTCGCGGGCGGCGTGGGCCTCCCGTACCCGGATGCGCGCGGCCGTGAGCAGCGCCTGGTACTCGGCCAGGCGTCGCTCCGCCTCGGTCTGATGGAGCAGCGGGACATCGCGATCCTTCGCGGCGACCGCGATCCAGGAGGAGGCGACGAGCATCACGACGCCGTTGATCCGGAACCACAGCAGGAGACCGATGAAGATCGCGAACGTGGCGAGCAGGGGGTTCGAGGGGGTGTAGCTCAGCAGGAATCCCGCACCGAACTGGAGGATCGTCATCGCTCCGCCGCCGAGGAGCGCGCCGGGCCAGATGATGCGCCAGTGCAGCGATGTGCCCGTGAGGAAGCGGACCATGGCAGCCAGCGCGGCCGACATCAACACGAACGACACCAGCACGGTGCCGATGTGGATGCTGAGATTCAGGCCGTCGGAGCCGGTATCCCACCCCAGCTGGGCCAGCACCCAGCTGAGCACCCCGGCACTCGCCGAGCTGAGGATGGATCCGATGATCAGCGAGATGCCGAAGATCAGTGCCGCCAGCAGGTCGCGCGCCTTCAGGAGCACGTAGCTGCGCCGGTCGGGCGGCAGTCCGAAGATGTCCCTGGTCGCGCGTCGCGAGAACGTCACCCACCCGATGGCGGTCCAGATCACGGTGCCGAGCGCGATCAGACCGGTGATGCTCAGCACCCCTGTCGTGTTGGCGGCGATCTCCTGCACCTGATCGGGCGTGACGACGCCGCCCTCGGGGAGGATCAGATTGGGGATGTAGCTGTTGATCATGTCGATCAGCCCGTTGACGGCCTCTTCACTGCCGCCGAGCCAGAGCCCGGCGATCGCGAAGGCGAGGTAGATCGCCGCGAAGATCGCGAAGAGAGCCTGATAGCTCACGCCCGCCGCGAGGAGGAACCCGTTGTGCTGCAGGAAGTGTCGCCAGACACGGACGGGGAACAGGCCGAGCGTGCGCTGGGTCAGAGCCGTCGCGCGCTCGACGGCGACATCGAGGCGACCGGCTTCGGGCGCAGCGCCATCGGAATCAGACACGCCTCCACCCTATCCAAGGGCGGAGGCGTGTCGAACAGCGGGAGGCGCTCAGCGGCGGCCGCGCAGCACGGCCTGCTTGACCTCGGCGATGGCCTTGGTGACCTCGATGCCGCGGGGGCATGCCTCGGAGCAGTTGAAGGTCGTGCGGCAGCGCCAGACGCCTTCCTTGTCGTTGAGGATGTCGAGGCGCACGGCGGCGTTGTCGTCGCGCGAGTCGAAGATGAAGCGGTGCGCGTTCACGATCGCGGCCGGGCCGAAGTACTGTCCGTCGGTCCAGAACACGGGGCAAGACGAGGTGCACGCGGCGCACAGGATGCACTTGGTGGTGTCGTCGAAGATCTCGCGGTCGGCGATCGTCTGGACGCGCTCCTTGCCCTTCTCCGGCACGGAGTTGGCGACGAGGAAGGGCTGGACCTCGCGGTAGGAGGCGAAGAACGGCTCCATGTCCACGACGAGGTCCTTCTCGAGCGGGAGGCCCTTGATGGCTTCGACGTAGATCGGCTTGGAGATGTCCAGGTCCTTGATCAGCGTCTTGCAGGCGAGCCGATTGCGGCCGTTGATGCGCATCGCATCCGAGCCGCAGATGCCGTGCGCGCAGGAACGGCGGAAGGTCAGCGAGCCGTCGACCTCCCACTTGATCTTGTGCAGGGCGTCGAGCACGCGGTCGGTGGAGTACAGCTCCACGTCGTAGTCGACCCAGTGCGGCTCCGCGTCGACCTCGGGGTCGAACCGGCGGATGTTGAACGTCACGATGAAGGACTGGATCGCAGCCTCTTGGGTCGTGTCGGCAGGTGCTTCTGCGATGGCGGTGGACATGCTCAGTACTTCCTCTCCATCGGCGGGTAGTTGAACTCGCCCTGCTCGTTCTTGGTGAAAACGACGGGCTTCCAGTCGAGCTTGATGTGGTCGCCCGGGTCGGACGAGTGCGCATCTCCGGTCAGGTACGCCATCGTGTGCTGCATGTACTTCTCGTCGTTGCGCTTCGGGAAGTCGTCGCGCATGTGGCCGCCGCGGCTCTCCTCGCGGTTCTGCGCGGCGTAGACGACGACCTCGGCGATGTCGAGGAGGAAGCCCAGCTCGACGGCTTCGAGCAGGTCGGTGTTGAACCGCTGGCCCTTGTCGTCGACGTGCACGTTCTTGTAGCGCTCGCGCAGCTCGGCGATGACGCCGAGCACGTGCTGGAGGGAGTCGTGCGTGCGGAACACCTGCGCGCCCTTGTCCATCTCGTCCTGCAGCGTCTTGCGCAGCACGGCGATGCGCTCGGTGCCCTGGTTGTTGCGCAGGCCCTCGAGCATGTCCGACACGAAGGCGGCCGGGTTCTCGGGCAGCGGGACGAAGTCGGCGGTCTGGACGTACTCCACCGCGTTGCGGCCGGCGCGCTTGCCGAACACGTTGATGTCGAGCAGCGAGTTGGTGCCGAGACGGTTGGCGCCGTGCACCGAGACGCACGCGCACTCGCCCGCGGCGTAGAGGCCGGGGACGACGGTGGTGTTGTCCGCGAGGACCTCGCCGTCGTTGTTGGTCGGGATGCCGCCCATGGCGTAGTGCGCGGTCGGCATCACGGGGACGGGCTCGACGACCGGGTCGACACCCAGGTACGTGCGGGCGAACTCCGTGATGTCGGGGAGCTTGGTCTCGAGGACCTCGGCGCCGAGGTGCGTGCAGTCGAGCAGCACGTAGTCCTTGTGGGGACCGGCGCCACGCCCGTCGAGCACTTCCTGCACCATGCAGCGCGCGACGATGTCACGCGGGGCGAGGTCCTTGATGGTCGGGGCGTAGCGCTCCATGAAGCGCTCACCCGAGGCGTTGCGCAGGATCGCTCCCTCGCCTCGTGCGCCTTCGGTGAGGAGGATGCCGAGCCCGGCGAGCCCCGTCGGGTGGAACTGGAAGAACTCCAGGTCCTCGAGGGGGAGGCCCTTGCGCCACACGATGCCGACGCCGTCACCGGTGAGGGTGTGCGCGTTGGAGGTGGTCTTGAAGATCTTTCCGAAGCCGCCGGTCGCGAAGATCACGGCCTTGGCCTGGAAGACGTGCAGCTCGCCGGTGGACAGGTCGTACGCGACGACGCCGGAGACCTGGGTCTTGCCGTCAGCGTCCTTCACCGTCAGCAGGTCGAGCACATAGAACTCGTTGAAGAAGTTGATGCCGAGCTTGACGCAGTTCTGGAACAGCGTCTGCAGGATCATGTGACCCGTGCGGTCAGCGGCGTAGCACGCGCGACGGACCGGCGTCTTGCCGTGCTCCGCCGTGTGACCGCCGAAGCGACGCTGGTCGATCTTGCCCTCGGGGGTGCGGTTGAAGGGAAGGCCCATGTTCTCGAGGTCGATGACCGCGTCGATGGCCTCCTTCGCGAGGATCTCCGCCGCGTCCTGGTCGACGAGATAGTCGCCGCCCTTGACGGTGTCGAAGGTGTGCCACTCCCAGGAGTCCTCCTCGACGTTCGCGAGCGCCGCCGCCATGCCGCCCTGCGCCGCTCCGGTGTGGGAGCGCGTGGGGTACAGCTTCGAGATCACGGCGGTCTTCGCGCCGGGGCCGGCCTCGATCGCGGCGCGCATGCCGGCGCCGCCTGCACCCACGATCACGATGTCGAACTGGTGGTAGTGCACGCCGTCACGGACGACGGAATCCTGCGTCTGGGTAGTCACTTCTTCTTTAGCCTTCTTCTCAGTTTCCGACCAGTGCGGCGCATTCGGTCCACAGGACGCTGTCCGGCTGCACGCCCAGGCACGGGTCGAAGGTGAACACCACGAGGGTGCCGAGGATGATCAGGAGACCGGCCGCGAGACCGAGCGCCCAGACCAGCGCCTTGCGGGCCTTCTCGGTGGTGACGTAGTCGTTCACGATGGTGCGCATGCCGTTGGCGCCGTGGATCAGCGCGAGCCACAGCATCAGCACGTCCCACCACTGCCAGAACGGCGTGGCGAACTTGCCGGCGATGAAGGCGAAGTCGAGGGCGTGGATGCCCTCGCCGACCATCAGGTTGATGAAGAGGTGGCCGAAGATCAGCACGACGAGCACGATGCCCGAGGCGCGCATGAAGATCCATCCCCACTTCTCGAGGTTGAATCCGCGCTGGCGGCGGACGGGGGCGACGACGGTCTGCGCGGTCATCAGTGACCCCCTCCGAATCCGGCGAATGCGAGCATGAGGTGGCGGGGTACGAAACCGGCCATGATGACGACCCACACTGCGAGAACGCCCCAGAAGAGCTGACGCTGGTACTTGGCGCCCTTCGACCAGAAGTCGACCGCGATGATGCGCAGGCCGTTCATGGCGTGGAACACGATGCCGGCGACCAGCACGACCTCGCCGAGCGCCATGATCGGGTTCTTGTACGTGCCGATGACGGCGTTGTACGCCTCAGGCGAGACCCTGATCAGCGCTGTGTCGAGCACATGCACCAACAGGAAGAAGAAGATGGCGACTCCGGTGATGCGATGAAGCACCCACGACCACATGCCTTCGCGTCCCCGGTAAAGGGTGCCGCGGGGGGTCTTGGACGTGGTTTCCGAAATCGACGGTGTCAAGCGAGCGCTTGTGGACACGGTCGTCCTCCCTGGATCGATGAGCGTCGGTCGCGTGCGCTGCGCTCGTCCAAGAGTGATCCTGTCGAAAGTCAGGCATGCCCGATCGTCGTCCATCCTATTCCTGTCAGATGACTGGGAGCGACGAAGGGGAGCCTAACTCTCGATCTCCGACGGCCACGAGAGCTCGGATGACACGGATGCGTCTCCGATGCGAAGGATGCGCGCAGGGAGCGACGGCGACTCAGCCGATCTGCGCCATCGTGCTCCAGCCCTGACCGACGACCTTGCCGGCGAGGAATCCGCCGCGGCCCGTGCCGCCGTAGAGGACGAGTTTCCCGTTCGCATCGCGGGCGATCACGTCCTGCGTGCCGTTCCCGTCGAAGTCGCCTGCCCCGAAGATCGCCGTCAGAGAGTTCCAGCCCTGCCCGATCTGCACGGGAGCGGCCCAGCCGCCCTTCCCGGTGCTGGGGTACAGCCAGAGCGTGCCGTTGCTGCGGCGCGCGACGAGGTCTCCGCGTGCGTCGCCGTTCATGTCCCCGACGTACGAGACCGCGGTCATGATCTGCCAGCCGCTGCCGATCTTGGCGCCACCGCCGCTCGCGAGCCAGCCGCCGCGGCCGTTGCCGCGGTAGAGATGGAGTTCCCCACCCGCCGTGCGGGCGATGATGTCGGTGAGTCCGTCGCCGTCGAAGTCGATGCCGCCGATGAGCTGCGAGAACTTCGACCAGCCCGTGCCGATCTGGGTCGGTGTCCCGAAGCCCCCGCGTCCGTTCCCGGAGAACAGCATCAGCCTGCCGTCCGCCTCCGTGCGGGCGATGTCGGGGATGCCGTCACCGGTGAAGTCGCCGAGTGTGACGAAAGGTCGGTTCCCCCATCCCTGCAACGCCGTGACGGCGGGACGGAAGGCACCAGATCCGGTGCCGGGGTAGACGAGGAGGTCTCCGTTCGCGGACCGTGCCAGGACGTCGGCTGCACGATCGCTGGTGAGGTCCCCCGCGCCCCCGGGGAGGGCCTTGCGCGGTGTGCCGATGCCGAAGATCTGCACCCAGTAGGTGCGATAGCAGGAGCCGGTCGCATAGCCGACGCCGAGCCCGGTGTACCGCTTGTCGAGGATGTTCGCCTTGTGGCCGGGCGAGTTCATCCAGCTGGTGACGACGGCCGTGGCGTCCGGTTGGCCGGCCGCGATGTTCTCGCCGGTCGCGATCCATCCGGATGCCGACACCCGCGAACTCCGCCACGTCGACGAGCTGTGCGCGAACGTGCAGGACGACGCCAGGTGCCGCGCCCATTCCGCGGCGGCGGCGTCGAGCGCCGGATCCGAGACGAGCGCGGGGAGCCCTGCCTGGTAACGCTGCGCATTGGTCTGCGTGAAGACGCTTCCGGCCGGTCCGCCCGCTGCGGAGGCGGTCGTCGGTGCGAGTGCGGCGGCGGCCACGGCCACGGCGAGAGCGAGTGCTGCGGCTGTGGCGCGCCAACGAGCGGCGGAGCGACCATGGGGGGAGTGGCGCATGGCATCGACCATAGCGGTAGCCGAGTGGCTGCCGAGCGCGCAGGTACGCTGGCAGCATGATCGAGCCGATTCAGGATTTCTACGCTGTGATCCCCGCGGGTGGCATCGGAAGCAGGCTCTGGCCACTCTCTCGTGCCGACGCGCCGAAGTTCCTCCACGACCTCACCGGATCGGGACACTCGCTGCTGCGCGACACATGGGACCGGTTGGAGCCGCTCGCGGGTCCCGATCGCATCGCCGTCGTCACCGGTCGTGCGCACCGCGCCGCCGTGGAGGCGGAACTCCCCGGCATCGACGACCTGAACGTCTTCCTGGAGTCGGAGCCGCGCGAGTCCGCTGCGGCGATCGGACTCGCCGCGGCGATCCTGCACCGCCGCGACCCCGAGGTGATCATCGGCTCGTTCAGCGCCGACCATGTCATCCGCGGCACCCAGGTGTTCGAGTGGGCCGTGCAGCAGGCCGTGCAGGTCGCCCGCGAGGGGTACATCTGCACGATCGGCATCCCCCCGACCGAACCGTCCGTCGGGTTCGGCTACATCCGCAAGGCGGGAGAGCTCGTCGTCGACGGTGCTCCCGAGGCGGCTCTGGTCGAGCGCTTCGTCGAGAAGCCCGACCTCGAGACCGCGAAGGAGTACGTCGCCGACCGCAGCTATCTGTGGAACGCCGGCATGTTCATCGCGAAGGCGAGCGTTCTCCTCGGAGAGCTGGCCGCCAACGAGCCGGAACTCTACGCCGGGCTGTCGGAGCTCGCCGAGGCCTGGGACGACCGCGAGCGCCGGGGCCCGGCCGTCGACCGGATCTGGCCGAAGCTGAAGAAGATCGCCATCGACTACGCCGTGGCAGAGCCGGCCGCGGAGCGCGGGCGGCTGGCGGTCATCCCCGGCCACTTCGACTGGGACGATGTGGGGGACTTCGCCTCCCTCACCAAGCTCATCACGCACGGACGCAAGAACGACCTCGCCGTGCTCGGCCCGAACGCCCGCGTGCTGTCGGACGCCGCCAGCGGAATCCTGGTGAGCCAGACCAATCGTGTGATCAGTCTGGTCGGCGTGCAGGACATCGTGGTGGTCGATACCCCGGACGCGCTCCTCGTCACGACGGTCGAGCACGCGCAGCGCGTCAAGGGTGTCGTGGAGTCGCTCAAGCTGACCGGCCAGGGCGACGTGCTCTGATGAGCAGGCCCTCACGCTCATCGGCTGGCTTGATTTCAGCTTGGTAACCATTCGTTCGCACACGGGTCGCCGGTGTGCGCAAACGTTGAAACACTAGGTAACTTTGATCGATCCGCGATGGCCGCGGTTTCGTTGAGGGAGGCATGAGTTGACCATCTCCACCACCAAGAAGCTGCTCGGCGCGACAATCGCCGCGGGCGTCGTCTTCGCACTCGCCGGCTGTGGCCAGGCACCGACCGACAAGCCTGCAGGCTCAGAGAAGCCGGTCGACTCCGACTTCCTTCCCTGCCTCGTCTCCGACGCCGGCGGATGGAACGACAAGTCGTTCAACCAGTCCGCCAAGGAGGGTATGGACAGCGCCGCGAAGGAGCTGGACATCAAGCCGCTCGAGTTCGAGTCGGCGAACGACAACGACTACGCGCCGAACCTGGAGACCGCTGTCTCCGAGGGCTGCTCGCTCATCGTCTCGGTCGGCTTCAAGCTGTCCGCCGCGACCGTCGAGTCGGCACTGGCGAACCCTGAGATCGACTACGCGATCATCGACGACTGGGCCGACAACGACTTCGACGGCAACGTCGATGCGCCGAACGTCAAGCCCCTCGTCTTCGACACGGCTCAGGCTGCCTACCTCGGTGGCTACGCCGCTGCGGCATGGTCGGCTCAGAGCGGTGTGAACAAGGTCGGCACCTTCGGTGGAATGCAGATCCCGTCCGTCGCCGTGTTCATGGACGGCTACCAGCTCGGCGTCGAGAAGTACAACGAGGACAAGTCGGCGTCGGTCGAGGTCTTCGGTTGGGACGCGGGCACGCAGAAGGGCTCCTTCACCGGCGGCTTCGATGCGAACGACACCGCAAAGCAGACCGCTCAGGGCGTGCTCGACCAGGGTGTCGACGTGATCCTCCCGGTCGGTGGACCGGTCTACCAGAGCGCAGCTGCGGCGATCGCCGACAGCGGCAAGGACACCCTGATGCTCGGTGTCGACAGCGACCTCGCCGTGGCAGACCCGAGCGTGGCCGACGTCACGCTGGTCTCGATCATGAAGGCGATCGACGTGGCCGTCCACGACGCGACCATCTCGGCCGCCGCGGGCGAGTTCGACCCGGCTCCGTACATCGGCACGCTCGAGAACGAGGGCGTCAAGCTCTCCGGCTTCGGCAGCTTCGAGTCGCAGCTCCCGGACGGACTGCTCGACGAGATCGCCGAACTGCAGAAGCAGATCATCGCCGGCGACATCACGGTGGAGTCGAAGAACTCGCCGTGATCTGACGCAGGTCCAAGCGCGGGGCGAGTGGTGAGCAATTCTGCCACTCGCCCCGTGCCGTGGACGGACGATGATTCTCCTGGATGACTCTTCTGGATAAGGTGCAGATATGAAGCTCGAACTTCGCGGCATCACCAAGCGATTCGGTAGCCTCGTGGCGAACGACCACATCGATCTGGTGGTCGCGCCGGGGGAGATCCACGCGCTCCTCGGCGAGAACGGCGCGGGCAAGTCCACGCTGATGAATGTGCTCTACGGCCTCTATCAGGCTGATGAGGGCGAGATCCTCCTCGATGACGAGGTGCAGCATTTCCGCGGTCCCGGTGACGCGATGGCTGCGGGGATCGGCATGGTCCACCAACACTTCATGCTCGTCCCGGTCTTCACCGTGGCCGAGAACGTCATGCTCGGTCACGAGCAGACCAAGGCCCTCGGCACGCTCGACATCGCGAAGGCGCGAGAGCACGTGCGGTCGGTCGCCGCCCGGTTCGGTTTCGACATCGACCCGGATGCGCTGGTGGGGGATCTCCCTGTCGGCGTGCAGCAGCGCGTCGAGATCATCAAGGCGCTCTCGCGTGACGCGAAGGTGCTCGTGTTCGACGAGCCGACGGCCGTGCTCACGCCCCAGGAGACGGACGAGCTGATGGCCATCATGCGCCAGCTCCGCGACGAGGGCACCGCGATCGTCTTCATCACTCACAAGCTGCGCGAGGTGCGCGAGGTCGCCGACAAGATCACCATCGTCCGGCTCGGCCGCGTCGTCGGTGAGGCATCGCCGACCGCCACGAACTCCGAGCTCGCCTCGCTCATGGTCGGCAGGGCCGTCGAGCTCACCGTGCACAAGGAGGCGCCGCGCCTCGGCGAGGGCGGCCTCGAAGTGGCGGGACTGCGTGTCCTCACTCCCACGGGAGCGATCGTCGTCGACGGCATCGACTTCGCCGTGCGCCCGGGGGAGGTCCTCGCGATCGCCGGTGTGCAGGGCAACGGCCAGACGGAGCTCGTCGAGGCCATCGTCGGCCTCGCCGCCCGCGTCGAGGGATCCATCGTGCTCGACGGCAAGGAGCTCGTCGGCAAGAGCGTGCGGGCGATCCTCGATGCCGGTGTCGGATTCGTGCCGGAGGATCGTACCGAGGACGGGCTGGTCGCCGGGTTCTCGGTGGCGGAGAACCTCATCCTCGACCGCTCCGACGATCCCGCCTTCAGTCGCGCGGGCACACTGCGCCGGGCCGCACTCGAGGAGTTCGCGCGTGAGCGCATCCGCGAGTACGACATCCGGACCCAGGGACCGCACACGCCCGCCGGGACGCTCTCGGGCGGAAACCAGCAGAAGGTCGTGATCGCGCGCGAGATGAGCCGCGAGCTGCGACTGCTGGTGGCCGCGCAGCCGACCCGAGGGGTGGACGTCGGCTCGATCGAGTTCATCCACAAGCGGATCATCGAGACGCGCGATTCTGGCATCCCGGTGATCGTCGTGTCGACCGAGCTCGACGAGGTCGCGGCTCTCGCGGATCGGATCGCGGTCATGTACCGCGGCGCGATCGTCGGCATCGTGCCCGGCGACACACCCAGAGAGACACTCGGACTCATGATGGCCGGAGCGGCCGAAGGGGAGGTGGCCGCGTGAGCGGAGCGACGCCCGGCGCGGGAGACGTGACCAAGGGGCTGCCGCCCGAGCAGCTCGCCACCAGCACCGGCACGGTTCCCCGTGACCCGTCCGATGTGCCGCCGCCTCCGCGCGGCAACGTCGTCCTCAAGGAGATGCTCCGCGGCAACGCCGTGACGACGGTCCTCGCGATCGTGCTGGCGCTGATCGTGGGCGGCGTCCTCATCGCATTGACGAACGAGGACGTGCAGGCGGCATCCGGCTACTTCTTCGCGCAGCCCGGCGACACCTTCGTCGCGGCGTGGAACGCCGTGTACAACGGATACGAGGCGCTGTTCCGCGGCGCGATCTTCAACGCCCGCGGCGCGGACTTCGCCGCCCAGATCCGTCCGCTGACGAACACGCTCGGCTTCGCCGCGCCGCTGATCGCGGCCGGTCTCGGTGTCGCGCTGGCGTTCCGCGTCGGCCTGTTCAACATCGGTGCCCGCGGCCAGATGCTCATCGGTGTCGCTGTCGCGGCCCTGCTGACCTTCTCGCTCGACCTGCCGATCTGGCTGCACATCCCGGTGACGCTGATCGCCGGTATCGCGGGCGGTGCTCTCTGGGGCGCGATCGCCGGACTCATCAAGGCGCGCACCGGCGCGCACGAGGTGATCCTGACGATCATGCTCAACTACATCGCGTACTACCTGCTGCTGTGGATGATCCGCACCCCCGGCCTGCTCCAGAAGCCGGGCACGAATCAGGCGCTCGGGTCGGCCACGCCGGAGAGCGCGCAGTTCCCGACGTTGCTGGGACCGCAGTTCCCGCTGCTCGATTTCGGCTTCGTGGTCGTGATCGTGGCGACGCTGTTCGTCTGGTGGCTCATCGAACGCTCGGCGCTCGGCATGCGCATGCGCGCGGTGGGCGAGAACCCGCACGCCGCACGCGCCGCCGGCATCAGCGTGCAGCGCATCTACGTCTACGCGATGCTGTTCGCGGGAGGACTTGCGGGTCTCGCCGGAATGAACCAGCTCCAGGGTGCCGTCACCACGGGTGTCACCGAGACCATCGACGCCGGCATCGGTTTCGACGCGATCACCGTCGCGCTCCTCGGTCGCAGCCGCGCATGGGGCACGTTCGCCGCCGGCATCCTGTTCGGCGCGCTCAAGGCGGGTTCGTTCTCGATGCAGGCGCAGGACATCCCGGTCGACATCGTGCTCGTGGTGCAGTCCCTCGTGGTGCTGTTCATCGCCGCACCGCCACTGCTGCGCACGGTGTTCTTCCTCCCGAAGACCGATATCGAGAAGGCTGCCAGGCTCAGAGCCAAGGCCGCGAAGAAGGCGGTGGCGGCATGATGTCCCTCGTGCAGACCCAGGCCGCTGACGGCACGGTGCAGCTCGCGACCGTGAAGCAGCGGCACCTCAAGGCGCCGATCGTGCTGGCGGGTGCCACGGTCCTCCTCGCCCTGCTGTTCCTGCTCGTGCCGCGTGACGGCATCAGCACCTTCCGGCTCTCCGACCAGTCGTCCGCGTTCGCGCTGCCCGACGTCGCACTGCCGACGGCCTCGACCTTCTGGGTCGTGTTCGGCATCCTGGTGGTGCTCACGGTCGGAGCGTTCCTCGGCGCATGGACCTACCGGAAGCCGTCGCTGTGGCTGGTCGTCGCCTACGGCGTCCTCGCCGTCTTCGCGTTCCTCGTGTGGGCGGCCGCCGGCGGGCTCGTGCCCGTCACCAGCCTCCTGTTCGGTGCGGTGTCGTTGTCGGTGCCGCTGGTGTTCGGTGCGCTCGGCGGTGTGATCGGCGAGCGCGCCGGTGTCGTGAACGTCGCGATCGAGGGCCAGCTGCTCCTCGGCGCGTTCTCTGCCGCCCTGCTCTCCAGCATCACCGGCAACCCGTTCGTCGGACTGGTCGGCGCCATGATCGGCGGCGTCCTGGTCGCCAGCGTGCTCGCGGCGTTCGCGATCAAGTACCTCGTCGAGCAGGTCATCGTCGGTGTCGTGCTCAACGTACTGGTCACCGGTCTCACCGGTTTCCTCTACGGTGCGCTGCTCGCGCCGAACGAGGCCGCGCTGAACACCCCTGTGCGCTTCCCTCGCGTCGAGATCCCGCTGCTGAGCGACATCCCGATCATCGGACCGGTGCTCTTCAACCAGACCTTCATCGGGTACCTGATGTTCATCACCGTCGCCGTCGTCGCGTGGGGCCTGTACCGCACGCGATGGGGACTGCGGCTGCGCGCCGTGGGTGAGCACCCGCAGGCGGCGGACACCGTGGGCATCAAGGTCAATCCCACCCGGTTCTGGAACGTGCTGCTGGCCGGTGCGATCGCCGGCATGGGCGGTGCGTACTTCACGCTCGTCTCCGTGCCGCAGTTCGGCAAGGACATGACCGCCGGCCTCGGATTCATCGCCCTCGCGGCCGTGATCTTCGGTCGGTGGGACCCGATCCGTGCGACGCTCGCCGCGTTGCTGTTCGGGTTCGCGACCAACCTCCAGAATCTGCTCTCGATCCTGAAGACGCCGATCCCCGGCGAGTTCATGCTCATGCTGCCGTACGTCGTGACGTTGCTCGCTGTCGCCGGATTCGCGGGACAGATCAAGGCGCCTGCCGCCGACGGCAAGCCGTACATCAAGTCGTAGGAGAGACATGACTGACATCGACTGGGACGAGCTCCGTCAGGTCGCGACCGAGGCGATGGCCAAGGCGTATGCGCCGTACTCGCGGTACAAGGTCGGAGCCGCCGCGCTCGTCGGCGATGGCCGCATCGTGGCCGGCTGCAACGTGGAGAACGCCTCGTACGGTGTGACGCTGTGCGCCGAATGCGCACTCGTCGGCGATCTGCACATGTCCGGCGGAGGAAAGCTCGTCGCATTCGTGTGCGTGAACAACGACGGACAGACGATCATGCCGTGCGGGCGGTGTCGTCAGCTGCTCTTCGAGCACGCGATGCCCGGGATGCTGTTGGAGACCGTCTCCGGCATCCGCACGATCGACGAGGTGCTGCCCGATGCGTTCGGGCCGCGTGACCTGGAGGATGCACGATGACCGTTGAGCCTTACGACGCGGTGGACGTCATCCGCTCCAAGCGCGATGGCGGCGTCGTCGCCGAACCTGCCCTGCGCTGGATGGTCGACGCCTACACGCGCGGATACGTCTCGGATGCGCAGATGGCCTCGTTCGCGATGGCGATCTTCCAGCGCGGCATGGAGCGCGACGAGATCCGCGTGCTCACCGACGCGATGATCGCCTCGGGAGAGCGGATGAGCTTCGCCTCGCTGGGCAAGAAGACCGTCGACAAGCACTCCACCGGTGGCGTCGGCGACAAGATCACGCTCCCTCTGGCCCCGCTCGTCGCGGTCTTCGGCGTCGCGGTCCCGCAGCTCAGCGGTCGCGGCCTGGGTCACACCGGCGGCACGCTCGACAAGCTCGAGTCGATCCCCGGCTGGCGTGCGGCACTCAGCAACGAGGAGATGTTCGCGCAGATGCAGGGCGACGTGGGCGCGGTCATCTGCGCCGCGGGCTCCGGTCTCGCTCCCGCCGACAAGAAGCTGTACGCGCTGCGTGATGTCACGGGGACCGTCGAGGCGATCCCGCTGATCGCATCCAGCATCATGTCGAAGAAGATCGCCGAGGGCACGGACGCCCTGGTGCTCGATGTGAAGTTCGGCTCCGGCGCCTTCATGCAGGACATCGACCGTGCCCGCGAGCTCGCCCGCACCATGGTCGCGCTGGGCACGGACTCCGGCGTCGCCACCACCGCGCTGCTGACCGACATGAACGTGCCGCTCGGACGTGCGATCGGCAACGCGAACGAGGTACGCGAATCCGTCGAGATCCTGGCCGGAGGCGGGCCCGCCGACGTCCGCGAGCTCACGGTCGCGCTCGCCAGGGAGATGCTCGCCCTTGCGGGGCAGCCGGATGCCGAGGTGGAGGCCGCACTCGACGACGGTCGTGCCATGGACGGATGGAAGGCCATGATCCGTGCACAGGACGGCGACCCCGACGCGGCGCTGCCGACGGCTCGGGAGACGCATGTCGTCACCGCGACCTCCGACGGTGTGATCTCGCGTCTGGACGCTCTCCCGTTCGGTGTCGCCGCCTGGCGTCTCGGCGCCGGTCGTGCCCGCGCGGAAGACCCGGTGATCCTCGAGGCGGGGATCGACCTGCACGCGAAGCCGGGCGACCGTGTGGTCGCAGGCCAGCCTCTCTTCACGCTGTCGGCCGCCGACGAGGCGCGCTTCCCGCGTGCACTCGAGGCTCTCGAGGGTGCGTGGGAGATCGGTGCGGAGGCGCCTGCGGCCGGTCCGATCGTGCGCGAGCGCATCACGGCCTAGGCTGAGGCTGCCGATCCTGCACCACTTCTGAGAGGACCACCATGTCGATCGATCCGAACGGCGACGTCACGATCCAGGGCGTGTCCCTGCGAAGCCTGCCCAAGGTGTCGCTGCACGACCACCTCGACGGCGCCCTGCGACCGGCGACGATCCTCGAGCTCGCGGATGCGGAGGGACTGGCGGTTCCTGCGAAGGACGCGGCGGCTCTCGGGCGCTGGTTCACCAGCCAGAGCGATTCGGGTTCGCTGGTCGACTACCTCAAGACCTTCGACGTCGCGATCGGCGTGATGCAGACCTCGGCCGGTCTGACGCGTGTGGCTCGTGAGTTCGTGCAGGATCTGGCTGCCGACGGCGTGATCTACGGTGAGGTCCGCTGGGCCCCGGAGCAGCACCTCACGCGCGGCCTGACCCTCGAGCAGACGGTCGCGGCTGTGCAGCAGGGGATCGAAGAGGGCGAGGAGGCCGCAGACCGTGACGGCCACAGCATCCGCGTCGGTCAGCTGATCACCGCCATGCGACAGACCGACCGTGCGCGGGAGATCGCCGAACTGGCCGTCGCCTTCCGTGGCCGTGGCGTCGTGGGCTTCGACATCGCCGGCCCCGAAGACGGATTCCCGCCTTCCAACCACCGCGCGGCCTTCGACTATCTCGCCGAGAACTTCTTCCCCGTGACCGTCCATGCCGGCGAAGCAGCCGGCCTCGCGTCGATCCGCTCCGCGCTGGTCGACGGGCGTGCGTTGCGCCTGGGGCACGGCGTACGGATCGCCGAGGACCTGCAGGTCGTCACGGAAGAGGGTGACGAGGTGCAGGTGCAGTTCGGCGACCTCGCCCGATGGGTGCGTGATCGCGAGATCCCCCTGGAGCTGTCGCCGTCGTCGAACCTGCAGACCGGTGCGGTCGCAGCGTGGGGCAAGACCCTCGCTGACCATCCCTTCGATCTGCTCTACCAGCTGGGCTTCTCGGTCACGGTGAACGTCGACAACCGCACCATGAGCGGCACGTCTCTGACGCGTGAGCTGGCTCTGCTCGTCGAGACCTTCGAGTACGATCTCGACGACCTCGAGTCCTTCCAGTTCAACGCGGCTTCGGCGGCGTTCCTCCCGGTCGAGGAGCGGGAAGAGCTCGTCGAGATGATCGCCGAGGGCTTCGCGGACTGACCGCACGATGGCTCGGGGGAGAAGGCGGCGCACCGGCGTCGTGGTCGGCATCGGCGCGGCCGTCGTCCTGCTGGGGGCGGGAGCAGCCGGGTTCGCCTGGTGGAACAGGCCACCGGCGGATCCGACACCGAAGACCGTCTCGCAGCCCATCGAGCGGGTGTTGACCCCCGCGCAGCAGCTGATCGCCGACGCCGACGACCCGCTGGCATGCGCGGCGTCGTTCTCCGGCGACGGCATCGCCGAAGAACCGATGCTGCAGTGGCAGAACGCGTTGTACCAGGCGCTCCCGATCCCCACCCAGGACGGGCGGGTCTTCGCCGGTTGGTATCCGAGCGCGGAGAGTGCGGCCGCTGCCGACCCCGCCGTCCGTGTGAACGGCGCCGATCCGGTCGTCTGCACGGACCAGCAGATCGAGCTCTTCGGAGGGTGGAAGACACCTGACGAGAACCTGGCCGAGGGGACGAACGTCCCGATCCTGATGTACCACCAGTTCACCGCGAACCCGGATGGGGAGAAGGGCTGGTTGCGCGGCAACTATGCGTACATCGGAGACTTCGAGGCGCAGATGGAGCACATCGCCACGACCGGCTTCTACCTGCCGACGTGGGATGAGCTCAGTGCGTTCATCGACGGTCGCCTGTATCTGCCTGCTCGCTCGGTGATCATCACCGACGACGACGCGGATCAGACGTGGTTCGATCTGGCTGCCCCGGTCGTGGAGAAGCACAAGCTGCTCGCGACGTCGTTCATGATCACGGCGTACCGCCAGGATCCGCCGCCATCCATCTACGTGCTGCGCCGCTCGCACACGCACGACATGCACCAGGCGGGGGACGACGGAAAGGGGCGGATGGTCAACTGGACGGCCGAGCAGATCGCCGCCGACCTGAACCTCTCCGGGGACACGCTCGGTGTGCGGGAGGTCATCGCCTACCCGTTCGGACACTACAACGACACGGCCAAGCAGGGAGTCGCGATGGCCGGCTTCGAGATGGCGCGGACGATCGAGCCCGGATTCGTCGGCATCGGCACGGACAAGTTCGCGCTCCCGGTCGTCCGCATCGACTACGGCATGGGGTTGGACGCGCTGGTCTCCCGCATCGGCTGAGGCCGCCGGACGCGGCAGGATGGTGTTCATGTCCGACGCCTCCGTGTTCATCGCCGGCCCTGCGTCGTGGAACCAGATCGTGGTGCTCGATCGGCTTCCCGACCCGGTTCCTCACATGCAGTTCGCCCAGGCGTCGTGGGAGACGGTCGGCGGCACGAGCGCCGGCAAGGCGCTGAGCCTCCGCGGGCTCGGGCGGGCGGCGCTCCTCCACGCCGCGGCGGGCGAGGACGATGCGGGAGGGCGCGTGCGTGCCGCCTTGGACGCGGCCGGTGTCCCCGTGCGGTGGGCAGACAGCGCGGAGACCGAGCGTCACCTCAACCTGATGACCGGGCAGGGTGCTCGTGTCTCGCTGTACCTCTCGTCACCGGCGGCTCAGTCGGATGGCGAGGATTCGGCGATCGCGGCGGCGATGAACGCGTCCGCGGTGATCGTGCTGGATCTGGCGGCCGAGCCCCTGCGGCTCCTTCCGCTCGCGCAGGCGACCGGGCGCCCGATCTGGGTGGACGTGCACGACTACGACGGTACGGCCGAGTTCCACCGCCCCTTCCTCGCTGCGGCCGACGTCATCTTCTGCAACGCCGATCGGCTCGATGATCCACTCGCCTTCCTGCACGGCTGCATCGACGCGGGAGCGTCGCTCGCGGTCTGCACGCTCGGCGCGGACGGCGCTGTCGCCGTCGACGCGCACGGTGGGGAGCATCGTGTGGCCGCCGTCCCCGTCGAGGTCGTCGATACCAACGGTGCGGGAGATGCGTTCTTCGCCGGCGTGCTCGATGCGCGGCTGTCCGGTGAGCCGGTCACGGCCGCGCTCGAAGCCGGTGCACGGGCGGCATCCGTCGTGCTCCGGAGCCGGCACCTGCACCCTCTGCTCGATCCGGTTCTCGGCTGAGGGTTCTGTGCCGGGGCTGCTCGGCTGAGAAGCGTCAGCGTCCGGCGAGCGACTCCTGAGCGAAGGCGTCGACCAGCGCGGTCACGGTCTGGTGCATCTCCTCGTCGGAGATCGTGGGCGTGCCGTCTCCGGCCTGCGGCCCGTAGTCCCCGAAAGACGCGTGGGAGGCGCCGGGGATCTCGACGAGCTCGGCGTCGGCCGGCAGCAGGTGACGGGCGTCGGCGATCTTCTCCGGAGTCGACAATCCGTCCTCGGAACCGGCGATGCTCAGCACCGCGAGATCGGTGTCCGACACGTCCGTGGCGCAGTACGAGCCGAACAAGAGCAGGGCGTCGGCGTCGGCGGCGAGCTGGCATGCGCGGACACCGCCGAGGGAGTGCCCGCCGACCGCCCACGTGTCGATGTCCGGTGCCGCCGAGGTGAAGGAATCGAGGCCTCGCAGGTCGAAGAACGCGAGGTTCAGCCAGGGGCGGGTGATCACGACGGTCATGCCGTCTTCGGCGAGACCCTGCAGGATCGCCGCGTACGCCCAGGGATCGACCTTCGCGCCGGGGATGAAGACGACGCCGATCTCGGAGTCCCCGTCTGCCGGCGCGAGCACGATCCCCTCGGGGGCATCCGTGACGGTGATGTCCGGGTTCTCCCGCACGGTCGCGAGCGGCTCCGGTTCCGCAGCCATCACGCCGACCTGGCTCCACACCAGGATGCCGCCGATGCCGAGCACCAGCACGACGGCGATGCTCCCCAGGATCCAGCGGAGTACTCGGCGGCCGCGCTTCTTCTGCATGGTTCCAGATTATGTGGTCGGTGCGGTGGTGACGCCGGGGTGCGTGGCCAGGTAGGCCTCGAACGCCTGACGGCTCGTGAAGTGCGGGGTGTAGCCGAAGCGCTCCTTCAGGCGCCTGTTGGCGAGCACCGGCCGGTAGCGCAGGAACGGGACCTTCTCGGGGCCGTGGACGGTCAGTCGCAATGCCCGACCGACGCGGAGCGCCGCGGACAGCACGCCGGCCGGGATCGTCACGGTCGGTTTGCCCAGTCTGCGGGCGATCTCGGTGACGGTCATCCGTCCGTCGCCGGCGACGTTGTAGATCCCCGCAGGGCCGTCTGTCGCGGCGCGCGCCATCGCGGCAGCGACGTCGTCGACCCAGACGAACACGAAGGGGGACTCGGAGCCGGTGAGGCGCAGGATGCGTCTGCCGTCCCACAGCGCGGTGATCTGGTTCTGGACGGTCGGACCGAGGATCGTGCCGATGCGGAAGATCACCTGCTCCAGGGCGGGATGCGTCTCCCGGTGACCGGCCAGCATCTCCTCGACGAGCCGCTTGTGTCGCGAGTACGGGAAGGCGTCGTTGCCGCGCAGCGGCTGATCCTCGTCGATCCACTCCGGGTTGTCGCGGTGGTACCCGTACGCGGCCCCTGAGCTGGAGACCACGATCCGGCGCACTCCGGTCTCGACACATGCCGCGAGCACGTGCGTGCTGCCGGTGACATCCACCCGATACTCCAGATCGACATCGCGCCCCGGATTGACGATCGCGGCGAGGTGCACGACCGTGTCGATGCGGTGGGTGCGCAGCAGGGGAGCGAGTGCGTCCGGATCCGTCACGTCGAGGAGGACCTCCACGACTCCCGTGCGCGGCGGCCCTGTGCGCAGGTCTGCCGAGACGATCAGATCGACGTCGTCGCGCGCCGCCAGTGCTGCGGCGACGTGCGTGCCGAGAAAGCCGCCGCCGCCCGTGATCAGCACCCGCGTCACGACGCGGTCTCCAGCGCGGTGCGACCGGTGGCATCGCCGGATGCGGATCCGGTGCGCCTCTTGGTGTGCCGCGCCCAGAGGCCCGCCAGGATGAGACCGGCCACGATGTCCCAGATGCCCCACCATCCGGCGACGATCGCCATCCCGCCGAGGCCGTCGAAGAACAGGAAGACCAGGCCGAGGCCGAGCCCGGCATTGCGGATGCCGACCTCGAAGGTCATCGCCTTGCGCTCTCGCGTGCCCAGGCCACCGACCACCGCCGTGCCGTAGCCGAGCGCGAGCGCCACCGCATCGTGCACGGTCACGACCAGCACGATGATGCCGAGCACCTGGATGAACACCGCCCAGTTGCCGACCAGGGCCGCCACGATGAAGGCGAGCAACGCGATCAGGCTGAACCACTTCACGAACGGCTGCACCCGCCGGGTGAGTGCGGGCGCCTGAGCGCGCAGCAGCAGACCGAGCGCGAACGGGAGGCCGACGATGAGCAGGATCTCCAGCAGCATCTTCCACGGGTCCAGCGCGACCTCGCGGAGAAGGTGGCGTGCGGTCGGATGCAGCGAACCCCAGAAGGTGATGCTCAACGGCATCGCGACGATGTAGACCAGATTGCCCACCGCGGTCAGGGACACCGACAGGGCGACGTTGCCACCCGCACGATGCGTGAGCACCTGCGAGATGTTCCCGGGCGGGCAGCAGGCCACCAGGATCATCCCGAGCGCCATCGAGGCGGACACCGGCAGCACGAGGGTGAGCAGGAAGGTGGCGATCGGCAGCAGCAGAAGCTGCGCGAGGATCGCGATCACGAACGGCTTCGGGTGCTTCGCGACGACCTTGAAGTCCGAGGGCGAGGTGTCCAGCGCGATGCCGAACATGATCAGGCCCAGCACCACGTTCAGGATCGTCAGCGTGCCGGGGGTGAAGCTGAGCACCACATCGTCGACGTTCATGCGCCCGCCTCCAGCTCCTGCTTCGCGTGCCTGACCGCGCCGCGATACGCATCCTTGTTCACGTAGTACGCCATACGGTCGAGCCCGAGGTAGTGATAGCCGCCGGTGAGGTCCGGCCACGGGGCGCCGGTCACGCGGGTGCGGAACCGCGCGGCGGTATCCGGGTCCCGCTCGACGGCGCGCAGGTAGGACGCCAGCAGGTCGGCCTGCTCGTAGCGGCCCTGCCACCCGATGCCCGATGCCTCGATCATGCCCATGACGTAGAGGCCGTTGAACGAGGCGGGGAACATGTTGAGGAACAGGCGGGGCGCCGCTCCCCGCCACTGCAGGTGGGCCCGATCGACGAACGGGTAGTCGAGGGTGTATCCGGTGGCGAGCAGCACCAGGTCGTAGTCGTCGGATGTGCCGTCGCGGAAGTGCACCGTGTCGCCGTCGAAGCGCTCGACATCGGCCCGGATCCGCAGATCACCCTGGCCGAGATGGTTCAGGATCAGGGTGTTCACGATCGGGTGTGATTCGTAGATCCGGTAGTCGGGCTTCGGGAAGCCGAATCGCACCGGATCGCCGGTGAAGGCGCGGAGGACCCGACTGTCCAGCGCCTGCTTGAGCCGAGCGGGCAACGGCTTCCCCTGGTTCAGGGTGTCACTGGGCTTGCCGAACAGGTAGCGGGGGACGAAGTAGTACCCGCGGCGCACACTCATGTCGATCGAGGCGGCATGGTGCACGGCGTCCACGGCGATATCGCAGCCGGAGTTGCCGGCGCCGATCAGCAGCACGCGCTTGCCGGTGAGCTGCGCGGGGGATTTGTAGGCGCTGGTGTGTCGCAGCTCGCCCGTGAAGGTGCCGGGGAAGGACGGGATGTTCGGCTCGGCGAGTGTGCCGTTCGCGAGCACGACACCGGCGTACCAGTGCGTCTGCTCGCCGTCCGGGCCCGCCGCGGTGAGATCCCACCCGCCGTCACGTGGCTCGAGGCGGCTCACGCGGGTGTCGAACCGGAAGAGCGGGCGCAGATCGAAGTGCGCGGCGTAGTCGCGGAAGTACTCGTGCAGCACCCGGTGGCCGGGGTAGTCGACCTCGGAGCGCATCGGGAAGTCCGTGAACTCCGTCGTCGTGCGCGAGGAGATCAGGTGTGCGGACTCGTACATGGTGCTGCGCGGATTCGAGATGTCCCAGAGGCCGCCGACGTCGTGCGAAGCCTCGTAGCCGTCGACGCCGATACCGCGCTTCTGCAGTGCCCTGGCGGCCGCGAGACCGGAAGGCCCCGCGCCGATGACGGCGTATCTGTTCATGCAACTCCCGCACGTCGTTGTGCTCGAAATGTCCCCGCGCGCCGCACGCGACGCGCCCCCGCCCACCGATCGTATCGGGTGGCGGGGCGCGGCAGAGCGTGGCGGGTCAGTCGACTCCGATGTGCTCCTGACGGGCCTGCACGGCGTCGCGGATCGACGCGAAGAGCGGATGCTCGGGGTCGAGCCCGGTCGTGCGAGTGGTGAACGTCACGGCGTCGACGGTGCGCAACAGCTGCTGCAGTTCGACCGACTGCTCGTCCTCGGCGTCGTCGAATGCGAGGGCAGCCGCGATCGCCGCCACCAGCGCGTGCGAGGGGAATCCATGCTCTGCGGCCATGGCGGCGGGGCCGACGAAGCGCTCGTGGCGTGAGATCTTGCGCAACGGCTGACGCCCGACGCGTTGCACCGTGTCGACGAGTGCGGGGTTGCGGAAACGCTCCAGGATCGTCGCCCGGTACTCGGCCAGCTCGGCCGGGTCGAGGCCGTGTGCCGCGACCAGCACGGCAGAGGTCTCCTCCAACGCGGCGGTGACGTTCCCGGCGACCGTGTCGTCGGCGAGGGCATCCGAGATCCGCTCGATCCCGCGCTGCGCGCCGAAGTACGCCGCCGCGGCATGCCCCGTGTTCACGGTGAAGAGCTTGCGCTCGATGTAGGGGGCCAGGTTCTCGACGAAGTGCGCGCCGGGGATGTTCGGCAGCGTGCCGCCGAAGGCTCCGGACTCGATCGCCCACTCGAAGTAGGGCTCCACCGTGACGTCGACACCCGCTCCGGGCGCCTGGGCCGGAACGATGCGGTCGACCGCGGTGTTCGCGAACACCGCGCGGGCCAGGAGCACCTCGGCGTCGGCGCCTGCGGCGTTCTCGACCTCGGCACGCAGCAGATCGGTCGCGCCGATCGCGTTCTCGCACGCCATGACCTGCAGCGGAGCCGCATCGGGGGAGCGCCGGGTGAGACCCGCGACGATCGTGGGAGCGACGAACCGCAGCACGGTCGGTCCGACCGCGGTGGTCACGACATCCGCCGTCGCGATCTCGGACGCCACGGCCTCGGGGTCGGTACGGCTGTTGATCGCACGGAACCCGGTGACCACGTGGTCGACGCCGCCCGGGCCTGCCTCGTGCACGGTGTAGGAGTCGGCCGCATCGATGGCATCCACCAGGGCATCGGCGACGTCGGAGAACACGACCTCGTATCCGCCCTCGTGCAGCAGCAGGCCGACGAATCCACGGCCGATGTTGCCGGCGCCGAAGTGGACCGCCTTCATCAGTCGTTCACCGCCGACAGCAGCGCGAAGAGCTCTTCCGGCGTCTGCGCGGCGTTCAGCTTCGCGACGTCGTCGTCATCCGAGAACAGGATCGCGATCTGCGAGAGGATCTCGAGGTGTTCGTCTCCGCGTCCCGCGATGCCGATCACGAAGGTCGCGGGTTCGCCCGCCCAGTCGACGCCGCCGTCGTAGCGGACGACCGAGAGGGCGGAGGCGAGGATCGCGTCCTTGGTCTCGTTCGTGCCGTGGGGGATGGCCAGGCCGTTGCCCATGTACGTCGACACGGTCTCCTCGCGCTGACGCATCGCATCGACGTAGGCGGGGGTGACGGCACCGGCGGAGATCAGGATGTCGGTGGCCTCCTGCAGGGCTTGATCCTGCGTGGCGCTGCCGGAGTGGATGCGGACCTGGCTGAGGGTGAGAACGCTCATGGTGTGTTGCCTTTCTGGGAATGATGAGGCGGGGCGGATGCCATGGCACCCGCCCCGCCTGGTCTGTCACGCGTCGGAATCGCGCTGTGCGCGCACCATCTCGACGACCTCTTCGTACTTCGGAGAGTTCATGAAGTTGTCGACCGACACGTGGATCGAGTTCGGCGACTGTGCCTTCGCGCGATCCGTCAGCTGCTGCTGCGTGATCACGAGGTCGGCGGTGCCGTCGAGGTTGGCGATCGCCTGGTTGGTGACCGTGACCCCGTCGATCTCGGCCTTCTTGAACTTGTTGCGCAGCACGCTCGCGCCCATGGCGGACGAGCCCATGCCGGCGTCGCACGCGAACACGATGTTCGAGATGCGGCGGTCGGTGGCCACGCTGCCCGCGGCACCCGCTGCGGCAGCGGCACCGGACGAGGTGCGCAGCGCATCCATGGCGGCCGAGGACTTGCCCTTGTTCGCCTCGGTCTGCGCGATCGCGGCGCCGAACGCGTCACCCTCGGCCTCGAGGTCACGCCTGCGCGAAGCCCGCAGGATGACGCCCGTGATGAGGAACGTCACGACGGCGGCGATGACGACCGACAGGTAGACGGTCAGCAGGTTGCCGACGCCCGGACCGATGGCGGCCGCTGTCACGGCGATGATGCTTCCCGGAGCGGCAGGGAAAGCCAGGCCGCCGCCGAGGACCATGTTCGTGGTGACGCCGGCTGCGCCACCCGCGATCAGCGCGAGGATGGTGGTCGGCTTGCTCAGGGCGTACGGGAAGTAGATCTCGTGGATGCCACCCAGGAACTGGATGATCGCTGCGCCGGGCGCGGACGCCTTGGCTGCGCCCACACCGAAGAACGTGAACGCGAGGAGCAGGCCGAGGCCCGGGCCGGGGTTCGCCTCGATGAGGAACAGGATCGACTTCCCGGTCTCGGCGGCCTGCTCGATGCCGAGCGGCGTGAACACGCCGTGGTTGATGGCGTTGTTCAGGAACAGGACCTTCGCGGGCTCGACGATGATCGAGACGACGGGGAGCAGCTGCAACGAGACCAGCCAGTCGACGGCCGAGCCCAGCACGGCGCTGATGCCGAGCATGACGGGGCCGAAGGCGAAGAAGCCCGCGATCGCGAGGAGCATGCCGAGGATTCCGGCTGAGAAGTTGTTCACCAGCATCTCGAAGCCGGGGCGGATCTTGCCGTCCCACAGCTTGTCCATCTGCTTGGTGATCCACGCGGCCAGCGGCCCCATGATCATCGCGCCGAGGAACATCGGGATGTTCGTGCCGACGATGACACCCACCGTGGCGATCGTCGCCACGACGCCGCCGCGCTCGCCGTAGACCATGCGGCCGGCGGTGTTGGCGATCAGCAGCGGAAGCAGGTAGGTGACCATCGGACCGACCAGGCCGACGTAGGCGAGGATGTTCCCGTCGGCGGTCTCGGCCACCGTCGTCATGGCACCCTGCCAGCCGATGATGGACGAATCGCCGCCGCCGCCGATGATCTCGGCGACACCGGCCCAATGCCAGCCCTTGAAGGGGGTCTCGGCGCCGAAGAATCCCTTGGGGATGAACAGCATGGTGATGAAGCCCCACGCGATGAACGCCGCGATGTTGGGCATGATCATGCCGGACAGGAACGTGCCGAAGCGCTGCACGCCCGTTCGGAGTCCGCCCGGTTTCCGGGCGGCTGGTGACGTCGTCGTCATGATGTCGTCTCTTTCTGGTGGGAGGGGAAGGACGCCGTGGCTTCCGCCACGGCGTGGCGTGCACCGGCGGCGTCGTCCGCTGCCAGTGCGATCTCTGCGAGGTTGCGGGCCTCGTCGAGGGTGCGTTCGGAGAGGGTGTGGCGCACGTCGGCCAGCGCGGACGGGGCCATCGACAGGCTCGTCGCCCCGAGGCCAACGAGCACGACCGCGAGCAAGGGGTCAGCAGCAGCCTCGCCGCAGATCCCGATGGGCTTGCCGAGTCGCGCGCCGGCAGTGCCGACTTCGCGCACCAGGCGCAGCACTGCCGGGTGCCACGGGTCCTGGAAGCCGGCGACGGAACCCAGCAGCCGGTCGGCGGCCATGGTGTACTGCGTGAGATCGTTCGTGCCGATCGAGGCGAAGTCGGCATGCGCGAGCACCCGATCGGCGAGCAGCGCGCTCGCCGGGACCTCGACCATGACCCCTGCGGTCTTCAGCCCGTACTCGCGCGCGAGGGCGGTGAAGTACGCGGTCTCCTCGACGGTCGTGACCATCGGCGCCATGACCCACAGGTCCGCCTCGGTCAGCGCTTCCGCCTCGGCGAGCGCCGTGAGCTGTTCGCGGAGGATGTCCTCGCTGGCGCGCAGCGCGCGCAGCCCGCGGAGCCCCAGCGCGGGATTCTCCTCGTGCGCGTCGTTGAGGAAGGCGAGCGGCTTGTCGGCGCCGGCATCGAGCATCCGCACGACGACCTTCTTGCCGGGGAACGCCGCCAACAGCTCGCGGTACGACTCGCGCTGCTGCGCGATCGTCGGCGCCTGCGTGGCGGAGAGGAACAGGAACTCGGTGCGGAACAGCCCGACGCCCTCGGCCCCGCGTTCGACGGCATCGGACGCGTCTGCAGGTTTCCCCAGATTCGCCAGCAGCGCGATCGGCGTGCCGTCGGCGAGGGCGCCGGGGGTCAGGGGGGCCGCGTCCGCCGAGCGCCGCTCGGCTGCCCGCTGCGCGGCGCGATCCTTCTCCTCCTCGGAGGGATCGGCGGTGACCAGCCCGGCCGCGGCATCGACGATGACGGTCTGGCCGTTGGTCAGCGCCGTGGCGTCGACCGCGCCGACGATCGCGACGATGCCCTTCTCGCGGGCGAGGATCGCGGTGTGCGAGGTCGGGCCGCCGTCGGTCGTGATCAGCGCAAGCACCTGATCGAGGTCGAGCAGCGCGGTGTCGGCGGGTGCCAGGTCGCGGGCCACCAGGACGAAGGGGTGCCCGGGGTTCGGGATGCCGGGGGCGTCCACACCCCGCAGGTGCGCCAGCACACGCTGGGCGATGTCGTCGAGGTCGGCCGCACGCTCGCCGAGGTAACCGCCGACCGCCTCCAGGGTGGCGCGGAAACCGGCGAAGGCGTCGTGCACGGCCCACTCTGCCGTGGCGCCGGAGTCGAGACGGGTGTCGACCTCGTCCTGCAGGGTCGGGTCCTCGGCGATCATGGCCTGTGCTTCGAGCACGTCCTGGGCCGAACCGCCGGCGGCGGCACCGCGTTCGTTCAGCTCCCGAGCGACCACGGCCACGGCATCCCGTACCCGGGTGCGCTCCGCGTCGGCCCCGCGCGTGCTGGGCGCCTGGTCGGGTGCCGGCAACGCCTCGGTCATCCGGACGACGGTGCCCTGGGCGACGCCGAGACCGATGCCCACTCCGCGCAGCGTGCTCATCCGGCGGAGTCCTGGTCGTGGTCGGTCGTGAGCAGCTCGGTGAGGGTGTCGATCACGTTCTCGGCGTCGGCGCCGTCACCGTCGACCGTGAGGGTGACATAGTCGCCGTACTCGATCGCGAGCGCGATGACGCCCAGGATGCTGGCGGCGTTGACCGGCTTGCCGGAATCCTTGGCGATCGTGACCGGGACGCCTGAGTCCTTCGCGGCCTGTGCGAACAGCTTCGCGGGACGGGCGTGCAGCCCGTGCGATGAACCGATGCGAACGGTGCGAGAGGTGGTCATGATGTTCCTTTCGGGGTGCTGCTGACGTCGGGGAGAAGGGCGCGGGCGATCGCGAGCGTGCGCTCGCCGGACCGGTCCGCGAAGACATCCGGAGGAAGGAGGGCGACCGGGCTGCTCACCGCGCCACGGATCGCCGTGAGCCGGTCGGCGAGGTGCGGACCGACGAGGACGAGGTCGTGCGCACCGTCGATGACGGAGCTCTCCATGCCCGCGGAGGCGTCCCAGTCGAGACCGACCTCAGCGGCCGCGCGTCGGAGTCGCTGAGCGACGAACGTGCTGGACGCACCGGCGCCGCACACTACGAGGATCCTCATCGATGCCACCTTCCTGAGAACAGTCTGTGAAAGGACGAGGTGCGTCACCACCACGTTCCTTTCCGCCCCTGCGGAACATCGGTTTCCGCGCATGCCCCGCGGCGAACTGACATCATGGAGAGACGTCAGGACAGTGCAGTCAGCACGTGGAGGAGTCGGAGGGATCATGTCGCGCCAGCGCCAGGACCAGCTGCTCTCGACCCTCCTTCGTCAGGGGACATGGGCGACGGCCGGCAGCCTCGCCGATCTGCTCGGCGTCACCCCGCGCAGCGTTCGCTCCTACGTCGCCGCGTTGAACGGCCGCACGGCGGACGGAGACGCCGTCGAATCCGGTTCGGCGGGGTACCGCGCCGGCCCCGGTGCGCGCGCTGCACTCCGCATTCGTCAGACCGGTGAGTCGGCACCCCGCGACCGCCTGCACGGCCTCGTGCGTACGCTGCTCGACGCGCCAACCGGCATCGACGTCTTCGAGACCGCCGATCGTCTGCACGTCAGCGAAGCCACACTCGAAGCCGATCTAGCCCGTGTGCGTGCGCTGATCGACGGCACCGACCTGACGCTCGAGAGGGACCGGGAGATCGTGCGGCTGCGCGGCAACGAGACGGCGCAACGTCGACTGCTCAGCCGACTCGCGCACGACGAGATGGACGCCGCCTCCTTCCATCCGGAGACGTTCCGGCGCGCTCTCGCCGGCAACGCGGTCGCGGCGCACGCCGTCGCGCCGTTCAAGTCCGCGCTGGTGCGGGAGCTCGGAGAGCTCGGCTACTACGTCAACGAGCTCGCGATCTCCGATGTGCTGCTGCACATCGCCATCGCCGCCGAACGCGTGGCCGCCGGTCACGCGCTGGAGTCCGCCCCGTCGGGTGCTCGCGCCGAGATCCCGCAGGTCGGTGCCGTGATCGCGCGTCTGGCCGGCGAGCATTTCGCCGTGGCGCTCGGCGACGGGGACAGCGATCACCTCGCCTCCCTCGTGCTGACGCGCATCGTCGCGCCCGGGGAGGACGCCGCCGGCGATGTCGCCCGCAGCGGTGTGGACCCCGAGGTCGAAGCGGCCGTGCGCGCCGAGGTGCAGCGCGCGGCAGAGGACTATCAGGTCGACCTGGTCGACGAGACCTTCCAGCTCCGGCTCGCGCTGCATGTGCAGAACCTGCTGCGGCGGGCCGAGGAGAGTGCACTCACGCGCAATCCGCTCACCCGATCGCTCAAGACGTCGTACCCGATGATCTTCGAGGTCGCCGTCTCCATCGCCAGTGGGCTGCACGACCGCCTGGGCGCCCCCATCCATGACGACGAGATCGCGTACATCGCGATGCACGTCGGCGGACGCCTCGAGCGCAGTCGCAAGGCCGAGTCGATCCTGACCGCCACCATCGTCTGTCCCGGGTATTACGAGCTCCACGAACTGCTCCGCTCCAGCGTCGACCGCTCACTCGGGTCGGCGATCGAGGTGACCAGCGTGATCACCAACGTCGACCCCGACTGGGCCTCCTTCGACACCGACCTCGTGCTCAGCACGATCGAACCCGGGGCATCCGGTGATCGCTTCGTGCGCATCCAGCCCTTCCTGACCGACTCCGACGTCGATCGCATCCAGTCGGCAGCGGGTCGTGTGCGCCGCGGACGCCGCCTGACACGCCTGCGCGGTGAGCTGGCGCGCTACTTCCACGCCGACGCGTACGTGTCTCCGCTCCCCGACGAAGGCGAGGAGGCGATCATCCGGCGCCTGGGCGGGCTTCTGGTCCAGGCCGGCCTGATCGGTGAGGACTACATCGACAACACGATCGCGCGCGAGCAGATGTCGTCGACAGCGTTCACCGACGCGCTCGCCGTTCCCCACGCGCTGCAGATGACGGCGACCAGGACCGCCATCGCGATCGGCGTCGCCGACGGCTCGGCAGCCTGGGGCGACGGACGGGTGCAGGTCGTCGCGCTCGCCGCTTTCAGCGAGAGCGACCGCGCCGCGTTCCAGACCGTGTTCGAGCAGCTCGTGGAGGTGTTCAGCGAACGCGAGAGCGTGCAGCGGATCGTTCGCAGGGCCACGAGCTTCGAGACCTTCCTCGACGAGCTCGTCGCGGTGATCGACGGCTGATCTCCGTCAGCGTCGCGGCGCGAGGACCTCGCTCAGGGTGTCCAGCACGGCAGCGGCGTCCGAGGACTCCCTGGTCTCGAGCGTGACGGCATCGCCGGGGGCCAGGGCCAGGTCCATGACCGCCAGCACGCTGCTGAGGTCGACGACCACCCCGTCTGCGGTGCGCAGGGTCACCGCATCACCGTGGGCCTGCACGACGCGCACGAGTTCGGCGACCGGTCGCGCGTGCACGCCGTTGTGCGCGGTGATGGTGACGTGACGGCTCAGCATGCTCCGATGCTAGCCGTGGTCCGCGCACGAGTGCCAGCGGACCACGGCAGCGCGTCAGGAGCGCTCTTCGAGAAGGACGCGGACACCGGCCTCGAGTGCGGCCACGACGTCGCGGGCGCCCTCGGCGGAGTCCGCCTTCGCGTCGATGTACACCTTGAGCTTCGGCTCGGTGCCGCTCGGGCGCACGATCACGCGCGAACCGTCGGCCAGGCGGTAGCGCAGCACGTCGCCCGCGGGCTGACCGGGCGCCGCCTGCAGCAGGTCCTCGGCCACGGCGATCGACTGGGTGCCGATGTGTGCGGGCGGCAGGGAACGCAGCGACAGCATCACGGTGCCGATGATCGAGAGGTCCTCGACGCGCACCGAGACCTGGCCGCTCGCGAAGTGGCCGTAGGTGTCTCCGAGCTCGGAGAGCAGGTCGGCGAGCCCGAGGCCACGGTCACGGGCCTCGGCCGCGAGACCGAGGATCGCGACCGCTGCGGAGATACCGTCCTTGTCGCGCACGGTCTCGGGGTTCACGAGATAGCCCAGGGCCTCCTCGAAGCCGAAGACGATGCCCGGAGCGCGGGAGATCCATTTGAAGCCCGTGAGCGTCTCGTGGAAGTCCAGCCCGTGGTGGGCGGCGACCGCGCTGAGACCGGGCGAGGACACCAGAGAGCAGGCGAGCGAGGCACCCGGTGTTCCTTCCGCGGCGCGTGCGGCGCGGGCGCCGAGGAGCAGCCCGACCTCGTTGCCCGTCAGCCGACGCCAGCCGTCCGCTGCGGACTCGTCGGGGATGGCGACGGCGAGGCGATCCGCATCGGGGTCGTTGGCGAGGATGAAGTCGGCCTTGGCCCGACGTGCCCGGGCGAAGGCCAGGTCCATGGCCCCCGGCTCCTCGGGGTTCGGGAACGAGACGGTGCGGAACCGGGCATCCGGGCGCAGCTGCTGATCGACCACAGCCGGCTGCGGATAGCCGGCGGTGGTCAGGATGCGCGACAGCGTCTCCCATCCGACGCCGTGCATCGCCGTGTAGACCCAGCGCAGTCCATCCGCACCCGCCGGAGCGGGGGCGACGGCCGCTGTCGCCGCGACGTACGCGTCGACGACGGCCTCCGGTGCGATCTCGTAGGCGGTGGAGCGGGGGAGCGCCGGTACCCGGAGCGTGTCGGCGACCCGCTGGATCTGCGCGGCGATCTCGGCATCGGCAGGGGCGACGATCTGCGATCCCTGGTCGTCACCGCCGAGGTAGACCTTGTAGCCGTTGTCGTTCGGAGGGTTGTGGCTGGCGGTCACCATCACACCCGCGTCGGCGCCGAAGTGCCGCACCGCGAAGGCCAGCACGGGAGTCGGCAGCAGTCGGGGCAGCAGGATCGCCCGCAGACCGGCCCCGGCGAAGATCTCGGCGGAGTCCGTCGCGAAGACCCGGGAGTTGCGCCGACCGTCATAGCCGATCACGACCGTCGGGGTCGCGCCGTGCGCGCGCTCGCTGAGGTACGCCGCGAAGCCGGCGGCGGCCTGCGCGACCAGCACCCGGTTCATGCGGTTGCTGCCAGCGCCGAGCTCTCCGCGCAGACCCGCTGTGCCGAAGGCGAGACGTGCACCGAAACGGTCGTCGAGCTCGGCGACCGCCGCCTCATCGCCGCCCGAGGCGCGCGTGATGAGCCCGGCGAGCTCGTCCCGGGTCTCGTGGTCGGGGTCCTGCCGCAGCCATGCTCGCGCCTGCGCGAGCCGCTCCTCGCTCACAGCGCCTCGACCACGCGGGCCAGCAGGGCGGAGATCACCGGTTCGGCTTCGCGGCCGGCCTCGATCACCTCGGCATGGCTCAGCGGCGTCTTCTGGATGCCGGCGGCGAGGTTCGTGATGAGCGAGAAGCCCAGCACCTCCATTCCGGCTTCGCGGGCGGCGATGGCCTCGAGCGCGGTCGACATGCCGACGATGTGACCGCCGATGATCTTCGCCATCTGCACCTCGGCCGGCGTTTCGTAGTGCGGGCCGCGGAACTGCGTGTAGACGCCCTCGTCGAGCGAGGGGTCGACGCTGCGGGCCACATCGCGCAGGCGCGAGGAGTACAGGTCGGTCAGGTCGATGAACGTGGCTCCCTCGAGCGGGGAGTCGGCCGTGAGGTTGATGTGGTCGCTGATCAGCACGGGCTGACCGGGCGTCCAGGTCTCGCGGATGCCGCCGGCGCCGTTGGTGAGCACCATGATCTTCGCGCCGGTCGCGGCGGCGGTGCGCACGCTGTGCACCACGCGGCGGACGCCGTGATCCTCGTAGTAGTGGGTGCGCGCGCCGATGACGAGGACGTTCTTGCCGTCGGGCGTGCGGATGCTGCGGAGGGTTCCGACGTGACCCTCGAGTGCGGGCTTCGAGAAGCCGGTGACCTCGGTCGCCGGGATCGTCGCGACCGTCTCGCCGATGATGTCGGCGGCCTTGCCCCAGCCGCTTCCGAGCGTGAGGGCGATGTCGTGGTTCTCGACGCCGGTCAGCCGCGCGATGTCGGCGGCGGCGGTGGCTGCGACCTCGAACGGGTTCGCAGTGGGGTCATCGAGGGGGTTGCTGTGTGTCTCGGGCATGGATCCACTCTAGGAAGGTGCAGGCTCCGGTGCCAGGATTGCGCGAGAATGGTTTTCATGTCTTCCACCACTTTCGAGCGCACTCAGCGCGTCGCCGTCCTCGGCGGCGGTCCCGGCGGTTACGAGGCGGCCCTGGCGGCCGCTCAGCTCGGAGCCGAGGTGACCCTGGTCGAACGCGTCGGTGTCGGAGGATCCGCGGTCCTGACAGACGTGGTGCCGTCCAAGAGCCTGATCGCCACGGCGGACGCCGCCGTCGCGATCTCCGAGGCGAGCGACCTCGGCGTCAACTTCTACGCGAAGGGCGAGAACGGCAAGCCGCTCAAGCCGGAGATCGCGATCAACCTCGCTGCCGTGAACAAGCGCCTGGTCGCGCTCGCCGGGCAGCAGTCCGAGGACATGCGTGCGACGCTCCTCGAGGCCGGTGTGCGGATCCTCTCCGGTCACGGCCGTCTCGAGGGACCGACGGCGATCGTGGTGTCGACCGGTCAGGGCGGCACCGACTTCGACCGCATCGAGGCCGACACGATCATCGTGGCTGTCGGCGCCTCACCGCGGGAACTGGATTCGGCCAAGCCCGACGGCAAGCGCATCCTGACCTGGACCCAGCTCTACGACATGAAGGCGCTCCCCGAGCACCTCATCGTGGTCGGCTCCGGCGTCACCGGTGCCGAGTTCGCCTCGGCGTACATGAATCTGGGCGCGAAGGTGACACTGGTCTCCAGCCGCGAGCAGGTGCTCCCCGGCGAGGACAAGGATGCCGCGAGCGTCCTCGAGAAGGTTTTCAAGCGCGGCGGCATGCAGGTGCTGTCCAAGTCCCGCGCCGACAAGGTGCAGGCCGACAAGGACGGGGTCGTCGTGACCCTGTCGGATGGCCGGACGGTCGAGGGCAGCCACTGTCTGATGGCGGTCGGCTCGATCCCCAACACGGCGGGGATCGGTCTCGAGGAGGCCGGCGTCGAGCTCGACGAATCCGGACACGTCCGCGTGAACAAGGTGGCGCGCACCTCGGTTCCCAACGTCTACGCGGTCGGCGACTGCACGAACTTCTTCCCCCTGGCATCCGTCGCCTCGATGCAGGGACGGACAGCGGTGTTCCACGCGCTCGGTGACATCGTGATCCCGCTCGAGCTGATCAAGATCACCTCGAACATCTTCACCGCCCCCGAGATCGCCACGGTCGGGTACTCCGAGAAGGACGTCGAGGACGGCATCGCCGACGGGCTCGTCTACAAGCTGCCGCTGGCGGCCAATCCGCGCGCGAAGATGATGGGCATCAAGGACGGCTTCGTCAAGATCATCGCCCGCAAGGGGTCGGGCACCGTCATCGGCGGCGTGATCGTCGCCCCCAAGGCCTCCGAGTTGATCTACCCGATCGCCGTCGCCGTCGAGCGGCGACTCACGGTCGACCAGGTGTCCCGCGTGTTCGCGGCCTACCCGTCGCTCTCGAGCAGCATCACGGATGCGAGCCGTGCGATGCACCTGGGCTACATCTCCTGAGGCGCAGCCCGACGACAGGAAAGGCGCCCCACCGCGGTGGGGCGCCTTTCCTGTCGTCTGAGTTCCCGAGCCCGGCGAGGGGCCCTGAGCGTTCGAAGATCAGCTGATCGTGAGCAGCTGATGACCGGCGGACACCGTGCTGCCGGCCTGTGCGTTGATGTTGCCGACGACGCCGTCCTTGTGCGCCTGCAGCGGCTGCTCCATCTTCATCGCCTCCAGGACCACGACCAGGTCGCCCTTGACGACCTGCTGTCCGTCCTCGACCGCGATCTTGACGACGGTGGCCTGCATCGGCGACTTGACGGCATCGCCCGATGCGCCCGCATTCGCCGTGGTCGCATGGCTGCGACGCGACGGCGGAACGACGGCAGGGCGCCCAGCCGTGCCGGCAGCGACCGCGACGCGATCGGGAAGGCTCACCTCGAGTCGCTTGCCGGCGACCTCGACGACGACCGTGTGACGTCCGTCCGAGGCGGCGGCCGGCTCGAGCTCGCCGTCCCACGCGGGGATGTCGTTGTCGAACTCGGTCTCGATCCAGCGGGTGAAGATGGCGAAGTTGCCGTCTTCCGCCGTGAACGCGGGGTCGCGGACGACCTTGCGGTGGAAGGGGAGGACCGTGGGGAGACCGGCGACCTCGAACTCGTCGAGTGCGCGACGCGACCGCTCCAGCGCCTCCTCGCGGTTCTTGCCGGTGACGATGATCTTGGCCAGCAGCGAGTCGAACGCGCCGGAGACCACGTCGCCGGCGGTGACACCGGAGTCGAGACGGATGCCGGGACCGCCGAACGTCTTGAAGACGTTCACGGGTCCGGGCTGGGGGAGGAAGCCGCGCCCGGGGTCCTCGCCGTTGATCCGGAACTCGATGGAGTGGCCCTGCGGCTCCGGGTCGGCGTAGTCGATCGTGCCGCCGGCGGCGATGCGGAACTGCTCACGCACCAGGTCGATGCCGGTGACCTCTTCCGAGACCGGGTGCTCGACCTGCAGGCGGGTGTTGACCTCGAGGAACGACACGGTGCCGTCGGCGCCGATCAGGAACTCGCAGGTGCCGGCACCGACGTAGCCGACCTCCTTCAGGATGGCCTTGGAAGCCGAGTAGAGCAGGCTGTTCTGCTCGTCCGTCAGGAACGGCGCCGGTGCCTCTTCGACCAGCTTCTGGTGTCGGCGCTGCAGCGAGCAGTCGCGCGTCGAGATCACGACGACGTTGCCCGCAGCATCCGCGAGGCACTGGGTCTCGACGTGACGCGGCTTGTCGAGGTACTTCTCCACGAAGCACTCGCCGCGACCGAAGGCCGTGACGGCCTCGCGCGTGGCGGATTCGAAGAGCTCGGCGACCTCGGCGAGCTCGCGTGCCACCTTGAGGCCGCGTCCGCCTCCGCCATAGGCCGCCTTGATCGCGATCGGCAGGCCGAACTCCTCGGCGAACGCCACGACCTCATCGGCGCCTGACACGGGTCCGGGGGTGCCGGGTGCCAGCGGCGCGCCGACCTTCTCGGCGACGTGACGCGCGGTCACCTTGTCGCCGAGGGCTTCGATCGCTTCGGGGGACGGACCGATCCAGGTCATCCCCGCACCGATGATCGCGCGAGCGAACTCGGCGTTCTCGGCGAGGAATCCGTACCCGGGGTGCACGGCGTCTGCTCCGGCGCGGCGGGCGACGGAGAGGATCTTCTCGATCTGGAGGTAGGTCTCGGCGCTGGTGGCCCCGCCGAGGGCGTAGGCCTCGTCGGCGAGCCGCGTGTGCAGCGCGTCGCGGTCCTGGTCGGCGTAGACGGCGACCGAAGCGATCCCGGAGTCACGAGCGGCACGGATGATGCGTACGGCGATCTCGCCGCGGTTGGCGATGAGCACCTTGGCGATAGCAGGCATGGTTGCCAGCCTAGCGAGAAGCCCACCGAACCAATTGACGACTCTCCACAAGAAAGACGTCGAAACGTCGCGCAGAGTCTACGAGTCAGTCGGACTGCGGGATGTTCCAGAGATCGGTCCACGTCACGTCGAGATCCGCGGCCAGACGGCGGATCGTCGACAACGACATTCCGACGACCGTGGACGGATCACCGTCGACGCGTGTGATGAACGCACCGCCGAGACTGTCGACCGTGAACGCACCCGCGACGTACAGCGGCTCTCCGGAGGCGACGTACACGGCGATCTCCTCGTCGCTGATGTCCTCCGCGAAGGTCACGGCCGCCTCGGCGGTCGCGGTCGCCTCGACCGGAGCAGCGCCCGGGGCGATCCGGAAGACGGAGTGGCCCGAGTGCAGGATCCCGGTCGCGCCGCGCATCTCGTGCCAGCGGCGGGTGGCTTCGGCTGCCGTGTGCGGTTTGCCGTAGACGCGGCCGTTCAGCGCGAACATCGAGTCCCCACCGATCACGATGCCGTCGAACCCGGGGTCTTCCGCGGCCACGCGGCGCGCCACGTCGGCTGCTTTGGCCCGTGCGAGCAGCAGCACCAGCTCGGCCGGGGGCAGTTCCGCTCCCGCGGCCTCGGTGGCGGCCGCGGCGACCGCCTCCTCGTCGACGTCCGGCGACGCGGTCAGAGGCTCGATCCCCGCCTGTCGCAGCAGCATCAGGCGGGCGGGAGAGGTGGAGGCGAGGCAGACGCGCATGTTCACCACCGTATCCTCGAAGAATGACTTCTTCCTCTGCCGACGTGCTCGACCTCGACATCACCGGGATCGCGCACGGCGGGACCTTCGTCGCCCGCCATGAGGGACGTGTCGTGTTCGTCTCGGACGCGATCCCGGGGGAGCGCGTCCGCGCCCGGCTGATCGATCCGCAGGACGACGCGGCCGACAGTCGGAGCTTCTGGCGAGCCGAGGCGATCGAGGTCCTCGACGCCTCTCCACACCGTCAGGCGCACATCTGGCCCGAGGCGGACATCTCCCGCGATCCCGCCGAGCGCCCGGGTGGCGCTGACCTGGGTCACATCGAGCTCGGACATCAGCGCACGCTCAAGCGTCAAGTGCTGTCGGAGGCGTTCGACCGGTTCGCCGGAGGCGGGCTGGAGGCCCCCGAGGTCGAAGCCGTCGAATCCGGTGATGGTATGGGTTGGCGCACGCGCGTCACGCTGCACGTCGACGACGCCGGCCGTGTCGGTCCTTTCGCGGCCAGGAGCCATCGCGTCATCCCCGTGCGCTCGCACCCGCTCGCCCGTCCGGCGGTCGCGCAGGCGGCGCTCGCACTGCGTGGGGGAGCGGCGGGGCGTATCGATCTCGTCGAGCCGGCCGATGGTGAGGTGCGCGTGATCCGTCACGAGGACGGCGCGCGTCCCGTGCACCGCGGAGGGCGTCGGCCCGAGCCCGAGGTCGTGTACGAGCAGGTCGGCGACCGTCGCTTCGAGGTCGATGTCAACGGGTTCTGGCAGGTGCACCCTCGGGCGGCATCCGTTCTCGACGGTGCGGTCTACGGCGTGCTCGACGGGCACGTCGACCCGGATTCGACCCATTACGACCTCTATGGCGGAGTCGGCCTGTTCGCGGCGACCCTGGCCGACCTCGGCGCGACGGATGTCGTGACGGTCGAGTCGAGCAAGCGCGCGACCCAGCACGCGGCCGCGAACCTCGCACCGCTGCAGGCGACCGCGGTGACCGCGCGCGTCGATCGCTTCCTGCAGAGTGCCGCCGGACGCACGGGAACCGGGGCGGTCGTCCTGGACCCGCCCCGCGCCGGTGCGGGGCGAGCGGTGGTCGAGGGCGTGCACGCGCTCGACCCCGCAGCGATCGCGTACGTCGCCTGTGATCCCGTCGCCCTCGCCCGTGACCTCGGTACCTTCCGCGGTCTGGGGTGGAACGTGACGATGCTGCGTTCCTTCGACCTGTTCCCGCATTCGCACCACTTCGAGGTCGTCGCCCTGCTCACCCGGTGACGCGCGGCGACAGGGTCCCTCGCCGGGCCCTGCCGACTCACTAGGCTGGGTGGATGAGCACGGTCGCCCTCATCGATGATCACGAGTCCGTTCGCCTCGGCCTTGAGGCCGCGTTCGCGCGCGACTCGCAGACCGTCGTGTTCTCCGGCAGTTCCGTCAGCTCCTACCTCGACTGGCGGAAGAGTTCGGGAGCGGCCCCTGCCGAGGTCGTGGTGCTGGACCTCACGCTCGGTGACGGCACCACGGTCACCGAGAACGTCACGTCTCTGGTCGCCGACGGCGCGAGTGTCGTGATCCACAGCGTGGCCGACCGTCCCGCCGCCGTGCGCGAAGCACTGTCCGCCGGTGCGGCCGGGGTCGTCAGCAAGTCTTCGGCACTCGATGATGTGCTCGATGCGATCCGGACGGTGGCCCAGGGCGAGGCGCTGAACAACGTCGAATGGGCGAGCGCCGTCGACGGCGACCGCGACTTCGGCGACGCCCAGCTGTCGACGCGTGAGCGCGAGGTGTTGCGCCTGTACGCCACCGGACTCCCGCTCAAGGCGGTGGCCGAGCGACTCGGCGTCGCCTACTCCACCGCCAAGGAGAACATCACGCGCATCCGTGTGAAGTACGTCGACGTGGGTCGCCCTGCTCCGACCAAGGTCGATCTGCTGCGTCGCGCGATGGAGGACGGGATCGTCGAGACAGACGGAGATCCGAGTGGCCACTGACGCCCTCGACATCCGCGAGGCCTGGAGTAAGATCCCCTCTCCCGGCACGGCGGAGACCGAGTTCGAGCGCTTCACCGGCAAGCGCATGGAGCGGATCCTGGCGACCGTGGTCGCGATCGGATCGGCGACTCTCGGCGCGCAGGCGTTCGTCGCGGCCGTCGGTTCCTTCTCTCGCGGCGATGTCCCGCAGATCGTCGTGCTCCTCGTCGTCTTCATCCCGTTGGCGGCGATGCTCGTCGCCTGCATCCTCGGTCGCTGGGTCTCCATCGCCGCAGGCTCCTTCGCCGTCTCCTACGTCCTCGCACTCGTGGCGTGGCCGATCGTGGTCCCCCCGGGGGGAGCGGGCGACCAGCCCTGGATCTTCTTCCTGGTCAACGTCTGCGTCGTCGCGGCGATGCTCGCCTTCCCGATCCGCCTCCAGATCGCCTGGGCCGCCGGTCTGCCCTTCATCTATGGATACGTGCGGCTGGTGCAGGGGAGCTTCTCCCGCGACTTCTGGATCACGACGGCGTTCGACGTCTCGTTCACGCTGATCCTGGGCATCGTGATCGTCGCGCTCGGATGGATGTTCCGCTCCGTCGCGGCCGGCGTCGACGATGCGCGAGGGCGCGCCGTCGCCTCGTACGCCTCGGCTGCGGCGGCCGCCGCAGCAGAAGAGGAGCGGGTGGCGATGTCCGCGCTGATGCACGACAGCGTCCTGGCCGCACTCATCGCCGCGGAACGGGCGGAGAGCGAGCGTGCGCGTGAGCTCGCGGTCGCGATGGCGCGCGAGGCCCTGACCCGTCTGGCCAACACGGAGGCCGCGGTGGCCCAGGAGGGCAGCGACGAGCCGGTCGGCATCTCGCAGATCGTGGTCGAGCTGCGCCGCGCGCTCTCGGAGCTCGGCGCCGACGCGATCGTGGAGGAGCGCGGAGGCATCGGCCTGATCCCCGGACGCGTGGCACGCGCTCTCGTCCTGGCCGCACGCCAGGCGATCGGCAACGCGGTGGCGCATGCACAGGGTCGGGGACTGCACATCATCGCGACGGGCCGCGGGGACGAGGGGATCATCGTGGCGATCTCCGATACCGGCGCCGGATTCGACATCGACACGATCGGCCCTGATCGACTGGGCATCAGCGCCTCGATCTTCGCGCGCATGGCCGGCGTCGCCGGTACTGCCGACATCGTCTCCGGTCCGCAGGGCACCACGGTCACACTCGGCTGGGAGCGCTCATGAACCGGACGGTGCGTAGTGTCGCGACGTCGCTCGCCGTCGGCTTCGCCATGTACTTCGTCGCCCGCTCCATCTGGTGGACGGTGCAGCCCACCGCGCCGGTGCTGATGGTGCTGGCGATCGCCGTCTATCTCGTCGCGGTCCTCATCGCGATCCTCTGGGACTCCGCCTCGTCGGTACGGATGCCGCTGTGGACGGCGCTGCTGTCCCTGCTGGCATGCCTGCTCGTACCACCCCTGGTCACGCTCTCGTTGGACGTGACGGCTCGCACCGCGCCGTTCGCGACCTGGTACATCGGCGGGCTCGGCCTGTTCGGCATCGTCTGCGTCGTGCGGCGCCGATTCCTGATCGGATGGCTCACGGTCGCCGTGCTCGTGGCGACGTCAGCGGGCTATCTGGGCTTCGGCGTCGCGCTGAATCTGGGGTTGGTCGGCTCGATCATGTGGGTCGTGGTCGCTCAGCTGCTCGTGCTGTTCTGGGACAAGGCGATCCGCGACACCGCCCGGCTGGCGGAGATCCAGCAGGCGGTCTCCGCGTGGCATGCGACGCAGCTGGTGCGCCAGCGGGAGCGGCGGCTGCGCACGCAGTTCGCGCTCGCTGTGGCAGGGCCGGTGCTCAGTCGCGTCGTGGCTTCCCGCGGCAGCCTGACGGTCGATGAGCGGCTGGAAGCGCGTCTCGCCGAAGGGCGGCTGCGCGATGAGCTGCGCGGCGCGGATCTGCTCAACGACGCGGTGCGTGATGCGATCGAGGATGCGCGACGACGCGGTGTGATCGTCACGGTCTTCGACGAGGGAGGTCTCGACGGCGTCGAAGAGGATCGTCGTGCCGAGATCAGGGATGAGCTCGCCGTGGTCCTGCGCAAGGCGCAGGCAGGGCGATTGATCATCCGCTCGTCCAACGATGAGCGGATCGCGGTGACGGTCGTGGGGCGGGCGAGTTCGGGATCGTCGCGGGATGACGACGAGGTCGACCTGTGGCACGAGATCTCGCGCGAGGTCGCGACGGGCTGACAGCCGCACGGGGCGCGCCCTCCTCGGCTCCGGCCGGGGGAGGAGGTCGGAGTCGAGGATGCAGAGTGGGCGAGGGGCGGCGAAGCCGCCCACCCCTCGCCATGCGGTCAGTTACCCGAAAACCGACCGCTGGTGGCCGTTCTACGTCTATCTACCCTGGGATAGAGAGAACAGCCGAACGCGAAGCGTCCCCATTAGTCTCCTCGGTCGATCAAAGGTTGTCTGTAGGTATTTTGGGGGACACGTTTCGGGCCCGGATGAGGGAGGATTGGACGATGGGAATGCGTCGCGGGACCAACCTTCCACGGATGGGCGACTTCAATCAGTCGGTGATCCTGGAAGCCATACGTCAGTCCGGAACCGGACTGAGCAGAACCGAGCTCGTCGAGGCGACGCGGCTGTCAGCCCAGACGGTCACGAACATCACCCGTCGCCTTCTCGCCGATGGTCTCATCGCCGAGGCGGGGCGCACGATCAACGGCCCGGGCAAGCCCCGTGTCACGTTGCGCATGATCGCGGAGAGCCGCTACTCGGTCGGCGTCCACCTCGATCCCGCGGTGATGACGTTCGTGCTCCTCGACCTCACCGGAGCCGTTGTGCGGCGCATCACCACACGCACTCCTGTGGCCGACCCGCGGCGCATCGTCGATGCCATGGCGGCGACCATCGGGTCCCTCATCGATGCATCCGGAGTCGACCGGAATCTGATCGCGGGGGTCGGCGTCGCGGCCCCTGGGCCCTTGGATGCCGAACGGGGAACCGTGATCGATCCCCCCAAGCTGCCGGGGTGGCATCGTGTGCCGCTGCGCGCGGTGCTCGCGGAGGCCACGGGGTTCGAGGTCACGCTGGAGAAGGACACCACGGCTGCCGCGGTGGGCGAGCTGTGGACCAGACACGGGCCCCCGGACGACTCGTTCGTGCTGATCTACCTCGGCACGGGGATCGGCGCGGCGCTGGCGCGCGACGGCGAGGTCGTGCGGGGGAGCTCGCGGAACCTCGGAGAGGTCGGCCACATCATCGTCGATCCCGACGGACCGGCCTGCATGTGCGGCTACCGGGGCTGCGTAGAGGTGGTCTGCACTCCGCAGGCGATCGTGGAGCAGGCCGAGGCGGCCGGCGTCTTCCCGGACGACCGCGAGGTCAACGATCCCGAGGCTGTCGACACCCGCTTCACCCAGCTGTGCGAGCGCGCCGCATCGGGCGACGTGGCAGCGCAACGCGTGCTGCGACAGGCGGCAGCCCACCTGGCGGTCCTCGTCGCGGCGCTGACCAACATGCTCGATGTCGACAGGGTCGTGCTCGGCGGCCCCTTCTGGTCGCGGTTGGCGCCGGTATACCTGCAGGAGCTTCCGGCGAGGCTGGAACGGTTGAGCGCGACGCGCGCCGTGCACACGCTTCCCGTGGACGGGAGCGTCGTGGGAGACGACGTCGGCGCGGTGGGTGCTGCGTGCGTGGTGCTGGATTCGGTGCTGTCGCCCCGAACGTCCGATCTGCTCCTGGAGACGTGATCGCGCGCTGACACCGTGACGGGAGGACGATCGACGTCGAGAAAGGTCTTGACAGCGATAAGTCCAATCGATGTATTATTTCACATCCCCTCTCGTCGACCGGAAGCGTGTGATGCACGACAACTCCGAACTCGTACAGGCGCGCATTCGCCGTTTCGAACATGAGCGCCTCCGGCCGGCGGTGTACCCGCGGTCCATCGCGCTGGAGCTCGCGGCCTGGGTCGTCCCCGGCGAGCCGGTGCCGTTCGCTGACGCGGTGGCGCAGGAGTTCGTACCGTTCGCTGCGGGAACGCCGTGGGGGCGGGCCTGGAGCACGATGTGGGTGCGCGTCCGCGGAACCGTTCCGGAGGTGGCACCCGGCGAGCGTGCGGAACTCGTCTTCGATCTGGGCTTCGGCGCCGCGGAGCCGGGGTTCCAGGCCGAGGGAACCGTGTATCGGCCGGACGGAACCATCGTGAAGGCCGTCGAGCCGCGGAACGCCCATGTGCCGTTGGATGGTGCGCCGGGAGATCTGATCGAGCTCTACCTCGAGGCGGCCGCCAACCCGGACGTGGCCGACGGCTTCCGTGACTTCCGCCCGACGCCGCTGGGCGAGTGGGACACGGCCGGCGCGGAGCCGCTCTACGTCTTCCGGCGCGCGGACGCGGTGGTCAGAGATCTGACGGTGTGGGAGCTCGTGCAGGACGTCGCCGTGCTGCGAGGGCTGCTCGAGGTGCTGTCGCCGACCTCCCCCCGCCATGCGGAGATCCTCCGTGCGCTCGAGCGCATGGTCGATATCGCCGATCCCGACGACATCGCGGGCACCTCGCAGCAGGCACGGGCCGCGCTGGCCGACGTCCTGGCGCGTCCGGCATCCGGATCCGCCCACTCGGTGCACGCCGTGGGACACGCGCATATCGACTCCGCCTGGCTGTGGCCCGTGCGGGAGACCCAGCGCAAGGTCGCCCGCACCTTCTCCAACGTCCTCTCGCTGCAGCAGGAGGACGCCGACTTCGCCTTCGCCGCGTCGTCGGCGCAGCAGTACGCCTGGATGAAGCGTTTCCAGCCCGAACTGTTCGAGCGGATCCGCGCCGCGGTCGCCGCTGGGCGCTTCCACCCCGCCGGAGGGATGTGGGTGGAATCCGATACCAACATGCCCGGCGGTGAGTCGCTGGTGAGGCAGTTCCTGCGGGGCAAGCTCTTCTTCCTCGAAGAGTTCGGTGTCGAACCTCTCGACGTCTGGCTGCCCGACTCGTTCGGATACTCGGCGGCGCTGCCGCAGATCGCCAGGGCCGCGGGGTCGCGGTGGATGCTGACGCAGAAGATGTCGTGGAACGAGACCAACGTCATGCCGCACCACACCTTCCAGTGGGAGGGGATGGACGGCACGCGGATCTTCACGCACTTCCCGCCGGTCGACACATACAACGCGCAGCTCACGGCCGAGGAACTGGCGAGGGCCGAACGCCAGTACGCCGAGAAGGGGGCGGCGAACACCTCGCTGGTGCCCTTCGGATACGGCGACGGCGGTGGCGGACCCAATCGGGAGATGCTGGCTGCGGCGTCCCGCCTGCGTTCGCTGGAGGGGTCGCCGACGGTCACGCTCTCGACGCCCCGACGCTTCTTCGAGGCGGCAGAGGCCGAGTACGGCGACCCTCCGGTGTGGACGGGCGAGATGTATCTCGAGTTCCACCGCGGCACGTACACCTCTCAGGCGCGCACCAAGCGGGGCAACCGCCGCAGCGAGCATGCGCTCAGGGAGGCCGAGCTCTGGGCGACGGCGGCGGCGCTCCGCGGGGAGCCGTACCCCTACGAGCAGCTGCAGGAGGCCTGGGAGACCGTGCTGCTGCAGCAGTTCCACGACATCCTCCCCGGCAGCTCGATCGGCTGGGTGCACCGGGAGGCAGAACGTCGTTACGCCGAGGTCCTCGCCTCGACGGAGCGCATCATCGCAGGGTCCTTGGCGACCGTGGCGGGTTCGGGTGAGTCCGAGCTTGTCGCCAACGCCGGGCCCTACGCAAGGGAGGGAGCGGCGGCGATGGGGATCGCCGCCGCGCAGAGGACTGGGGTCTCTGCGGCGGTCACGCGGACGACGGACGGGTTCGTGTTGGAGAACGAGTACCTCACGGTCTCGATCGACAACGCCGGCCTGGTGACGGCACTCGTCGTCCGCGCGACCGGGAGGCAGGCGATCGCGGCGGGGGAGCGGGGGAACCTCCTCCAGCTGCATCGCGATACGCCGACGAAGTGGGATGCCTGGGACATCGACGAGCACTACCGACGCCACGTCATCGACGTGACGGACGTGGTCTCGATCGACATCGTCCCGCACGCGTCGGCGGCTGTCGTCTGCGTGGTCCGCGAGCTGGGGGGTTCGCGGATCACGCAGGCTCTGACCCTGACCGCCGACGGGCGCGCTCTCGACATCGAGACGACTGTCGACTGGCGCGAACGTCAGAAGCTGCTCAAGCTCGCCTTCCCGCTCGACGTGCACACCGAGCGGGCGACGTCCGAGATCCAGTTCGGGCATGTGCACCGTCCCACGCATGCCAACACCTCCTGGGACAGGGCGCGGTTCGAGACCGTGGCGCATCGGTGGGTGCACGTGGGCGAGCCGGGGTTCGGGGTGTCGATCGCGAACGACTCCACGTACGGACACGACATCACGCGTGCACCGCGTGCCGGAGGAGGCACGGCGACGACCGTGCGGCTCTCGTTGCTGCGTGCGCCGCTGTATCCGGATCCTGAGGCCGACCAGGGCGAGCACACGTTCCGAGTGAGCGTGCGACCCGGTGCGTCGATCGCTGATGCCGTGCAGGAGGGCTATCGCCTCAACCTGCCCCTGCGCGAGATCACGGGCGCGGGCCCGGTCGCGCCGTTGATCGCGGTCTCATCGGATGCCGTCGTGATCGAGGCCGTGAAGCTCGCCGAGGATCGCAGCGGCGACGTGATCGTGCGGCTCTACGAGGCGCACGGCGGTCGGGCGGCGGCGACGGTCACTCCCTCGTTCTCGTTCGACACGGTCACCGAGACCGATCTGATCGAACGGGAGATCCCGGCGACCGCGTTGGACACCACGACGGCCGGTGAGACTCGGCTGGAACTGCGTGCCTTCCAGCTGGTGACGCTGCGATTCAGCCGACCGCGGCTCTGACGCGCATCCGTCAGCCGGAGAAGCGTCCCCACGGGATGTCACGGCGCAGCGGGCTGCGCAGCGCCCGCTGTGTGCGCGTCCAGGCCGAGACGTGCGGCTCTTCGGCCACCGCATCCTCGGCCTCGTGCGAGTAGGCGTCGGTGACGACCGCGATGAGCGCCGCGAGCTCCTCCTCGGAGGCGGTGCCGCGCGTGATCTGAAGCGCCGGAGGCTGCTCGTCGAGAGGTGCACTCACAGCGGGATGTTCCCGTGCTTCTTCGGGGGCAGGGACGAGCGCTTTCCGCGGAGCGCGCGCAGCGCCTTCGCGATCGAGACGCGCGTGTTGGCGGGCTCGATGATCCCGTCGAGCTCACCGCGCTCGGCGGCGAGGAACGGAGAGGCGACGTTGTACGTGTACTCGTTGGCCAGGCGGGTGCGGACGGCGGCGACGTCCTCGCCGGCCTCCTCCGCCTTCTTGATCTCACCGCGATACAGGATGTTGACGGCACCCTGGCCACCCATCACCGCGATCTCGGCGGTGGGCCACGCGAGGTTGACGTCGGCTCCGAGCTGCTTGGATCCCATCACGATGTACGCGCCGCCATAGGCCTTGCGCAGGATGACGGTCACGAGCGGCACGGTGGCTTCGGCGTAGGCGTACAGCAGTTTCGCGCCACGGCGGATGACGCCGGTCCACTCCTGGTCGGTGCCGGGCAGGTAACCGGGGACATCGACGAGAGTGACGATCGGAATCGAGAAGGCGTCGCAGAACCGCACGAAGCGGCTGGCCTTCTCGCCGGCCTCGATGTTCAGGGTGCCCGCCATCTGGGAGGGCTGGTTGGCGATGATGCCCACCGAGCGGCCCTCGACGCGGCCGAAGCCGATCACGATGTTCGGAGCGAACAGCGGCTGGACCTCGAGGAAATCGCCGTCGTCGACCACGTGCTCGATGACGGTGTGCATGTCATAGGGCTGGTTCGCGGAGTCGGGGACGATCGTGTTGAGCGCGCGGTCGGCGTCTGTCGTCTCGAACTCGAACGCGCTCTCGTACGACGGGAGCTCCGCCATGTTGTTGTCCGGCAGGAAGCTGAGCAGCGTGCGCGCGTAGTCGATCGCGTCGTCCTCGTCTTCCGCGAGGTAGTGGGCGACACCGGAGCGCGTGTTGTGCGTGTACGCGCCGCCGAGCTCCTCCATGCCGACATCCTCGCCGGTCACGGTCTTGATGACGTCGGGGCCGGTCACGAACATCTGGCTGGTCTTGTCGACCATGATGACGAAGTCGGTGAGGGCGGGGGAGTACACCGCGCCACCCGCTGCCGGGCCCATGATGATCGAGATCTGCGGGATCACGCCGGATGCGCGGGTGTTCAGGCGGAAGATCTCGCCGTACTTGCCGAGCGCGACGACGCCCTCCTGGATGCGGGCTCCGCCGGAGTCGAGGATGCCGATGCAGGGCATGCCGCCGTCGAGGGCGAACTCCATGATCTTGATGATCTTCTCGCCGGCGACCTCGCCGAGCGAGCCGCCGAAGGTCGAGAAGTCCTGCGAGTACACGGCGACCGTGCGTCCGTGGATCGTGCCGACGCCGGTGACGACCGAGTCGCCGTAGGGGCGGGAGCGATCCATGCCGAAGGCGGTGGTGCGGTGGCGCACGTACTCGTCGAACTCGACGAAGCTGCCGGGGTCCACGAGCAGTTCGATGCGCTCACGGGCGGTCATCTTGCCCTTGGCGTGCTGCTTCGCCTTCGCCTTCTCCTCGGCGTCGACGACGGCCTCGGTGTAGCGAGCGCGCAGATCCGCGATCTTGCCGGCGGTGGTAAAGAGGTCGGGCTTGTCCGTCACGGATTCCACCCTAGCGTCGCTTCGGCGTCGTCTGTTGGATGCTCGGCACAACGGGTCGCCCGATCCTTTGGCGACCGGCACGAGGCGGATCAGGGCGCGTCGTCGATCGCGGCGGCAGTGCCGATGCCGGAGGGGAGCTCATGATCGCCCTGCAGGTCCTCGATGCGCTCCGTGAGCGGGGCATCCGCGCCTCTGCCGCGCCGCGTGGTCAGTTCGCCGACCTTGTGTCCGGCCCATCCGATCCCTCGGGCCGCGGTGCCTGCCGCGCCCGCCATCGCGTTACCGGCGAAACGCGCCCCCCGCAGCATTCGCATCTCGACCTTCTCCGCGCCGGGCACGGGCTCCAGTTCGAGTGGCAGGTCGATGGGAGCCGCGCCGAAGGCGCGATGCGACGTCGTCAGGACGCGGCGACCGAGGATGTGGTTGCCCGCGCCGCCGATCGCGGCGCCCACCCCGAACGGGAGGGCCTTGCCGAGGAAGGAGGCGCCGCCGCGGGTGGCGAACTGCTTGACGAACATGCTCTTGAGCTGGTCGACGAGCGGTCCGACCGCAGCACGGGGGAGAGATTTGGTGACGAGCTCTCCCCAGTAGGTGGAACGGCTGCCGCCGCGACCGGCGACCTGACCGGCGAGCTGGCCGACCAGGTCGACCCCCTCCTTGCCGAGCATGAGGGTCATCACGAGAGCGCGAGCCCTGTCGGGGTTCGCGATCGCGATGCCATGCACCTCTGCCACGGACTGCGCGAAGAGGGCTGTGGATTCCACGAAGCCCACGGTCTCGACGCCGGAGAGAGCGAGCGTGATTCCTGTGCCGATGCCGGGGACGACGGCGGTCGCGCCGACCGCTGCGCCACCTGTGGTCACCGCGGCGAGGTAACGGCGTTCCAAGATGCGCACGATCTCGGCGGGCGTCGCCTGCGGGTTGCGCAGTCGGATGCTGCGGATGTGCGCGAGGACGAGCGGACGCTGGATCGACAGCACCCGGTCGAGACCGCGCACCATCATCGGGTGCTCCGGAGAGCCCGTGGGTGGCACCCCCTTGTCCCAGGGGGAGTCATCCGGGAGGGAGTGGATCTTGTGCACCTTGGGGCCCATGTGCTGATCCTATGAAGTCCGGCCGCGAAAACGCAGGGAGCCGCACCCCCGAAAGGGCGCGGCTCCCGAAAGCAAGGGGATCAGACGAAGAGGTTCGCCCGCTCCAGGTCTTCCGCGAAGTCGACCTCGACCGCGTACAGGTCGGAGACATCCATCGGCTCGAGCAGCAGGCCGTCTTCGGCGATCGCGAGCTCCAGGCCGCGCTCGAAGTAGTCCTGGTCCTCGACGCGCTGCAGCTGACGCATGAACGCCTTCTTGTGCGCCGCCGAGATGTAGTTGATGCCCACGGCCTCGCCGAGACCGCCCTTGACGGTCTTGGACAGTTCGTTGATGAAGCCCTCGGCCGTGACCGTGTACTTCACCTCTTCGTCGCTCACCTTGGAGGTGTTCACCGTGACGAAGGACTGGTCGCGCTCGATGAAGGCCGCCGCGCGGCCGAGGATCATCGGGTCGAACACCACGTCGCCGTTCATCCAGAGCACGCCGCCCTTGCCGGTCGCGCCGAGTGCGCGCAGCAGGCTCTTCGACGTGTTCGTCTCGTCGTAGCGCTCGTTATGCACGTAGTTCGCGGTCGGGAAGGCATCGATGATCGTCTCGGCGCGGTAGCCGACGACCGTGGTGATGCGTGCATCGGAGCCGAAAGCGGCCTGGATGTTGTCGTGCTGCTGGCGCATGATCGTGCGCCCGTCGCTCAGCTCGGTGAGCGGCTTCGGCAGCGCACGGCCGAGGCGCGAGCCCATGCCGGCTGCGAGGATGACGGTCTGAAGAGTCACGAGTGCTCCTAAAAGAAGGTGTGTTAAGGATCGGTTCACCGATCAGACACTTCTTCGTGCCGAGATTCATGGTAGCGATTCAGCCTGGGAAGCCACGGGGCAGACGGTCCCCGTTGTCATTTCGTGACCGAGTACACACTCAACACACAGACTCGCACGATCGCCGTGATTTCGGGAGGAGTACGTTCTGATTCCGCCAAATGTTGCGCGGAACCACAGGCTCGCCACAGCTCATTGATACCGTAGAACGGTGACTTCCTCCCCTGACGACCGCACCGACCAGGTGGACGACCCCGAGACCCCTCCCGTGAAGGCGACTGCCAAGCGAACGACCGCCGGCGCCGGCGCAGCCGCCGCGAAGAAGCCGCCGGTGAAGCGCGCTCCCGCTGCGGGAAAGCCCGCGGCGCGGGCGACCGCCGCGAAGAAGCCGGCCACGACGAAGAAGCCCGCCGCGACCAAGAAGCCGGCGACGACCTCCGCCGCCCGCGCGAACGCGAAGTCGGCTGCCGAGAAGGCCGCCGCGAACGCCGAGGTCGTGATCGAGCCCGTGACATCGAAAGACGCCGCGGCCGGAGCGACGGAGCCGGCAGCTCCTCCCGTGAAGAAGACGGCGGCGGCGGCGCGCACGGCGGCCGCGAGGAACACTGCGGCGCGCGCGGGTGCGACCAAGCCGGCCTCTCCGCGAGCGAAGAGCGCAGGCTCGGAGAGCACGACATCCCGCCCGGCGGCGGCGAAGTCGGCGACGGCGAAGTCCACGGCCGCCAAGACCACAGCGGCGAAGACGACCGCGGCGAAGTCCACCGCCGCGAAGACGGCGGCGGCCAAGGCGGCAGCGGCGAAGGCGGCGGAGACGAAGTCGACGGCCCGCACCGCGGCAGCGCGCACGGCTTCGGCGAAGACGGTGGCGGCGAAGACCGCGGCGGCCAAGACGGCGGCGTCCAAGGCGGCAGCGGCGAAGGCCGCTGAAGATGCGGAGACCGTCGTCGCGCCCGTCGAAGCGCCGGATGCCCCCGTCGAGTCGGCGCTCATCGACGCGTCTGTCCCCTCCTCCTTCACGGTCCTGGAGGAGCCTCCGATCATCCCCGCCACGGACCCTGCGGTCGATGTGGACGAAGTCTCGACGAGCGTCCAAAACGACGACGCCGCCGCCGACGACACGTCTGTCGCTCCCCCCACGGAGGCGCCACGCGAGATCATCGACACCGGAGCGAGCGCCACCGAGCGCGTCGTCGCCGAGGTGCACGAGGTCTCCGGCACGCCCGCGATCAGCATCCGCGGTCTGGTGAAGCACTTCGGTGACAACCACGCCGTCGATGGCATCGATCTGACGGTACCGGCCGGTTCGTTCTATGGAATCGTCGGCCCGAACGGCGCCGGAAAGACCACGACGCTGTCGATCGTCGCCGGGCTCCTGCGCGCGGACCAGGGCACCGTGGAGATCTGCGGAATCGACCAGGCCGCACAGCCGCTCGCCGCGAAGCGCGTGATGGGCGTGCTTCCCGATCGCCTGCGTACGTTCGACCGGCTCACCGGTCGTCAGCTGCTCTTCTACTACGGCCTGCTCCGCGGCCTCGCCTCGAGCGTGATCGAGAAGCGCACCGCCGACCTGGCGCGGGCATTCGATCTGCAGGAGGCGCTCAGCCGCGTCGTCTCGGATTACTCCGCGGGCATGACGAAGAAGCTCATGCTCGCAGGAGCGATGATCCACTCGCCGCGCGTCCTCGTCCTCGACGAGCCCTTCGAGTCCGTCGATCCCGTGTCCTCCGCGGTGATCCTCGACATCCTCAGGGCCTACGTCGCCCATGGCGGCACGGTGATCCTGTCCAGCCACGGCATGGACCTCGTCGAGCGGGTGTGCTCGCGGGTCGCGATCATCGTCGGTGGTGAAGTCCTCGCAGAGGGGACCATCGACGAGGTCCGCGCCGGACAGACTCTCGAGGCCCGATTCGTCGAGCTCTCGGGCGGTATCGGAGAAGTGGAGGGTCTCGAGTGGTTGCACATGTTCTCCGACTGAGACTCGCGCTCCTGATCGGATCGCTGCGCGGGGACCGTCGAGGACGAACGCTCGTCACTCTGGCCGCTCTCGCCGCCGTGACCGTCGCGGTCTGCATCGCCGTGCACACGCTCGGCGGTGCTCCGGTTCCGGTCGCGCGCACGGTCACCGTGCTCGGCGGCGTCGCCCTCATCATCGGTTTCCTGGTGGGCCCGATCCTGGTGGGTGCCGTCGACCAGCTGGATCCTCGTCGGTTCGCGGTCTTCGGCGTCGACGAACGCAGGATGCCCTGGGTGCTCACGGTCGCCGCCTTCGTGAGCGTGCCGAGTCTGGCGCTGCTCGCGGTGTACGCGAGCGTCTGCGCCGTGGCGATCACGCTCGGCGCTCCCTGGCCGCTCGCTGTGCTCATGACGATCGTGGGACTGCTGAGCACCGTGCTCACCGCACGGATCGGCATGGCCATCAACGCGCTGTTCCTGCCGGAGCGGCGTTCGCGTGAGCTCACGGCGCTGTTCGCGCTGGCACTGATCATCATCGCCTTCCCTGTCGCGGTCTTCTTCGCGTCGATGCGCTGGGACGGTCACGTGCCGGCGTCTCTCGAGACCCTCACGACCGTCTTCGGATTCACGCCGTTCGGTGCATCTCCCGGATTCCTCTTCGCCATCGCCGCCGGCGATACCTCGCTGGCGTGGATCACCGGTCTGATCGCCGTGGTCACGGTGGCGGCGCTCTGGGGGCTCTGGGCCTGGCTGGTCCGGCGCCTGCTCACGACCACCGAGCGGCCGGCTGCGGCCCGAGAGCGCAGCGGTCTCGGATGGTTCGGCCTGCTGCCGTCCAACGCGTTCGGTGCGATCGCCGCACGCAGCCTGGTCTACTGGCTGCGCGACCGCCGCTACATCATGAACATCATCGTCGTGCCCGTCGCGGGCGTGCTGACGGTGTTCCCGCTCCTGGTGGCCGGGGTACCGCTCGAGATCGCGGCACTGATCCCCGTTCCGGTGATGGCACTCTTCTTCGGATGGCTGCCGCACAACGACGTCGCCTACGACTCGACCGCACTGTGGACGCATGTCGCCAGCGGTGTGCGGGGGATTCCCGACCGGCTCGGACGCCTGGTGCCCGTCGTGCTCGTCGCCGTGCCGGTGCTGGCCGTCGCCATCCCGCTCTCACTGGTCTTCATCGGCGACCTGCGACTGCTCCTGCCGCTGATCGGACTGGCGGCGAGCCTCCTGTTCTCCGCGCTCGGCATCTCGAGCATCGTCTCGGTCGTCGCGCCCTACGCCGTTTCGCGGCCAGGCGACAGCCCCTTCCAACAGCCTCAGCGACCGACGTCGCGTGGCGCATACGGCCCGGCGGCGGCGTTCCTCGGAGCGATCGTGTTCAGCGTGCCGACGATCTGGTTGTTCGTCGCGACGATCGCCGACGACGTCCTCTACGCACCGGCGACCTTCTGGGTCGGCATCGCGAGCGGCATCATCGTGCTCGCCGTCGGCGCGACGATCGGCGGTCGCATCTTCGAGCGCAGCGGCGAACGGCTCATGGAGTTCGTCGAGACCGCGTGACGGCCGCCCACGCGGAGCCTGACGCGGCTAGACTCACGGGATGAGTACTCCGCTGGACAGCCCCGATCAGGGCGGCGTGGCAACGCTTGATCGCGAACTGGAAGAGCTCCTCCGCGAGGAGAACCTCGAACCGGGCGACCATGAGCGCTTCTCGCATTATGTGAAGAAGGACAAGATCCTCGAGTCCGCGATCACCGGCAAGCCGGTGCGCGCTCTGTGCGGGAAGAAGTGGACCCCCGGGCGCGACCCGGAGAAGTTCCCGATCTGCCCGACATGCAAGGAGATCTACGAGTCGATGGTCCGCTGACGGGCCCTCCCGTCATGCGCCATCGGCGCGTCACCCGCCGATGAACCGTCAGGCGACGTCGACGTAGACCGTCGGAATCGCCGGGTCCGACTTGCTGAGCGCGAGTGCTCGCACCGGCAGTTCTTCGCGTACCCGCAGGTGATGAGCGCGCGCTGCCGATGTGCCTGCCGGACCTTCGTGGGCGGCATCGATGTCGCCGCCCTCTGCGAACGTGACCTGCAGCGCGCGGCCGTCGGCACGCCCGGCAGGCGACTCGAGCTCCTCGAATCCGTCGGCGACCAGCACGGTCTCGCTCACCGCCACGCCGTCCTCGATCGTGCGGAAAGCCGCCTTGCGTCCACCGTGCGAGGCCTTGTCCGCTGACGCCTTCGCGACGCCCACCCAGGACCCGTCGGAGTCCTGGCGTGCGACCAGCTTGTAGACCATGCTCGCCGTGGGGTAGCCGGAGCCCGTGACGACGGAGGTTCCCACACCGTAGGAGTCCACGGGGGAGGCAGCGAGGGCGGCGATCGCGTACTCGTCGAGATCGCTGGTCACGGTGATGCGCGTGCCGGTCGCCCCGAGCTCGTCCAGCTGCGCGCGCACCTCGGCCGCCACGATCGGCAGGTCGCCCGAGTCGATCCGCACGCCGCCGAGGCCGGTGCCGGCCACGCGGATCGCGGTCTCCACTCCGGTGCGGATGTCGTAGGTGTCGACGAGCAACGTCGTGTCGGTGCCGAGGCTGTCGACCTGCGCGCGGAACGCCTGCTCCTCCGTGTCGTGCAACAGCGTCCAGGAGTGCGCGGCCGTGCCCATGGTCGGGATGCCCCAGCGGCGTCCTGCCTCGAGGTTGCTGGTCGCGCGGAAGCCCGCGATGTACGCGGCACGGGCGGCCGCCACGGCGGACTGCTCGGCGGCGCGACGCGATCCCATCTCTGCGAGCGGGCGCTCGCCGGCTGCGATGCTCATGCGCGAAGCGGCGGTGGCGACGGCGGAGTCGTGGTTGAGAACGCTCAGCGCCAGTGTCTCCAGGACCACTGCGTCTGCGAAGGTGCCTTCGACCGTGAGGATGGGGGAGCCCGGGAAGTACAGCTCGCCCTCGCGGTAGCCGCGGATGGAGCCGGTGAACCGATACTCCTCGAGGTACTTCACTGCCGGCGCGTCGACGATCTGGTTGTCGCGGAGGAAGCGCAGCTCGTCGTCACCGAAGCGGAAGTCCCGCACGAGGCTGAGCAGCCGTCCGGTCCCGGCGACGACGCCGAATCGGCGTCCCCCGGACAGGCGCCGCGAGAACAACTCGAACACGCTGGGGCGGGAGGCCGTCCCGTCGCGGAGCGAGGCAGCGAGCATCGTGAGCTCATAGCGGTCGGTGAGCAGCGCCGTCGACGAGGTCATGCGCCCAGCTTAGTGAGCGCGGTGATGCACGCGGCGGCTTCGACGCAGGTAGGCTGGGGAGTCATGAACGACGCGCCGATCGGGATCTTCGACTCCGGTGTCGGCGGGCTCACGGTGGCACGTGCCATCCGTGCCCAGCTGCCCCGCGAATCGTTCGTCTACATCGGCGACACCGCGCATTCCCCCTACGGACCGAAACCGATCGCCGATGTGCGTCGGTACTCTCTCGAAGTGCTCGATACCCTGGTCGATCAGGGCGTGAAGATGCTCGTGATCGCTTGCAATACGGCGTCTTCAGCGATGCTGCGCGATGCCAGGGAGCGGTACGACATCCCGGTCGTCGAGGTGATCGGTCCGGCCGTGCGCCGCGCCGTCTCGACCACCCGCAACGGCAGGGTCGGTGTCATCGGGACGATCGGCACGATCGGCTCACGCGCCTATCAGGACATGCTCGAGGTGAACGAACGCCTTCAGGTCTTCACAGCCGCCTGCCCGCGCTTCGTGGAGTTCGTCGAAGCCGGCATTACCGGGACGCCGGAAGTGCTCGCCGTCGCCGAGGAGTACCTGGCTCCACTGCGCGATGCCGGAGTCGACACGCTCGTGCTCGGCTGCACGCACTATCCCTTCCTCCGTGGCGCGATCAGCTATGTGATGGGCGAGGGTGTGACTCTCGTCTCCAGCGATGACGAGACCGCGGGCGACGTGTACCGCCAGCTGGTCCGCGGCGATCTCCTCGCCCCACCCGATGCGACGGCGACCTACGTGTACGAGGCGACGGGTGACTCGGCCACGGAGTTCACCGCATTGGCCAACCGCCTCATGGGCCGCGAGGTCCGCGACGTCCAGCTCGTCCAGACCGGCGTCATCACCCTTCCAGAATCCCTCTCCGAGCCGTACTGACGCGGCTCGTTCCTCCCTACCTGAAAGAAGCACATGACCGAAATCGTCCGCGCCGACGGCCGTTCCACCGATCAGCTCCGCGAGATCACCATCGAGCGCGGATGGAGCGCACAGGCCGAAGGATCGGCGCTGATCAGCTTCGGCGGCACGAAGGTGCTGTGCACGGCATCCTTCACCAACGGCGTTCCGCGCTGGCTGACCGGCAAGGGCAAGGGGTGGGTGACCGCCGAGTACGCCATGCTCCCGCGGGCCACCAACAGCCGCAACGACCGCGAGAGCGTCAAGGGGCGCATCGGCGGACGCACCCACGAGATCTCACGCCTGATCGGTCGCGCCCTGCGCGCGGTCGTCGACACCAAGGCGCTGGGTGAGAACACCATCGTGATCGACTGCGACGTGCTGCAGGCCGACGGCGGCACGCGCACCGCGGCGATCACCGGAGCGTACGTCGCGCTGGCCGACGCCATCGAGTGGGGTCGTGCCAAGAAGTTCATCGGCAAGAACGCCACTCCGCTGCTCGACTCGGTCGCCGCAGTCTCGGTCGGCATCATCGACGGCGAGCCCATGCTCGATCTCGCCTACGTCGAGGATGTGCGCGCAGAGACCGACATGAACATCGTCGTGACGGGCCGCGGTCTGTTCGTCGAGGTGCAGGGCACGGCGGAGGGCGCGCCGTTCGACAAGCGGGAACTGGATGCTCTGCTCGACCTCGGTGTCGCCGGTTGCGCGACGCTGAAGGATCTGCAGACGGCGGCGCTGGCAGGCGAGTGATGCGGGTCGTCCTCGCGACCCACAACCCGCACAAGGTCGCAGAGTTCCAGCAGATCGTCGCGCAGACGCGTCCTGACCTGGAGATCGTCGCGTACGACGGTCCGGAGCCGGTCGAGGACGGCGTGACCTTCGCGGACAATGCGCTCCTCAAGGCGCGGGCGGCGTCATCGCACACAGGTCTGGTGGCCCTAGCCGACGACTCGGGAATCTGCGTCGACGTGCTGGGTGGTTCACCCGGGGTGTTCTCCGCGTATTGGGCGGGGCAGCGCAAGGACGCTGCGGCGAATCTCGCGCTGCTGCTCGATCAGCTGCACGACATCGCCGATCCGCATCGCACGGCGCACTTCAACTCGACCATCGCACTCGTCACGCCCGAAGGGCAGGAGCACGTGGTCGTCGGCAACTGGCCGGGGCGCCTGGCCCACGCGGCCTCCGGAGGGGGAGGGTTCGGCTACGACCCGATCTTCATCCCGGACGGTCAGGACGAGGATGCCGAACGCACGGTCGGCGACTTCACGGCGGAGGAGAAGCAGTCGCAGTCGCACCGTGCTCGTGCCTTCGCCGAACTCCTGCCGCTGCTCGAGAAGCTCTGACCCTCCTCATCTAACCACTACGCTTGACGTACTTCATGCGTAGTGGTTACGGTGGACGGCATGCGAGAACTCACCTACTACATCGGAGTGACCCTCGACGGATTCATCGCCGGCCCCGACGATGAGGTCGACTTCTACCCGCTCACACCCGCCTTCGAGGAGACGCTCGGCACCGAGCTCGCCGACATCCAGCCGACGCATGTGCGGGCGGGTCGCGGGGGAGCGGATGCTCCGGTCACGCGATTCGACACCGTGATCATGGGACGCCGCACGTACGAGCCGGCGCTGCAGCACGGCATCACTGATCCGTATGCGCAGTTGCGCACGCTCGTGTGCAGCACGACTCTGGCCGATCCGAGTGAGCCGAACGTCGAGATCGTCCGCACGGATCCGATACGACGCGTGCAGGAGCTCAAGGCGGAGGACGGCCTCGGGATCTACCTCGCCGGCGGCGCGGGGCTCGCCGGGGTGCTGCTCGACGAGATCGACCGGCTGATCGTGAAGAAGTACCCGGTGATCGCCGGCGACGGCATCCCGATGACCCGCCACGGCTTCGCACCGGCGCTGTTCGCGCTGGAGGAAGTCCGCTCCTTCGACAACGGCTGCGTCGTGCTCAGCTACTCGCGACCGTGACGGGGCGGAGGTCGAACTGATAGGTCGGCTCGTCGCCCGTCACGGTCTGTCCGGCGATGAACCACTCCTGCCCTTCGGGTGCGGGATTCTCCGCCGCATAGGCGTGGAGCACCTGCTCATCCGCCGACGCGGACGCATGTCGGGCTGCCCAGCTCTTGAGGTCATCGCTGAAGTTGCTCATCCGCTCACCCTGTCCTCTCCTCGGCGAGAGGTCAACTTCGGTGTCGTTCCGACCGGGACGTGACTCTCCGGGTGCCTCTCCTGAGACTGGTTCTCGTTACCCTTCCCGACTAGGGGAAATCACGCTCTCGGCAGGGATTCCCGGTCTAGCCTGAAGGCATGCACGATCACGCTCCCGCCGCCGGCGGCATCCGTTCCGCAGGCCACCGCCGCCTGTTGACGATCTCGCTGTGCCTGACCGCGACCATCATGGTCGTGCAGGTCATCGGGGCGATCCTGACCGGCTCGCTCGCTCTTCTCGCCGATGCGGCGCACATGTTCACCGATGCCTCCGCTCTCGTCATCGCGCTCGTCGCCGCGGCCGTCGCCGCACGTCCGGCCGACGATCGCCGCACCTTCGGGTACCAGCGCGCCGAGGTGTTCGGGGCGCTGATCAACGCCGTGATCCTGATCCTCCTCGCCGGCTGGGTCGGCGTGGAAGCCGTCGGTCGTCTGCTGAACCCGAGCGACGTCGAGGTCGCCGGTCCGCTCATGCTGGCGGTCGCCGTGGTCGGACTGCTCGCGAACGGCGTCTCGATGTGGTTGCTGAGCCGCGCACAGCGCGCCAGCATCAACGTGCGCGGCGCGTATCTGGAGGTCATGGGAGACCTGATCGGCTCGGCAGCCGTGATCGTGGCGGCCATCGTGATCGTCGCGACGGGATGGATGCCGGCGGATGCCATCGCCTCGATGTTCATCGCGGTGATGATCATCCCTCGCGCGATCTCTCTGCTCCGCGAAGTGTTCTCGGTGCTCTCGGAGTCCGCGCCGAAGGGCACGGCCGTGAGCGACATCCGTCAGCACCTGCTGGACTACCCGGGCGTGACCGGGGTCCACGATGTGCATGTGTGGCAGCTCACGCGCGGTGCGCCGGTGTTCAGCGCGCACGTCAGCGTCGATCCGGCCTACCTGGCGGACGGGCGATCGGCGAAACTGCTCTCCGACCTGCAGTCCTGTCTGGCCGAGCACTTCGATGTGGAGCACTCCACCTTCCAGATCGAGCCGGCCGAGCAGTCGGACTGCGAGCCGCATCACGCCTGACCGCGCTCAGGATTCGCGCACCACGTCTCCGGGTGTCTTGTCCGGACGGAGGCCCCGCCAGCGCGCATGGCGCAGCACGCCGTCGGGAGTCCAGTTCGCGAACTCGACCTCGCCGACCAGCTCCGGACGTACCCAGAGCGCGTCCGAGGCGTCGAGCGCGGGAACCCCGCCGAGCGGAGCCGTGTCGACGCGCAGCGGCTCCAGGCGTGCCAGCAGGTCCCGCAGCGTGCGCTCGGTGAAGCCGGTGCCCACTCGTCCGACATAGCGCAGGGGCCCTCCCGCCGTGTCGGGGACCGCCAGCAGGAGAGAGCCGAGCGTGCTCTCGCGGTCGCCCTTCCCTGGGCGGATGCCGACGATCACCGCCTCCTGCATGAGCGTGTGCTTGAGCTTGAGCCACGAGGGGGAGCGCTGCCCCGGACGGTAGCGCGACGACGGATCCTTGGCCACGACCCCTTCGAGGCCGAACTCCCTGCTGGCGGCGAGGGCGGCGTCGACATCGTCGAACACCGGAGGGATCTGCACCGGGGCGTCGAGTCCTTCGGCCAGGTCATGCAGCAGTGTGCGCCGCTGCCGGAGAGGCATGTCTGTGAGGTCGTGGCCGTCGAGGCGCAGCAGATCGAAGAGCACATACACGATCGGTGTGCGCACGACCTCTCGCTCGATCTCGCGAGGCCTCGTCAAGTGCATCCGGTTCTGCAGGAGCGAGAAGCTCGGTCGTCCCTGGGCGTCGAAGGCGACGATCTCGCCGTCGACGATCGCATCCGAGACGGGCAGGAACGGGGCGCCGTCGGCAGTGAGCTCGGGATACCGCGCGGTGATGTCGATGCCGCTGCGGGCATGCAGCAGCATCCGCCCGTTCGACCAGGTGCCCACGGCCCGGATGCCGTCCCACTTCACCTCGACCCAGGAGGGGTCGCTCAGGCTGCGGGCGAGCGCCGGGGTGCCGTTCTCGGCGAGCATCGGGGCCAGCGTGGCCGCCTGCGCATCGGACGCCGGGGCTGCGGAGGCCCGCGCGTAGCGGTGGGGGTGGCGGGGAGCCGCAGGAGGCACGACGACCGGGGCGTCTCCGCGCAGGCCGGCCAGCGGATCGATGCCGGCTTCGGCGCGGGCGAGCACCGTGTCGAGATCGAGCTGGGTGAGGTCGGGATCGTCGAGTTCCTCCCACGTGCGGGGAGCAGCGACCCAGGGCTGCGCCCGGCCCCGCAGCGAGTACGGCGAGATGGTGGTCTTCTTGCCGTTGTTCTGGCTCCAGTCCAGGAACACCCGGCCGCCGCGCACCGCCTTCGCCATCGTGGCGGTCGCGAGGTCGGGATGCTCGCCCTCGATGAGGCGGGCGAGCTCCTTCACCACGGCCGAGATCTCGTCACTGGTCTGCTCCCCGGGCAGCGCGGCGTAGAGATGGATGCCCTTGGAGCCGCTCGTCACCGGCAACGGGTCGAGCCCCATGCCGGTGAGGATGCCGCGGGCGATCCGGGCGACCGCGGCGCACTGCGCCAGATCGACGCCAGGGCCGGGATCGAGGTCGAGCACGAGCCGGTCGGGCCTGCCGGGAAGCCCATCCGGGGCGAACCTCCACTGCGGCACGTGCAGCTCGATCGCGGCCACCTGCGCCAGCCACACCAGGGTCGGCACATCCTGTACGAGCGGGTACTCCTTCGCGCCGTCGGAGTGCTGGATCTCCCGCCGGGGGATCCACTCCGGAGCACCGCGTTCGAGCTGTTTCGTGAAGAAGGCGTCGGCAGGGGCATCCGTCGTGCCCACACCCTCCACCCAGCGCTTGCGTGTGACGGGACGTCCGGCGAGCAGGGGGAGGAGCTGCGGGGCGATCGCCGAGTAGTAGGCGATGATCTCGCCCTTGGTCGTGCCCGTCTCGGGGTAGACGACCTTGTCGAGGTTGGTGACGCGCAGACGGCGGCCGTCGATCTGCACGATCTGCCCGTCCGTCGCCATGTGGCCAGGCTAGCGGCGCGCGGGTCCTGCCGGGTCTAGCCGTCGTGGGCGCGGCTGGTGTCTACTGGTCACATGAGGACGATCTGGAAGGGCGCGCTGACATTCGGGCTCGTCAACGTGCCGGTGAAGGTGTACTCCGCCACCGAGGACCACGACGTGTCGCTGCATCAGGTGCACGAGAAGGATGGCGGACGCATCCGTTATCAGCGCACCTGCGAGGTGTGCGGGGAGACCGTGGCGTTCGCCGACATCGACAAGGCGTATGTCGACGAAGGGCAGACCGTCGTGCTCACCAAGGATGACCTCGCCGCCCTGCCGGCGGAGAAGAGCCGAGAGATCGACGTGGTCGAGTTCGTCCCCTCGGATCAGGTCGATCTGCTCACGCTCGACAAGCCGTACTACCTCGAGCCCGACTCGAAGTCGCCCAAGGCGTACGTGCTGCTGCGCAAGACGCTCGAACAGACCGACCGCACCGCGATCGTCCGGTTCACGCTGCGGCAGAAGACGCGCCTGGCGGCACTCCGCGTGCGCGGCAAGGTGCTCGTGCTGCAGACCCTCCTTTGGGCGGACGAGGTGCGTGAGGCGGAGTTCCCGGCGTTGGATGAGGACGTCCGGATCTCGAAGAAGGAACTGGAGCTGTCGGCATCCCTCGTGGAGAGCTACTCGTCGGACTTCGACGCCGAGGAGTTCGTCGACGAGTACCAGAAGGAGCTGCGTACGCTCATCGAGGCCAAGATCGAGGCGGGCGACACCTTCGACGTGTCCGACACCTTCGGCGAGAAGGACGCGGACGCCAAGAGCGGTGAGGTCATCGACCTGATGGAAGCGCTGCGTGCGAGCGTGGCGAAGTCGAAGGAGCAGCGGGCGAAGAACGCGGGCTGATCCCCGGTCCTCAAAGCGACGAGGACCGGGTGATGGTCAGTGCTTGCCGTCGCCGTCGAGGTCGGGAGCGCGATCGAACACCTCGGTGTCGAGCACGAGCTCCTCCGCCTCGGCGGCGTCGGTGGTGACGTCCTCACCGGCGGCAGCGGCCTTCTTGGCCTTGTGGCGCTCGGACAGGTAGTGCCACAGGGTGACCAGCGCGGTGCCGCCGACCGCGGCGAGCAGGATCAGGTCGATGTAGCTCTCGACGAAGTGGGCGACCGGAGGGATGAACCCGATGGCGTAGCCGAACATCGTCAGACCGAAGCCCCAGAGGATCGCACCGATGAGGTTGTAGAGCGTGTACCGGCGCCACGGCATGTGACCGACACCCGCCGCGACGGGGGCGAAGGTGCGCACGATCGGCACGAAGCGGGCCAGGATGACCGTGATGCCGCCGAAGCGCTCGAAGAACGCGTTGGTGCGCTCCACGTTCTTCTTGCTGAAGAGCCCGGATTCCTTGCGCTCGAAGACCGCAGGGCCGCCCTTGTGGCCGATGACGTAGCCGACCTCTCCACCGATGAACGCCGAGAGGCCGATCAGCAGCGCCACGAGCCAGACATTGATGCCGAAGACACCGTGCTCCGATCCGGCGATCGGGTGCGACAGCAGGCCGGCGATCACGAGCAGCGTGTCACCGGGCAGCAGGAACCCGACCAGCAGACCCGTCTCGGCGAAGACGATGAAGCACACTACGAGCAGTGCCCACGGGCCGGCGTTGCCGATGATCATCGCGGGGTCGAGCCAGGGGATGAGAGCGGCGTGATGCATGGGTTTCCCGTCGTAGAGATGTGTGCGGCGGTCAAGAGGTCGAGCGCGTACGGTGCGATCGATCAGTGCGGAAGGTGGGACTTGAACCCACACGCCCTAGGGCACAGGAACCTAAATCCTGCGTGTCTGCCAATTTCACCACTCCCGCGCGGTGAAATCAGTCTACTGATCGCGGGAAACGAGATTCTGGGGATCAGCCCGCAGTTGCGCGCCGTCGAGAGCGTCGACGACCGCGCTGTGGATAACTTCGGAGCCGGGTGCGGGAATCTTGCGAGGATGCACGGGTGAATCACCCCTCTGCCGTCGTCGCCGAGCGCGTGCGACTGCGGTTGCGTGCGGAGAGCAGCGACCCGTCGATCGATCCCGAGTCCCTGCGTCGCGTCGCGGTGGCGGAGGTGCGCCGACACAACGATGTGGCGCTGTCGCGCGGCGAGCAGCTGATCGACGACGAGGCGGCGTGCGTGCGCGATGTGCTGGCGGCGGTCAGCGGCTTCGGCGTGCTGCAGCCGCTGTTGGACGATCCCGAGATCGAGGAGATCTGGCTGAACGGTCCGACGCACGTGCACGTTGCTCGCGGTGGGGTCGCGGAGCGGATCGACCTGCGCCTGACGGATGCGACGATGCGCGACCTCGTGGAGCGGATGCTGCAGTCCACCGGGCGCCGTGTCGACATCAGCCAGCCGTTCGTGGATGCCTCGCTGCCCGACGGATCGCGCCTGCACGTGGCGATCGCCGATGTCGTGCGGGGGTCGTGGGCCGTCAACATCAGGAAGTTCCTCCCGAAGTACCGGTCACTCGCCGCGCTCACGGCGCAGGGGGCCATGCCCGAGACGGTCGCGACGCTGCTGCGCACGGCGATGCGCGACGGGGTGAGCGTGATCGTGTCCGGGGCGACCCATGCCGGGAAGACGACGCTGCTCGGTGCGCTCCTGGATTCGTGCGCTGATCGGCAGCGCATCATCACGGTCGAGGAGACCTTCGAACTCGCGGTCACGGGGCCCGACGTGGTCGCGCTGCAGGGGCGGCAGGCGAGTCTGGAGGGGACGGGCGAGATCACCCTGCGCCGGTTGGTGAAGGAGGCTCTGCGTATGCGGCCGGATCGACTGGTGGTCGGTGAGGTGCGCGATGCGGAAGCCCTCGACCTGGTTCTCGCGCTCAACACGGGCGTGCCGGGTGCGGGTACCGTCCACGCGAACTCCGCGACCGGGGCGCTCGAGAAGCTGGCGATCCTGCCGCTGTTGGCCGGCCGCAACATCGACCGCGCGTTCGTCGCCCCGGCACTCGCCGCGGCGGTCGGGCTGGTGGTGCATTGCGAGCGTGATGCGGTGGGGCATCGCCGTGTGCAGGAGGTGATCGCACCGACCGGCGAGGTCAGCGACGGTCGCATCCTCACGCGGTCGATCTACTCGGCCGGCGCACGCGTCTCGGCGCTGCGACGGTCCGAGGTCATGTCGTGACGTTGCTGCTCGGCGCGCTGCTCGCTGCCGGTGTGCTGCTGAGCATCTCGCCCTGGATGTGGCCGCCGAGAGAGAAGGCGGAATCCACCGCACGCCGTGGTCGGCTCATGCGCCTGCAGGAGGAGGCAGGACTCGGGGCTCTCGGACAGCGCACCGTGGTGAGCGCGATCGTGGCGGCGGCGATGATCGCGGCGTCCGTGGTCTGGTTGCTCACGGCCATACCGGTCCTCGCGCTCCTGGCCGGCATCGCAGGCGCCCTGGCGCCGGTGCTGTTCCTTCGGGCTCGTCGCGTTCGCCTGCTGCGGCTTCGACGGCAGCTCTGGCCAGACGTCTGCGATCTGCTCGTCGCCTCGATCCGCGTGGGTCTGTCGCTACCCGATGCGGTGGCCGGGCTCGGCAGTTCCGCACCCGTGATGCTGCGCCCCGCCTTCGCCGTCTTCGCCCGCGACCTGCAGGCGACGGGGCGCTTCGAGGCGAGTCTGGATCGGCTGAAGGTCGCTCTCGCGGATCCGATCGGTGACCGCATCGTCGAAACGCTGCGGATGGCGCGGCAGGTCGGAGGGACAGAGCTCACCAACGTGCTGCGGGCGCTGTCCGCGTCGGTGCGTGCGGATGCAGCTCTGCGCGGTGAGGTGGAAGCGCGCCAGTCGTGGATCCGTGGCGCCGCAGTACTGGGGGCGGTGGCGCCGTGGGTCATCCTGGGGCTGCTCGTGATGCGGCCAGAAGGTGCGTCCGCTTACGGCACGGCGGAAGGGGTGCTCGTGATCTGCGTCGGGGCCGTGGTCTCAGTGGTCGCCTTCCGCATCATGATCCGCATCGGCCGTCTGGCGGAGCCGCGGAGGTGGTTCGGATGAACGGCGTCACGGCGATCGCGAACGCGGTGCTGCTCGGCGGCGCTTTCGGTGCCGGGGTGCTGGCGCTGCTCTCGGCGCTGCCGCGGTGGCGAGCACCGTCGCTCGCCGTGCGCATCGCCCCGTACATCCGTGACGTCGTCGCCGACGAAGCCCTGCCGCGCGGCATCCTCCCCACCTCCGGCGTACTGCCCGCCGGAGGGCGAACCCTCTGGCAACGAGCGCAGAGTGCGTTCGAGCGTCTCGTCGGCGGAGGCGACGCGCTCCGGCAGCGGCTCGCACAGGCTGGATCCCCGATGGAACCTTCCGCTTTCCGCGGTCGGCAGCTCGGGTGGATGGTCGCGAGCATCGGGCTGGGCGCAGTCGTTCTGATAGTCCTGGTCCTCACCGACCGGATGACGGCCCCGGTCGCGCTGATGCCGCTGCTGGCCGGAGCGCTCGCCGGGGTCGCGTACGACATGCAGCTCTCCGCGCGCGTCGCCTCGCGCCGTGCGCGGCTGACGGAAGAGCTGCCGACCATGCTGGAGTTCCTCTCGCTCTGTCTTTCCGCCGGCGAGGGCTTCCTCGACTCGCTGCGGCGGGTGACGACGGTCGGCTCGGGGGAGCTGACCGGGGAACTGCGCCAGGTGGTGCTCGCGGTGAACACCGGCTCGCCGCTCGCGGAAGCGCTCGCCGGGATGGCTACGCGGCTGCAGCTTCCGGGACTCACGCGAGCCGTCGACCAGGTGATCGCCGCTCTCGAACGCGGAGCGCCACTGGCCGGGGTGCTGCACGCCCAGGCCGGAGACGCGCGCGAGGACGCGAAACGGACACTCATCGAGCAGGCGGGGCGCAAGGAGATCCTGATGCTCCTCCCTCTCGTGTTCCTCATCCTGCCGCTGTCCGTCCTCTTCGCGATCTACCCCGGCCTGTTCATCCTGCGGCTCGGCATCAGCTGACCGCTCCGAGAAAGGAACTTCATGACAACTCTTCGACGCCGGCGGACGGATGCGACGATCTGGCTGCGCGACCTCGCCGAGGACGAGCGCGGCGATGTGCCGGGATGGGTGCTGGTGACTCTGATGACCGCCGGGCTGGTCGTGCTGATCTGGGCCGTGGCGGGGCCGGCGCTTTCCGCCCTGTTCGAGCAGGCGATCCAACGGGTGTCCGGACTCTGAGGTGAGCGTTCGTCGCGGGTTCGGGGACGACCGGGGATCGAGTCCGGTCGAGTTCCTCCTCGTCGGGACGCTGCTCACGGTGCTCACGCTTGCGGTGCTGCAGCTCGCGCTCGCGGTCTACGTGCGCAACGTCGTGCATGACTCCGCCGTCGAGGGCGCGTACTACGCGGCGCTCGCCGACACGAGTCTCGCGGAAGGAGCCGAGCGGACCCGGATCGCGATCACGCGGGCCGTCGGAGCCGAGTATGCCGAGGAGATCAGCGTCCGGCGATCCGATGCGCAGGGTCAGGCGACGATCGGCGTGCGGGTGCGCACGACTCTGCCGGTGATCGGCCTGCTCGGCATTCCCTACGGATTGGAGGTCGAGGCGCATGCGCCGGAGGAGAGCCTGGGCGACGAATGACGACGGGTCCGCAGCACTGGAGTTCATTACCGTCGGCGTGATCCTGCTGGTGCCGCTCGTCTATCTGGTGATCCTGCTCGGCGTGATCCAGGAACAGACCCTCGGCGCGGAGGCCGCCGCACGCCACACCGCTCGGGTGATCGCGCTGGCCTCGGATGCCGATGCGGTGCTGGACGGGATCGCGGATGAGTACGGACTCGATCAAGACGCCCTCCAGGTCTCGGTGACGTGTGTGCCCGCGGGCGTGGACTGTCCGTCGTCCGGGGCGACGGTGACCGTGACGATCGGCGCCCGAGTCACGCTCCCGTTCGTTCCCGCGGTGTTCGGACTCGAGCGTGCGCTGTCGATTCCCGTCGAGGCATCGGCGGTGCAGAAGGTGTCGCGGCTCTGGGGTGCGCAATGAGGGCTTCTCCGTCGGAGAAGACGGTGACCAGGGGCGAAGAAGGCAGCGTCCTGCTGCTCACGCTCGGCTACGTGCTGCTCGCTCTCGCACTGTTGTTCGTGTGCGTCTGCGCGACCGACCTCTACATCGCGCAGAAGAGGCTGGACGCCCTCGCCGATGCGGCCGCGCTCGCCGGAGCCGACGGTTTCACGCTCGTGGTCGAGGGGGAGAGCGTGCGAGCACAACTGACCGCCACCGGAGTGCGCGACCAGGCACTGGCGCTGATCGCCGTGATGCCCGGTGATGCGACTCTCGTCGCCGCGGACACCCCGGATGGCGTCTCCGCCCGAGTGACGATGGCCGCGGCGTGGCATCCGCCGCTGTTCGCGCCGTTCGTCCCGGACGGGGTGCCGCTGGAGGCCACGGCGACGAGTCGCACGGCCCTGCGATGACCGGTGGGCCCCACAGCGGGGGCGCTCAGCTCAGAACCAGCCGAGCCAATCGCCGAGGAAGTAGACGCCGACCGCGACCACGAGAAGACCGACGCTGATCGATGACCAGAGCATCGCGCGCGGCTTCGTGTCTTCCTCCGAGAGCTGGCGGAAGGAGGCGCCGAGAGGATTGTCGTTGATGCCGGGCATCTGACTGAACTCCTGCTGATGCGGTTCCATGGTCGACCTCCTTGGACTGTCACTCTCCCACAGATCGCGCCAGAGCGAGTTGCCGATGCTCAGTCGGTGATCGGCCGAACCGGCGGTGGAATGCACGAGTGAGCGCGGTGCGGTCACTGTACCCGTGGTTCTTCGCGATCACGTCGAGCGGCGGCAGAGGGGCGCGTGAGGAAAGCAGCTGCTCGACGGCGGTCAGGCGGGCATCGCGCAGGGCGGCCATCGGGCTCGTACCGATGGTGCGGAACTCCCGGTTCAGGGTGCGTGTGCTGGTGCCGACGGCAGCAGCGAGCGCATCGAGACTCAGGTGATGATCCGCAAGATTCTGATCGAGGTGGCGCAGCGCGGCGCCGAGAAGCGGAGACGTGTTCGCGGATCTCCCACGTGCCTGGACCATCTGCGTCGCCACTTGGGCCACGAGGCCGGCGACGAGGGTCTCGATCGCCTGATCCGTGTCCGTGTCCGGATTCTCGCTCGGCGGCGCGTCGATGAGCGAGTCGATCGCGCTCCACACCGTCGAGGTGAGCGTCGACGGCGGCAGAGGGATGTCGATCGCGGCCACGATGTCCGCGATCTCTGCGGGGGCGAACAGGCGCAGCGCGACCCGCACCTGTGTGAGCTCACCCTCTTCCATCAGGAAGTCGTAGTGTCCGGAAGTCAGGAACAGAACCGACTCGCCGGGGCCGGAGGCAAAGGTGTATCCGTCGTGGGTGGCGCGGAGGCGGCCGCGGAGCATGCGGAACAGCACGATCGCGGGAGGTGAGCTGCGTATCGGCGGCGTCGACGTGACACGGATCGCGTCGCTCGTGGCCCGTTCCACCGCGATCTCGCCATAGCGACGAAGAAGACGACGGGCGCGATAGGACGATGGATCCGGCGACGACGCTCGAGCACGCCCGATGAGGCGGTGGATGTCGGCGGCGCCGATCACAGAACCGTCCAAGAGCCGTCCTTTCGGCAAGGGGATCTCCGCACCAGTATGTCGGCCCACCGATCTGGCGGAGGTCGGATTCATCCTCAGGCGCTGTGTCCCAGGCCGCGCAGGAGGCGTCGACCGCCGCATCGGCGGGCGCCTGCGTCGCCGTGATCTCCGTGGGGATCCTCTCGCGGGGACGCTCGCCATCAGGTCGCTCGGGGATTTGCAGGGTGGGGTGTCGCTCATGTCCTGGTGGAGCGTGAGACGGCGGGAGCGTGCAGGGGAAGGGTCCGGAGCACAGCTGGGGAGAGGCTCCGTGCAACGGATCCCGCCGCCCCACGGGGGACACTCGATCTCACATGAATCGCGCGGATCGAGCGGGCTCGTGTGCGCCGGTCAGGCCGACGCGGGTTCGATGTAGAAGTGATCCGTGACGTTCGGCAGCGGCACTCGAGACCAGCCGGCGCGATAGTCGTAGGGGACACTTCCGCTGGTGCCCGCGGGAATCGTGGACAGGTTCGCGTTGACGTAGGCCCGCGAGTAGAGGATCTGTCCCGGGATCTGCAACGTGCCGTCGACGAAGACACGATCGGCTACGGCGCCGGTCGGAGTCGCCGTGAAGTACACGGTGCTGGACGTCTGACCGGTCGCGAGCGGCAGCTGGTACTGGAACCAGATGGGGTAGGCGGCGTCTACGGCGGGTGCCGCGTGCTGTGGAGTGCCCTTGCCGATGTAGGTCCAGTTGTTGTTGTTCACCGCGGTCAGCGTGAACAGGTCCTGACCGGCCTGGTTCTTGGCGACCGACGTCAGCAGCCCCTGGAGGAAAGCCTCGCCGGGCGCGAGCGGTTCACCGAGGTTGGTGAACGACAAGCCCAGCACGACGGGAGCATACGGCGCGAGCATCTTGCCGACGCCCGACTCCGACGAGTTCCAGGGCGGACTGCCCAACGGCGGGACAGAGACGCGGCTCGACGCCTGCAGGTTCCGCACGGGCGTCGCGCTGGCTGCTGCCAGCGGTGTCGCGATCGTCAGTGCCACGACGGGCACCGACCACGCGGCCGCGGCGATCACCGTGCGGCGGCTGAAGCGGTCGGATCCCTCGTCCGAAGGCGCAGGTGTGTTGTCGGTCATCGTGTCTCCCCCAGATCAGTTGCGGCTCACACCGTATGCGGGGAGGGTGCGCGATGTCGCGCCCGGGAGGCGGATCCGACACTCGATCGCCAGATGTGACCGGACGCGACACGATCGACCGGGCGGGGTGCGCGGGGGAGCGGAGCTACTCGGGCTTCGGCCGCGGGACGAACCGCGGGATCCACCGCAGGAACCCGGCGGCTCCGAGAAGTCCGACGACACCCATGGCGGCGGCGGCGATCGGCAGCGAGGCGACGGCGATGATGCCGGAGATCAGCAGCGGGGCGATCGCGCCACCGGCATCCGTCAGCGTGCGCCATGATCCGAGGAACGGCGCGGGGTCGCGCTTGGGGGCGACGTCGGCGCCGAGAGTGAGCAGGATGCCGCTGGAGAGCCCGTTGCCGACGCCGAGCATCGCGGCGAACATGCCGTACCAGAGCACGGCGGCATCTCCGTCGTGCGTGAACGAAAGGGCGAAGAAGGCGCCGGCCATCAGCACCATCGCGGGCATCGCCGCCCAGAGGCGACCGAATCGGTCCATCACCTGCCCGCTCGCGTAGAACAGGGCGAAGTCGATCGCTCCCGACACGCCGACCACCAAGGCGATCGTGGAGGCGTCGAGCCCGAGAGACAGACCCCACAGCGGCAGCACGACCTGGCGCGCCGAGCGCACCGCCGACAGCGAGGCGGCCGCGAGGCCGAGACGTCCGAGAACCGCGCGCTGCCGCCACATCGTGCGGAAGATGCCGGCACGCCCGACGGTCGGGATCGATCCGCTCACCGGCTCGCCGGAGTCCTCGACGAACGACCGCGCAGACGGGCGGGTGATCGGCGGGATGTCCTTCTCCGGATCCGGGCCGAACAACACCAGCAGAACCATCAACACGAGGCAGCCCATGAAGAACCAGATCGCAGCCGACTCCGCGTCGAAGAGCTGCAGGAGCCCCGCCGCCACGAACGGACCGACGAAGATTCCCAAGCGGAAGCTGCCGCCGAGCAGCGACAGCGCCCGCGCCCGGAACGCGACCGGCACCCGGGTGGTCATGAACGCATGACGGGCGAGCCCGAACGCCGCAGCGCAGAAACCGAGAAGGAAGACGGATGCCGCGAGCACGCCGATCGAAGGGGCGAAGATCATCCCGGCGGCGGCGAGCATCGACACCACTCCGGCGATCACCATCGTGAAACGCTCGCCGATGCGGGCGACGGCCCAGCCGGCGGGCAGATTGCCGCACAGCTGTCCGACGACCAGTGCGGACGCCACGAGGGCGGCGAACGCGACATCGGCGCCCATCCGCGCGGCGATCACGGGGATCAGAGGGATGACCGCACCCTCGCCGAGCGAGAAGAGCACGGTCGGCAGGTACACCATCGGCCCGAACTGTCTCAGGATCGTCGATGCACCGCTCACAGTCCGAGGCTACTCCGCGCGTCCGCCGGATCCGCGCGTCGTCCCCGATCGTGCGCGCGGAGAGAAGCGCCGCGCGCGGACAGCATGTTGGTCGCAGGAGGGTGGATGCACGACACTGAGCGGGGAACGACAGGAGGCTGCCGATGGGGACTCGGCTTTCAGAACAGGGGATGGCGGATCCGCGCACCGACCGACAGGTCGGATGGCTGATCGCTCTGGGGTCGTTGGTCGGCGCGTTCGCGCAGGCGGCTCCGCTCTCCTTCGTGCAGGCAGGGATGTTCGCGTCCTGGTGGCAGGCCGCGTCCTGGATCTGCATCTGTCTTTTCGTCGTGATCGCGGTCGGCGGACGGGTGCTGCCGATGGGCGTGCTCCGGGTGCTCTGGGTGCTGATCCCGGCGTGCGTGATCTCGCTCCAGCTGCTCTCGTTCCTCGCCTACGTCGGCCCGGCGGACGGCGTCGTGCCGTGGGTGTGGATGATCGAGCCCGGGTCCGTCACCCTCCTCGTTCTCCTCGTCCGTCCTGTCATCGCGATCGCGCTCGCCGTCTTCTCCGGCATGTCGGTGGCGCTCTCGGCCTGGATCTTCACGGGCTCCGTGCCCGAGGTGATCGCCGCGGCGACGCCCATCCACGTCAGCAACATCGCGTTCGTGGTGATCTTCATCGGCATCCGCGGGCGATTGACGCAGCTGCGCCGCCTGGAAGAGGACGCACGTCTCGCTGCTGAGCGCCAGGCGCGCCAGGAGGCGGAGGCCGAACGCAACGCCGAGCTCCAGCGTCTCGTACACGACGAGGTGCTCTCGGTGCTCGCCGCGGCGGCCCTGTTCCGGGGCGCGGCACCCCGGGAGCTGCAGGACGAGGCGGCGCACGCCCTCCTGGTGCTCAGAGACTCCGGCGACCCGGATGATACGGGTGGCGCGGGCGCCGTGATCGACACCGCGGAGGCCGCGGAGGAGATCCGCCTGCGCGCAGCGCGCTTCTCATCGGTGGAGCTGCGCATCGATGATCGAGGAGGGTTCCTTCCGGCCGACGTCGTGCAGGAGGTCTCGGCCGCGGCATCCGAGGCGATCCGCAACGCGCGACGCCACTCCGGAGCGGAACGCGTGTTCGTCGACGCGCTCTTCGCGCATGACCGCGTCCGCGTGGTCGTGCGCGATGACGGCATCGGCTTCGTCCTCGCTGCGGTGCCCGGGGAGCGTCTCGGCGTGCGTGACAGCATCATCCGTCGCCTGGCGGACATCGGCGGCCGAGCGGAGATCGTCTCGGTGCCGCGCACGGGGACGGAGGTGTCGCTGTCATGGCCACGATGACCTCGAGCGGCACCGGCGCGGCCGGCCTCGCCACGCGGGGCGCGCGGTGGGCGATGATCGCGGTGTGGTGCTGCGGCATCGCCCAGGGCGTGATCGAGGGGCGGTTCGCGCCGCCGGCTCCGGCCTACCTCGGCGCGCTTCTCGTCGCTCTGCTGGGGGCTGTCGTCCTCACGTACCGCCGCGACGAGCCGCTGCGCGGACTGCGGGCATGGGCGGTGCCGGCGGCGACACTCACCACGACGGCGCTGATGCTGACGGTCGTGGACCAGGCGGATGCCACGTGGGTGATCGACTTCGCCTCCTACCTCGTCGCCCTGCAGATCGGTCGGGGCAACCCGGCGATCGGGGGGATCGGTCTCGCCGCACAGCTCGCACTCGTCGTCGGATGGGGAGCACTCACCGAGCAGTCCGCGTCGGGCATCGGCGCCATGCTCAGCATCCCGATCATGTCGGGGGTCGTCGGCGTGATCTGGCGACTGACGCTGCGCAACATGGTCGCCCGTGAGCGCGCGCACCGTTCCGAAGCCGCCGAGAGCGCGCGTCGGGGAGCCGCCGCGCGCGCGGCTGCAGAGCAGTACCGGGCGGAGCTCGGTGCGATCGCGCGCGAGGTGCAGGACGTGCTGGAACGACTGCGTGATGCGGACGGGATCGACGACGACTTCCTCACCGAGTTGACCGCCCGGGAGGGCACGATCAGGGATCGCATCCGTTCGCCGCGCCTGCACCATCCCGACATCGCCGATGCCGCCGCCGTGGCACGGAGGCGAGGGGTGCGCGTCGCGATACTCGCGAACCACGTCCCGGATGCGCCACGGATCAGCGACCGAGCGGCCAGGGAGGTGGCAGCCGTCCTCGCCGATGTCGGGGAGGGCTCGGTGGTGATCTCGTCGGGAGCCCGGGCGGTCGAGGCGCTCAGCATCGTGATCGACACGGGGAAGGAGCATCGACGTCTCGAGCTCTCGGTGCGGTGAACGGGGTGATCCGAAACCGGAAGCGCGCACGCGCCCGGCAGGATAGGCTCGGATATCATGCTCGAACTCGATCTCTCCGCCGACATCCAGGCGCTCAGGCACACCTTCGGCGACATCAGCGAGGTCGTCGATGTCTCCCGTCTCCGCGACGACATCGCGCGGCTCAGCGAGGAGGCCGGCGCCCCCGACCTCTGGGACGACACCGAGAACGCACAGAAGGTGACCAGCGCCCTCAGCCACCGGCAGTCCGAGCTCGCCCGGATCACCGGGATCGCTCAGCGTCTCGACGACCTCGAGGTGCTCGTCGGCCTCGCGAACGAGATGGGTGACGAGGATTCGGCGCAGGAGGCACGGGCCGAGCTCGCCGCCCTCACCGAGATGATCAACCAGCTCGAGGTGCAGACGCTGCTCGACGGCGAGTACGACGAGCGCTCCGCGATCATCACGATCCGCTCCGGCGCGGGCGGCGACGACGCCACCGACTTCGCCGAGATGCTCATGCGCATGTACCTGCGCTGGGCCGAGCGCCACAAGTACCCCGTCAAGGTCATGGATACGTCGTATGCCGAAGGGGCTGGCATCAAGTCCGCGACCTTCGAGATCGATGCGCCCTACGCCTTCGGCACGATCTCCGTCGAGGCCGGGACGCACCGCCTCGCGCGCATCAGCCCGTTCGGCTCGGCCGACAAGCGTCAGACGTCGTTCGCCGCTGTCGAGGTCATCCCGCTCATGGAAGAGGCCACCGAGGTCGACATTCCCGAGAACGACATCCGCGTCGACGTGTTCCGCTCCTCCGGTCCCGGTGGGCAGTCGGTCAACACGACCGACTCGGCCGTGCGCCTCACCCACCTCCCGACCGGCATCGTGGTGTCGATGCAGAACGAGAAGTCGCAGATCCAGAACCGTGCGGCCGCCATGCGCGTGCTGCAGACGCGCCTCCTGCTGCTGCAGAAGGAGCAGGAAGCGGCGAAGAAGAAGGAGCTCGCGGGCAACATCACCGCGAGCTGGGGTGACCAGATGCGCTCCTACTTCCTCTACGGCCAGCAGCTGGTGAAGGACCTTCGCACCGGCCAGGAGTCGGGAAACCCGGCAGCCGTGTTCGACGGCGACCTCGACGACTTCATCTCCGCCGGCATCCGCTGGCGCAAGCGTCCCAGCGACGACTGAGCAGCGAGACATGAAGAAGGCCCCGGATCCGTCCGGGGCCTTCTTCATGTCGTCCGCGACTCAGGGGACGAGGCAGGCGGGAATCGCCTCGGTGATCTCGTCCGTGAAAGCGGTCACGGCGTCCACGTCCAGGAACGTCTCGTCTGCGCCGCTGGCGATCACGCGCAACGTGTCGTCGGGGATGTCGGAAGCGACGAACTCCCCAGCGACGCAGGTGATCTGCTCGGGAGTCAGGGCCTCGGTCTCCACCGCCTGCAGGATCTCGGTGATTCCGACGGTCACCTCTTCGACGGTCGGGCGGCCGGTGCCGGTCGTCCCTTCATCGGTCTCGCTCGGCGCGGTCGCCTCGATCGAGGGCGAGGAGGTGGGGAGGTTGTCGATCTCGCTGCTCACGCCCTGCGCGAAGGCGAACAGGTAGATGAACGACATCACGATGCCGATGATCGTGCCGACCACCGCGAGGATCAGGCCCGTGATGCCCGGCCACTTCTTGCCCTTCAGGAAGAGCGAGATGAGCGACACGATGAAGCCGGCCGCGAGAACGATGAACCCGATGAAGCCGATGACCGGGATGAAGACCAGGATCGTGCCCAGCACGCCCAGGCCCAGCCCGACCAGCCCCAGGACCGAGACCTTCTTCGGCCCCTCGGGAGCGGCCTGTCCGTAGGGTGCTGCGGCCGGGTAGCCGGTCGGCGCCGCCGAGTAGGCGCCCGGGTACACCGGTGCGGAACCCGGATAGCCCGGCGTTGCGGGACGAGCATAGGCGGCGATGCCGTCGTCGAGCGGCGTGGTCGCCGCGGTCGCACCCTGATCGGCGAACGCGTTGGGGTCGGACGACGCGGCCGGAGCGGTCGACGGCGCGGACCAGTCCTGCGCCGCCGGGGTGGTCGCGGTCTCGTCAGTCGGACGGATCACGGTGTCATCGATCGACGGCTCGTCGAGGGCGGCCGCCTCGTACGCCGGAGCCTCGTACGCCGGAGCCTCGGATGCGGGCGGCTCGTACGCCGCTGCCGCGTCTGTCGTCGGGACCTCAGCCGCAGCGGCGGTCTCCGCCTCGACGGGCGCTGCGGCCTCCGGAGCGAAGTGCTCGGTCCACTGCTGGCCGTCCCACCAGCGCTGACGTCCGGATCCGTCGTCGTACCAACCTGCAGGTGTCGTCATGGTTCCCCCTAGAAGCATTGGGCCGGCCGCGAGTGCGTCACCGGCATCCTCATGTTAACAGGGGCCTGCGACGTGGCAGGGGGTGTCGGATGGGGAGCACTACCCATCCGATCCTGACGCGGACGCACTGCGCGGGGTGTCGCTCGCGGCCAGCCGAAGAGGCGCGCTTAGGCTCGTAGCGCCATGATTCGGTTCGAGAACGTCACGAAACGCTACCGCGGGACGTCGAAGCCCGCTCTGTCCGGAGTCGACTTCGAGGTGCAGCGCGGGGAGTTCGTCTTCCTGGTCGGCGCCTCCGGGTCCGGCAAATCGTCCTGCCTGCGGCTCATCCTGCGCGAGGACGTCCCCACCTCAGGGAGGGTGGCGGTGCTCGGCAGAGACCTGCGCTCGCTCGCGAACCGCAAGGTGCCCTATTTCCGGCGCCACATCGGCTCGGTGTTCCAGGACTTCCGGCTGCTCCCGTCGAAGACCGTCTACCAGAACGTCGCCTTCACCCTGCAGGTCACCGGTTCCTCGCGCGGGTTCATCCAGCAGGCCGTCCCCGAGGCGCTCGCGCTGGTCGGGCTGGACGGCAAGCAGAAGCGGATGCCGCACGAACTCTCCGGTGGCGAGCAGCAGCGCGTCGCCATCGCACGCGCTCTCGTCAATCGTCCGCAGGTGCTGCTCGCCGATGAGCCCACAGGCAACCTGGACCCCGCGACCTCGGTCGACATCATGCAGCTGCTCGCCCGTATCAACGCGGGTGGAACGACCGTGCTGATGGCTACGCACGAGGCTGGTTTCGTCGACCAGATGCAGCGTCGCGTGATCGAGCTCAACGACGGCGAGATGGTGCGCGACGAGGTGCACGGCGGGTACGGCGACACCTCGAACATCCCTCGCCTCGTGCCGGCAGAGGTACGCGGCGCGGCCGCCGTCGCCGCGCTCACCGCGGTGCAGGAGGTGCAGCGCCAGACGGCAGACCTCTCCATGGTCCGAGCCGCACTCGCCGAGGAGCTGAGCGAGCAGCGCAAGGCCGCTGCCGCCGCTCCGGCGCACGAGCCAGCTTCGGCATCCGCACCTGTCGCCGAGAGCACACCCGCGGACACGGTGGTGCCTCTCGAGCCGGTCGTGGCGCCGGATCCCGCTCCGGTCGACCCTCCTGTCGCGGTCGGCCCGCGCACGCATCCGATCGTCCTGCCGCAGGTCGATGTCGCCGAGCTCGGCGTCGCCGATCGCCTGGGACTCTCTGACGGCGACGATGAAGAAGTGGGGCCGACCTCATGAGAATCGGTCTGATCCTCGCCGAAGCCCTCGGCGGTCTCCGCCGCAACATCTCGATGGTGATCTCCGTCGTGCTGGTGACCTTCGTCTCGCTCACATTCGTCGGTGCGGCGATCCTGATGCAGGGCCAGATCGGCGTCATGCGCGGCTACTGGGCCGAGCGCGCCCAGGTCGCCGTGTACATGTGCTCCGCGGTCTCGGAATCCGACACCTGTGTCGACGGCGCGGCCAGCGATGAGCAGGTGGAAGCCGTCCGGGCTCAGCTCGAGGGCGATGCGCTCTCGCCGCTCATCAGCTCGATGACGTTCGACACCAAGGAAGACACCTACGCCAAGCTCGTCGAGCAGCTCGGCGCCGACCAGGCCAGCGTGCTCACGCCCGACCAGGCTTTCGAGGTGTTCTTCGTCACGATGAAGGACCCGGGGCAGTCTCCGGTGCTCGCCGAGGCCTTCAGCGGCCAGGCGGGCGTGGAGCAGGTCAAGGACCAGCTGCAATATCTGGAGCCGCTCTTCTCCGCGCTCACGGTCGCGACGTATATCGCCGTGGGTATCGCGGTGCTCATGCTGATCGCGGCGACGCTGCTGATCGCGACCACGATCCGTCTGTCCGCGTACGCGAGACGCAAGGAGATCGGCATCATGCGCCTGGTCGGCGCGTCCAACAGGTTCATCCAGACGCCGTTCGTCCTCGAAGGCGTGTTCGCGGCGTTCCTGGGGTCTGCGCTCGCCAGCGCCGCGGTCGTCGCCGGGGTGCACTTCGGAGTCAACGGATACCTCCGCGGTCGAGTCCCCTTCATCACGACCTGGATCACGATGCAGGACGCGATGCTCGTGGTGCCTGTGCTGATCGGCATCGGCATCGTGCTGGCGGCCCTGTCCGCCGGGTTCGCGATCAGACGCTGGCTGCGCACCTGACCCGACCGGGTCGGGTGTGCCCTCCGTGCTCGGTATAGACTGAAAGGCTGCTCAGCCGTTTCATGTCGCTGAGCTCATCGACACACAGGAGAGCATCATGCCCAGGGAACGCGGGGAGAAGGTCATCGCGACCAATCGTCGCGCACGTCACGACTACAACATCGAGAAGTCGTACGAGGCGGGGATGGTGCTCACGGGCACCGAGGTGAAGTCGCTGCGCCAGGGGCGCGCGAACCTGAGCGACGGGTACGCGTTCATCAAGGGCAACGAGGTCTTCCTCGATTCGGTGCACATTCCGGAGTACTCCCAGGGTCACTGGACGAACCACACCGCCAAGCGCGTGCGCAAGCTGCTGCTGCACCGCGAGGAGATTGCGAAGCTCGCCCACGCCGTCTCGGCGGGCGGATACACGCTGATCCCGTTGAAGCTCTACTTCTCGGACGGTCGCGCCAAGGTCGAGATCGCCCTGGCGAAGGGAAAGCGCGAGTACGACAAGCGTCAGACCCTGCGTGAGCGTCAGGACACCCGCGAGGCAGACCGGGCCATGCGGTTGCGCAACCGCGTCGGGGAGTAATTAGCCGGACGAATCCGGGATCAGAGTCGCGGAGCGAATCCGAAGACACGACCGAGGAACGTCAGCTCCCGTTCGAGCGCATCGACGACGGTCTCCGCGCGGCGGAAGCCGTGCCCTTCTCCCGGATAGAGCACGTACTCATGGTCGATTCCGCGCGCGGCCAGTGCGTCGCGGATCGCCGCGGACTGCGACGGCGGCACGACACGGTCGTCCTCGCCCTGCAGCAGGAGCACCGGCACCGCGATCCGGCCGGCGGATGAGAGCGGGGAGCGGTCGATGTACAGCTGCTCCGACTCCGGCAGGGGACCCACGAGGCTCTCGATGTAGTGCGCTTCGAAGTCGTGGGAGTCCTCAGCGAGCATCCGCAGGTCGGAGACGCCGTAGCGGCTGATGCCCGCCCCGAACACCCCGCCGCGTACGAGGGCCGACAACACGGTCCAGCCCCCGGCCGAGCCGCCGCGGATCGCGATCCGATCGGGATCTGCCAGGCCGGCGTCGGCGAGCCCCTGTGCGGCGGCGATCACGTCGTCGACGTCGACCACGCCCCATTGCCCCTGCAGTCGCTCCCGATAGGCGCGACCGTAGCCGGTCGAACCGCCGTAGTTCACGTCGAGCACGCCGATGCCACGGCTCGTGTAGAACGCGATCGCGGCGGACGTGGCACCCGTCACGTGGGCGGTCGGTCCGCCGTGCACGAGCACGACATAGGGCGGGAGCGAATCCTCCGGGGCGGAGACCTCCGGGTTCGCCGGTGCGTAGGCGAAGGCGTGCACCGGTCCGTGCGCACCGTCGATGTCGATCTGCTGTGCGGCGGGCATCCATGCGGGATCCACCCGGTCGCCGCCGCGCACCGCCGTCACCTCTCCGGAGTCCAGGTCCACGCACCAGACGCCCGGGTTCACGTGGGAACCGTTGCCGGACAGCAGCACGCGGTGTCCGCGGACATCGTCAACGCTCACATGGCCGTCGCAGGGCACGTCGAGGTCGCGTGTCTCTCCCTCGGTATCGATCACGACGACTCGATCGCGGCCGTTCGTGCGGATGGCGACGGTCCGGCCGTCGGAGAGCGGCCGGAACCAGCGGTTGCCGAGCACCCACAATCCGTAGCCGGTATCGGCATCGGCCGGTGCGATGAGCTCGGCCGGCGCGCTCGGGGAGAGGCCGTCGAGGTGCACGCGATGCAGGAGCCAGCGCCCGGAGGGATCATCGGCGTAGAGCAGTGCATCGTCGGAGACCCATTCGGGTTGCAGAGCAGCCCGACTCGGCAGGGTCGCCACCTCGCGCCCGTCCACGGTGGCGAGGTGCACCGTGGCGGCGTCCCACGGCATCCGATCCCCACTCCACTGGACCCACGCGATCCGCGAGCCGTCGGGGGAGAGCGCCGGATGCGCGAAGAACGCGGATCCCTCGGCGAACACCCGGATCGCTGCCGGATCGCCGGAGGCGGAGCCGTCCAGCGGAACGCCCACGATCGCGCGTCGGTGCGGCGTAGACGTGAGGTCCTCGCGCACCGCGAGCAGACGGCCGTGTTGCCACCGCAGACCGCCGTGGGCCGGCCCCTCAGGCGTCAGCGGCGTCGGCCCGCCGGCCGCGGGGAGGCGGTACACCCGCTGGTCCTTGGCGTCGACGAAGTACAGGGTGCCCTCGTCATCCGCCGTCCAGGCCCCTCCGCCGTATTCGTGCACTCGTGAGCGTGCACTCCAGGGAGCCGGCAGGACCTCTCGTCCGGTCGAGGACCGGACGGTGACACGACCGCCCTCGGCCGGTACGGACTCGCCCCACCAGATGTCGTCGCCGACGAACCGCGCCCCGTCGATGCGCGGCGAGGAGGTGGCCACCGAAGCCGCAGAGAAGGGGGAGGGCCAGGACCCGTAGGGCGAAGTCATACGTCGAGCCTATGCGGGCGTGGAGACCGTCACGGCGTCAGCGCTGCGGGATGAGCCGGGGCAGGACGCGCACCAGCATGACCATCACGATGAGCTCCACCAGCGTCTGGGTGACCACGACCAGCGGTGCGAGTGCGAGGGCCGAGGGAAGCGCGAGCGCGAGAGGGAGGACCACGAGTGAGTTGCGCGTGACGCCGCTGAACGTCAGTGCGCGCGACGACGCCGCGTCGAGACGGGCGATGCGCGCCACGAGGATGCCGAGCACGACGAGGATGACGGCGAACGCGAGGTAGATCGGCGCGACCCTGGTGAGCGCCCCGAGCTGTGCACCCACTGCGCGCACCTGGGAGGCGACGACGATCAGGAGCGTCGCGCTCATGAGGGGCACCGTCGCGGCGAGCAGACCGCTCTCGATCGTGCGGACGAGGGAGTATCGACGTGCCAGCACCTGCACCAGGGCGGCGGCTGCCAGCGGGAGAAGGATCAAGACGACGAAGGCCCGCACGAACGGCGCGCCGTCGATCAGCGCGGCGGCGTCCGGCCCGATGAACAGCAGGAGGTACAACGGCAGCAGCAGGATCTGGGCGAGCATCAGCAGCGGGGCGGCGGCGAGCAGTTTGGTCGCGGACCCGCCGGCCAGTCCGGTGAAGACGATCACGTAGTCGACGCAGGGTGTGAGCAGCACCAGGAGCACGCCGATCAGCAAGGCGCTCTCGTCGGCCACGAAACGGGACAACGCGAAGACGACGATCGGGACCACTACGAAGTTGAGGAGTCCGAGCGCGCCGAGGAAGCGTGCATCGCGCAGGGAACCGCCGATCCGCCGGAAGGGGACGGAGAGGAACGTGACGAACAGCAGCACCCCGAGCACCGGTTCGATCGCGTACTCGAGAGCATCGCTGCCGGGAACGGCCAGGCCGACTCCGACGCCGCACAGGATCGCCGCCAGGAAGAGCGCGACCTGATGACGTTCCATCCAGGAAGTACGAGTCGTCTCAGTCATCACCTCCCACTGTACGGACGACGGCAGGCGGCCGGAGCATGTTGCGCCCGGGGTCAGACGGCGCGGAGCACGGCGACCACCTTGCCGAGCACCGTGGCCTCATCGCCGAGGATCGGTTCGAACGCCGAGTTGCGGGGCAGCAGCCACGTGTGCCCGTCGCGACGGCGGAAGGTCTTGACGGTCGCCTCGTCGTCGAGCATCGCCGCGACGATCTCACCGTTCTCCGCGCTGTTCTGCGAGCGGATGACGACCCAGTCGCCATCGCAGATCGCGGCGTCGATCATCGACTCTCCCGAGACCTTGAGCATGAAGAGATCGCCCTTGCCCACGAGCTGACGGGGGAGGGGGAAGATCTCCTCGACCTGCTGCTCCGCGGTGATCGGCACTCCTGCGGCGATGCGACCCACGAGCGGCACCAGTGCCGCATCGCCGACCGGCGTCGCCACGTCGGCCGGGTTCTCGGTGCTGGAGCCGGGAAGGTCGATCAGCACCTCCATGGCCCTGGTCTTGCCGGGATCGCGGCGGAGGTAGCCGCTGAGCTCCAGCTGCCCGAGTTGGTGGGTGACGCTGGAGAGCGACTTGAGCCCGACCGCGTCGCCGATCTCGCGCATGCTCGGCGGGTAGCCCTGCTGGGCGATCGAGGCCTGGATGACCTCCAGGATCGCCATCTGCTTGGGGCTCAGGCTCTTCCGACGGCGCGTGCGCGGTGCCTCTGGCTCGGGGGCTGAGTTCTCGCTCATGATGCTCCTTCGGTACGCGTTTCCGACGCCGCTCTTCGAATGTCGGTGGCCCGTGGTGGGGTGTTCCTATCGAAACCGTATCCGAGAATCATGCGGATCTGGAAGATCTGTTCGAGCGTGTCGGCGGATTGGCGGGTGTGGTTTCGAAGAAAGCTTGACAGATGTTCGAACTCGAAGATACCTTCGGAACGTAGCTTCGCATTCAGCCCTCCCGGCCGAGAGCAGGATGCGAACGCTACGCCAACTTCCACCGGCCCGTGCGGCAGGTGGCTGATCCTCCCGGCAACGGGGCGACGCAGAGGAGCACACCATGAGCACCATCACCTTCAGCACCGCAGCAGTCATCCCGGCCCGCCCGGCGACGCGTCTTCGGCTGACGGTTCGCGGTCGCCGCGTGCTGCTCGCTCTGGCGGCGGTGCCCCTCGCGGCGGGCATCGCGTTCGCCGCGATCAGCGGCGGCAGCGCCCTCGCCTCGAATGAGAGCACCGGCACGGTCAGTTTCGAGACGGTCACGGTCCTCCCGGGCGACACGCTGTGGTCCATCGCCAGCGAGATCGCGCCGACGGCCGACCCGCGTGAGGTCATCGGAGAGATCACGCGACTGAACGTCCTGCAGACCGGCGAGCTGCAGATCGGACAGTCGCTGTCGATCCCCGCGCAGTACACGAACTGACCGCAATCGAGCGTCACTCTGATCGCCTCGTCCCGCTGAGCGTTCTAGCATGGGAAGGGTGACCGCCTCACTCGATGACCTGCCGCTTCGTGACGACCTTCGAGGGTTGACCCCGTACGGTGCCCCGCAGGCGCCGCTGCCGATCGCCCTCAACGTGAACGAGAACACGCATCCGATTCCGGACGAGGTGGCCAGCGACATCCTCGACGAGATCGCTGTCGCGATCCGCGATGTGAACCGTTACCCCGATCGGGAGTTCACCGCTCTCCGCGAAGGGTTCGCCGCTTACCTGGGCAACGGTCTGGAAGCGGAGGGCATCTGGGCGGGCAACGGGTCCAATGAGGTGCTGCAGCACATCCTGCAGGCTTTCGGCGGTCCGGGGCGCACCGCCTTCGGGTTCGCGCCGACCTACTCGATGTACCCGTTGATCGCGCAGGGGACCGGGGCCCGCTGGGTCGCGGGTACACGCCAACCCGACTACACGATCACGCCGGAGGAGGCGGCCGCGCAGGTGCGGGATGTCGATCCCGATGTCGTGCTGCTGTGCTCGCCGAACAACCCGACCGGTACGCCTCTCGGCCTCGACGTGGTCGAGGCCGTGTACGAGGTCGCGCGCGGTGTCGTGGTGGTCGATGAGGCCTACCAGGAGTTCGCCCCGCGTGACGCCCCCTCCGCGCTGTCGCTTCTGGCCGGTCGCCCGCGTCTGGCGGTCTCCCGCACCATGAGCAAGGCGTTCGCCTTCGCGGGCGCGCGCGTCGGCTACCTGGCAGCGGACCCCGGTTTCATCGACGCGCTCCGTCTCGTGCGGCTGCCGTACCACCTGAGCGCGTTGACCCAGGCGGCGGCGGTCGCCGCGCTGCGCAACGCCGATGTCATGCTAGGGATGGTCGATGAGATCGTCGAGCAGCGTGATCGGATCACGGCCACGCTCGAGGCCCTCGGCTACACGCCGCACGAGTCGTGGAGCAACTTCGTGCTGTTCGGCGGAGTGGCTGACCCGAAGGCGACCTGGCAGAAGCTCTACGACCAGGGCGTCCTGATCCGTGACGTCGGCATCCCCGGACACCTGCGTGTCACGGCGGGCACCGAGGCCGAGACCACGGCGTTCCTCGACGCGCTGGCCTCGATAGACTCGGCATCATGAGCAGCCTCGCCCTGACCCCGCGCACCGCGAGCCGCGTGCGCGGCACGTCGGAGTCCACCGTCGAACTCGAACTCAACCTCGATGGCACCGGTGCGAGCCGCATCGACACGTCCGTGCCGTTCTTCGACCACATGCTCACCGCTTTCGCGAAGCACTCGCTGACCGATCTCACGGTGCGGGCATCCGGCGACACCCACATCGACGCCCACCACACCGTGGAGGACGTGTCGATCGTGCTCGGCCAGGCGATCCTCGAGGCGCTGGGCGACAAGTCCGGCATCTCCCGCTACGGAGACGCCCTGGTACCGCTCGACGAGGCCCTCGCGCAGGCCGTGGTCGACATCTCCGGGCGCCCGTACCTCGTGCACGAGGGTGAACCGGTCGGTTTCGAACACCACCTCATCGGCGGGCACTTCACCGGCTCGCTCGTGCGTCACTCCTTCGAGGCCATCGCCTTCAACGCAGGACTCACGGTGCACGTGCGCGTGCTCGGAGGACGCGATCCGCACCACATCGCCGAGGCGGAGTACAAGGCGTTCGCGCGGGCGTTCCGCCAGGCCAAGGCGCTCGACCCGCTCGTCGAGGGAATTCCCTCCACCAAGGGTGCGCTGTGACGCGCACTCCGAAGGTCGCGGTCTTCGACTACGAGTCGGGGAACGTGCATTCTGCCGTCAAGGCTCTCGCCGCTGCGGGCGCCGATGCGGTGCTCACGCGCAACCGTGCCGAGGCGCTCGAGGCCGACGGCCTGGTCGTGCCCGGCGTCGGCGCGTTCGCGGCGGTGCGTGACGCACTGCACGCGCACGGAGGAGACGAGATCATCGATCGGCGCCTCGCCGGTGGACGGCCGGTGCTCGGGATCTGCGTCGGCATGCAGGTGCTCTTCGCCCACGGCGTCGAGCGCGGCGTCGATTCGGAGGGTCTCGGCGAGTGGCCGGGAGCCGTGACGGAGCTGAACGCGCCCGTCCTCCCGCACATGGGCTGGAACACGGTGAGCCCGGGCGACGACAGCGTACTGTTCCGCGGAATCGAGGAGGAGCGGTTCTACTTCGTGCACTCCTACGGTGCGCAGTCGTGGGAGCTCGACGTCATTCCGCCCTTCCCGCAGCCGGTGCTGACATGGACCACGTACGGCGATCCGTTCCTCGCAGCCGTCGAGAACGGACCGCTCTCCGCCACGCAGTTCCACCCGGAGAAGTCCGGAGAGGCCGGCATCCAGCTCCTGCGGAACTGGATCGGCAGCCTGAGCTGAACCCCGGCGACGCCTGACGGGTCAGAAACCGCGGGCGACGGCTGCTGCGGCGGACAGCCACGCCCGCTGGGCGCGTTTGTTGAGCGCGCCGTACCGCAGGGGACCGTCGACCATCTCGTGATCGAACGGGATGCTGACGACCTCGCGCGACAGGGAGCGGTACCCGCTCGTGACGTGATCGAGCTCGGCGGCCGTCGCCTTCGGATCCGCCTGGGAGACCACGGCGACGGACTCGCGCGCGAGACGCGCGGACCGCTCGTCGCGTTCCTCCAGGGCCTCGATGAGCAGGGCGCCGGCCTCGGCGTGGTCCGCGCGCGTCGTGGTCGCGATGACGAGCTGATCCGCGTGATCGATCATGCGCAGCCACATCGGGTCCGACTCGTCGTTGCCGGAGTCGATGACGATCAACCGGTAGAACTTCGAGGCGACGGCGTGGATCGCATCGACGTCGGTCGGGCTCAGGCGGTTCTCGTGCGCGAGCCTGATCGGCTTCGACCGCAGCACGTCGTACTTCTCGCGCGGCTGATGGTGCATGAAATGCGCGAGATCCGCGGACTGCGCTCCGGTGCCCAGCAGTCTCCCGGCCTCCGGCAGCAGTTCCAGCAGCGTGCGATCATGCGCGCCCGTGTCGGTTCGCCATCCCAGGGTCCCGCGCGTCTGGTTGTTGTCCCACGCGAGCACGCCGGCACCGCCGTAGCGGGCGAACACGGCGGAGAGGAGGACGGTCGTCGGCGTCTTCCCGGCGCCGCCCTTGCCGTTCACGACCGCGATCGTGCGCGGCCCCGGCCAGTGCTGGCTCACCGCGAGTTCGTCGTCACGGGCCGACTGCTCGTCCGCCGAGGGGCGGATGCGCAGGCCGAGGCGGTTGAGGGCGCCACGGGCGCCTTCGCGCGCGGGCTCCTCGGGGCGTTCGGTCTGCAGGAAGGAATCCCGCTCGCGCACCCGCTGTTCCCGACGCGATGCCGGTTCGATGAGCGTGGGCGCGGATGACGCGGGTGCAGGAGAGGTCGGTGCGGAGGATGCGCCCGACATGGGTGTCTGCGCGCCGGGCGTCGGTGGTGACGGCATCCGCGGGACGGGTGCCGTCGGGGTCGCAATGCTGGGCGCGGCCGGACGGCGGGGCACGGTGTCGGTGGGCACGGTGTCGGTGGGTGCGGTCTCGGGCGCAGCGAGAGGCGGCGGCGAAGACGGCACCGCAGGCGAGGCCACAGGTGTCGGGGGCAGCGGGCGCGGGGGAGCGGCGATATCCGGAGCACGGTCCACGCGCGCGTCGGCGCGTGTGCGGCGGTACGGCGGCTGAGCCGGCGGAGCGGGGGTCGTCGTCGGCCGGGGAGGAACCGCAGGGGCGTCGGTCGGGAAGAGCGGGACCGACTCGACGAGCGGGGCCCGGTCATCGCGTCGACGCGCGTCGGCACCCGGCGTGGCTTCTTCGTGCGGTCCGGACATCATGCCTCAGCCTATCCCGTGCCCTTCCGTTGCATTTCTCCTGCATTTGGAGGGGGACCGGGGTCGCGATACCCTCGGTTCTCGTGCGTCCGTGACGGGTGTGCTCGGACCGCTGATCTGAATCCTCACCTTAGGAACCCATGAACGACTTCGCGCAGTCTCCCTCACTCATGCTTCTCCCGGCCGTCGATGTCGCCGGCGGGAAGGCCGTTCGCCTCACGCAGGGCGAAGCGGGCACCGAGACCAACTACGGCGACCCGCTGGACGCCGCAGGGGAGTGGGTCGCGCAGGGCGCGAAGTGGATCCACCTCGTCGACCTCGACGCGGCGTTCGGCCGCGGAACCAATGCGCCCATCCTGCGCAAGGTCATCAAGCAGTACCGCGGCGTCAACATCGAGCTGTCCGGCGGCATCCGTGACGATGCGACGCTCGAGGCTGCGCTCGAGAGCGGCGCGACCCGCATCAACCTCGGCACCGCAGCACTCGAGAACCCGGAGTGGGCGGCCGACGTGATCGGCCGCTACGGCGAGGCGATCGCGGTCGGACTCGACGTGCGCGGCACGACGCTGGCAGCGCGCGGCTGGACCAAGGAGGGCGGTGACCTCTGGGAGGTCCTTGACCGCCTCGAGGATGCCGGATGCAGCCGCTACGTCGTCACCGACGTCACGAAGGACGGCACGTTGCGCGGACCGAACCTCGAACTGCTGCGCGAGGTCGCCTCGCGCACCCCGAAGCCGGTCGTGGCCTCGGGAGGAATCTCGAACCTCGACGACATCGCGGCACTCCGCGAGCTCGTGCCCCTCGGCGTCGAGGGTGCCATCGTCGGCAAGGCTCTCTACGCCGGTGCGTTCACACTGGCCGAGGCGCTGGATGTCGCAGGGGACTGACGACGCCTGCGGGCACGGCGACCACAGTCACAGCGACCACGGTCACGCTCCCGCGAACCCCGGCGACTCCGCAGGCGTCCCGTGGGAGGGGCGCAGCTTCGAGTCGAACCCGCATGCCGCGGATGACGGCTCCGCCGACCCCGCACTGCTCGCGGCACTCCTGCGCTTCCGTGCGGGGCAGGGCAGCCAGGTCGAGGTCGTCGACGCCTTCCGTTCCGCACGCGTACTGATCCCGCTCATCGCCGAGAAGGGCGAGGAGGGCATCGCGCCGAACGGTCTCGCCGTCGACAAGACGCAGGAGCTGTCGATCGTGACCGTGGCCGCTCCCGACGGGCGTCGCGTGCAACCGGTGTTCTCCTCGGTCGAGGCGATGCAGAAGTGGGATCCCGCGGCGCGACCGATCCCGGTGGAGGCGCTGCGTGCCGCCCTGGCGGCGTCCGCGGAGGACACCGATCTCATCGTGCTCGATCCGACCTCGGACACCGAGTTCATCTTCCGACGTCCGGCGGTCTGGGCGATCGCTCAAGAGCACCCCTGGGAGCCGAGCTTCCTCTCTGCCGAGGTGTTCACCGCGCTGCAGGAGAGCGTCGCGCATGAGCTCGCCGTGATCGATGTCGCTGTCGCCCCCGGCGATCCGGATGCCCGCCTGCGTGGGCCCGAGCTCGTCGTGGTCCTGGAGCTGGTCGACGGGCTCGAGCGCGAGGTCCTCGACGCCGTGTTGTCCCGCCTGGCTCAGCGGTGGGCGTCCGACGACAGGATCGCCGTCCTGGCGGACTCCCTGACCGTCAAGCTCCGCCGCAGCGCCTGAAATCTGTTCGCCTGCCTCAGCCCGCTGTCAGCTGATGCGACCGCGAAGCGGGCCGGGACGTCGCGGAGTGAGCATCGGGAGGGGCCCGCGAAGCGGGAGGGTCCCCGTTCTGCGAACGAAGAGACGTCCCGACCCGCGGAGCGAACCGGAAACCTAGTTGACCGGCCCCGTCCACTTCTCGCCCGGTCCCTTGCCGATGGGGTCGGGGATGACGGAGGCTTCGCGGAACGCGAGCTGCAGGGAGCGCAGACCATCGCGCAGCGACCGCGCGTGCATGTCGCTGATCTCCGGGGCGCCGGCGGTGATGAGCCCGGCGAGGGAGTTGATGAGCTTGCGCGCCTCGTCGAGGTCGAGCTGTGCCGCGGCGTCGGGTTCGTCGGCCAGGCCGAGCTTCACTGCAGCGGCACTCATGAGGTGCACGGCGGCGGTCGTGATCACCTCGACGGCGGGAACGTCGGCGATGTCACGGGTGGCGGATGCCGCTGCTTCCTCCTGCCGTGCCCAGCGCTCTTCCCGCTCGCGGTCTGCCTCGTGGCCCTGAGTCGTCACTTCGCCTTGCTTTCTGTTAGACTTTGCCGGGCTCCGGAGCGTCATGCTCTGGACCGAAAGAGGATTCACTTCCCACCCGCGCTTGCCGTTCAAGGCTACCGGGTCTTGCACTCCACCGGCTCCGCTCGTACGAGGGATCCGGCAGGTAGGGTGCAGAGCCGGCGTCTGAATGCCGGTGGGTGGGGGACGATTCCGATTTCGCCCGTGATGCAGACAGCGTCACGGTGGCCGAAACACATCGTCTAAGGAGTTCCGCATCAGCGATCCCCGCACCAATGAGCGCATCCGCGTCCCCGAGGTCCGCCTCGTCGGCCCCGCGGGTGAGCAGATCGGCGTCGTCCGCATCGAGGCGGCGCTGCGCCTTGCGCAGGAAGCCGACCTCGACCTCGTTGAGGTCGCCCCCAACTCGAAGCCGCCCGTGGTCAAGATCATGGACTACGGCAAGTTCAAGTACGAGGCCGCCCAGAAGGAAAAGGAAGCTCGTCGCAACCAGGCGAACACGATCCTCAAAGAGGTCCGTTTCCGTCTGAAGATCGAGGCGCACGACTACACGACCAAGCTCAAGCGCGCCGAGGGCTTCCTCAAGGCCGGAGACAAGGTCAAGGCCATGATCCTGTTCCGCGGTCGCGAGCAGTCGCGTCCCGAGCAGGGTGTGCGTCTGCTGCGCAAGTTCGCCGAGGACGTCGCCGAGTTCGGAACCGTCGAGTCGACCCCGACCATCGATGGCCGCAACATGGTCATGGTCGTGGCTCCGCTGAAGAGCAAGTCCGAGGCGAAGCAGGAGCAGAACGCCGTCCGCGACGCGCAGCGCGCCGCGAACAAGCAGGCTGCCCGTGACGCCAAGAGCGAGTCGGATGTTCCGGCTGAGGCTCCCGCGGAGTAACTCCCGCCCCCAGACTCCCGCACCGCGGGTTGACAACGTCGCCTGAGAAGGCGCATGACGAAGGAAGAGAAGATGCCGAAGCAGAAGACCCACTCGGGTGCTAAGAAGCGCTTCAAGATCACCGGCAGCGGAAAGCTGAAGAAGCAGCAGGCCGGGATGCGCCACAACCTCGAGCACAAGTCGAGCCGTCGCACCCGTCGTCTGAACCAGGACCAGGTGCTGTCGAAGGCTGACACCAAGGTCGCCAAGAAGCTTCTCGGCCGCTGACGCGCCCGACGCACGAATAGGAACATAGGAAAATGGCAAGAGTCAAGCGGGCAGTAAACGCCCACAAGAAGCGCCGGGTCATCCTCGAGCGCGCCAAGGGTTACCGCGGTCAGCGTTCGCGCCTCTACCGCAAGGCCAAAGAGCAGGTCATCCACTCGCTGGTCTACTCGTACCGTGACCGTCGCAAGCGCAAGGGCGACTTCCGTCGTCTGTGGATCCAGCGCATCAACGCTGCGGCTCGCCTGAACGGCATGACGTACAACCGCTTCATCCAGGGCCTCGGCCTCGCGGGTGTCACGGTCGACCGTCGCATGCTCGCCGACCTCGCGGTCAACGATGCAGCGACGTTCGCGACGCTGGTCGAGACGGCGAAGAAGGCTCTGCCTTCCGACGTCAACGCACCGAAGTCGGCTGCGTAAGCATCAGACGCTGCACAGGGCGCTCTCCTTCGGGAGGGCGCCCTTCGTCGTCCGTGCGCGGCCGTCTGCGCGGATTGGCGTTTCCGGCGTCTCGCGCCTTCTAGACTGTGACACGTGCTGGAGAACCCCCGGTCCCCCCGAGTCCGTGCTGTCGCGAAGCTGACCAAGCGCAGTGCGCGTACCGAGACAGGTCTGTTCCTTCTCGAAGGTCCGCAGGCGGTGCGTGAAGCGCTCACCTACCGGCCTGAGTCGATCGTGGAGCTGTTCGCGACGCCGACCGGATGGGAGAAGCATCCGGACATCCGGGCGAATGCCGCCGAGGCCGACATCGATGTCGAGTACGTCACCGAATACGTCCTGAACGCGATGGCAGACACGGTCACCCCGCAGGGGCTGATCGCGGTCGTCCGACAGATGCCGACCTCCGTGCGCGACGTGTTCGCCGCGGGTCCCCGCCTCGTCGCGATCTGCGAAGAGGTGCGCGATCCGGGCAACCTCGGCACGATCATCCGTGCGGCCGATGCCGCTGGGGCGGATGCCGTGGTGCTGACCGGTCGCACCGTCGACCCCTACAACCCCAAGGTCGTGCGCGCGACGACAGGCTCGCTGTTCCACCTGCCGGTCTCCGTCGCCGGTGATCTGGCCGATGTCGTCGACCGCGCCCACGCGGCAGGGCTCAACATCCTCGCAGCCGACGTCAAGGGCGATGACCTGCTCGCGGCGCGCGCCGACGGTCTGCTGGCCGAACCCACCGCCTGGCTTTTCGGCAACGAGGCCAGGGGCCTGGAGGACACGGCGTTGGAACTCGCCGACCGCGTGCTGAAGCTGCCGATCTTCGGTCGCGCCGAATCCCTGAACCTGGCGACCGCCGCCAGCGTGTGCCTGTATGAGAGTGCTTTCGCTCAGCGCGCCGCTGCGGGCTGAGCTGCGCGACGAGAGCCAGGGTCGATGAGGATTCTGATCGTGGAGGACGACGAACGCGTCGCCGCCGCTCTCGATGCCTTCCTCGCACGATCCGGCTATGCCACCGTGCGCGCCGCGGACGGTGCCCAGGCGCTCGATCTCCTCGATGCCGACACCGAAGTGGTGCTGCTGGACCTGGGCCTGCCCGATGTGGACGGCATCGATCTGTGCCGACGGATCCGCGGACGCTCCGACGTACCGATCGTGGTGGTCACGGCGCGGAGCCAGGTCACCGAGCGCATCAAGGGTCTGCGCGCCGGCGCGGACGACTTCGTGGTGAAGCCGTACGACGTGCACGAGCTCCTCGCCCGCATCGAAGCGGTGACGCGGCGTTCGCGCGCGGTGCGCCCGGACTCCGATACGCGGATCGTGGTGCACGAGGGTGAGGTGCAGATCGACCTGGTCGCCCGCCAGCTGATCGTCGACGACGTGCCTGTCGAACTGACCCGCAAGGAGTTCGACATCGTCGCCGTCCTTGCGCGCTATCCCGGTGTCGCGGTGCCCAAGGAACGTCTGATCCGTGAGGTGTGGAACACCGACTGGCGCGGCTTCGGCCACTCGCTCGAGGTGCATGTCGGCGCGATCCGTCGCAAGACCGGCGAACGCACGCTGATCGAGACCGTCCGTGGAGTCGGATATCGGCTGGCGGGCGCCTGAACGATGCGCACCCGCCTCGTCATCGTGTTCCTCGTGCCGTTGATCGCGATCCTGCTGTCCCTGGGCGGAGCCACCGGACTCAGCGCGGCGCGCAGCATCCAGCAGGCGCTGTACACCGAGCAGCTGGGCGACCTCGGCTACTTCGTCACCAGCGCGCGGCAGGCGCTGAGTTCGGGGAGCGCGACCGTGATCGAGGGGGAGGCCCGGCGCTTCCAGGACGTGTACGGGATCGAGGTGGTGGTGTTCGATCTCACGGGTGCCGCCTGGGCGACGAGCGACCCCGGTCTCGAAGTGCTGGCGGACAACGAGGCCGAGCGCGTGCGCCTCGCCCTCTCCGGGCGGAGAGCAGAGGCGCCGGAACCCGCATTCCCGTGGATCATCCCGGACACCGGCATGGTGGAGCCGGTGTTCGATGACGGCGATGTGATCGGTGCGGTCATGATCACGGCCGATGTCGAGGCGCCCCGTGCCGCCATCTTGCAGCAGATGCTGGTGCTGGGGGCGATCGCCGTCGTATCGATCATCCTCGGCGTGCTGCTCGTGTTCCAGCTCGCGCGCTGGGTGCTGTCGCCCGTGCGCCGCCTGGACGAGGCGATGATCGCGATCGAGCGCGGTGAGATGCACGCGCGGGTCTCGGAGGACACCGGTCCGCCGGAGCTGCGGCGCATGACCCGCGTCTTCAACGGGATGGCCGAAGAGATCGAACGTGTGCTCGCGCGGCAGCAGGAGTTCGCGCTGAACGCCTCGCATGAACTGCGCAACCCCCTCAACGCCCTGCTCCTTCGCGTCGAGCACCTGTCGACGGGACTCGGCCCCGAGTGGCAGGGCGACGTGGAGGAGACCAGGGAAGAGGGGCGCCGGATGGCGCGCATCCTCGAGACACTGCTCGGGCTGGCGCGCAGAGGACAGGCGGACTCGATGTTCTCCGCCGTCGATCTGGCGGTCGTCGCCGCCCGGCGCGCCGACGCCTGGCGCGAGGTCGCCGCGCAGCGCGGCATCGTGTTCCGGATCGTCGGTGAGAGCGCGGTCGTGAGCGTGACGGATCGCACGATCGTCGAGAGCGCCCTGGACGCGGTGATCGACAACGCCGTCAAATTCTCGCCGGAGGGCGGAGCGATCGAGGTCGGAGCGCACCGGGAATCCGACACGGCGGTGATCACCGTCCGCGACCACGGCCCCGGGCTTCCGGACGACGAGGTCGGCTCCGCCACCGACCGGTTCTGGCGCAGCGCCGACAGCGGGGATACGCCGGGTTCAGGACTGGGGCTCGCGATCGCCACCGACCTCCTCTCGTCGATCGGGGCGGAACTGTCGGTCTCATCGCCCGAGGGCGGTGGCCTGATGGTCGCTCTCCAGGTGACGGAAGGGGTGATCGCGTGAGGGCGACGGGAAGACGGATCCTCGCCCTGGTCACGGTGACGGCCGTGGCGGTGGCTCTGAGCGCCTGCACGCAGCGAGCGAGCGAGTGGGGGGACGGTACCGCCGTGATCGCCGGCGGAGGATCGACCGGCGTCTACTTCGACTACGGGAGCCACCTCGCCGCGGAGCTCACCGAGACGCTCGGGGTCCGTGCGACGGTCGAGGAGACAGACGGTTCCGTCGAGAATCTGCTGCAGGTGGGCGGCGGTGAGGCGATGCTCGGGTTCGCGCAGGGGGATGCGGCGGCGGATGCCGTGGCCGGCGTCGGCGCTTTCGACGATCCGCTCCCTGTGCGGACGGTGGCGCGGCTGTACGACGAGTATCTGCACATCGTGGTGCGCGCCGACTCGGAGGTGGAGGGCGTCCCCGACCTCGTGGGGAAGACCGTGTCGTTGGGCGCGGAGAACTCCGGAGTCAACGTGATCGCACGCCGGGTGCTCGATGCGGCGGGGGTCGACGTCGCCTCGGTGCGCAATCCGCAGCTGGACCTGCAGGAGTCCATCCGGGCGATGGAGCGGGCGGAGATCGACGGATTCTTCTGGGTGGGCGGGCTGCCGACCCCGGGCATCCAGGATCTCGCGTCGGATCTGCCGGTGCGTCTGCTCCCCGTCGAGCAGGAGTGGGTCAATGCCGTCAACGATCACTACTCCGACGTCTACCGCACTGCGGACTTCCCGGCGGGCACCTACGGGCTCACCGCACCGGCGCCGACGATGGCCGTGCCGAACTATCTCATCACGTCGGCATCCACACCGGACGCGGTGGTGCGCGATGTGCTGAGGACGCTCTTCGACGCCCGCTCGCGCATCGCGGTGGAAGTGCCGGCAGCGGCGCTGCTGAACCGACGACAGGCGATCTTCACGGCACCGGTGGATCTGCACCCCGGCGCGGTGGAGTACTACCGCGAGACCCGGCGCTGAGCGCGCGCGACCACTCCTCAAGAAATACTCAAGAACTCTCACGGAGCGCTCGGGCTCTGTCACTCTGATGTCGATCACGCTCGATTCGACGGAGAATCCCGATGCCCATGAGTTCGTGCCGCACATCAAGGCAGAGGCGTTCTCCCTCCCTCGAAACCGTCGTGTTCGCGCCCGTTCGGGCGCACGCTGGACGGCGACGCCAGGGGGACAATCGCTCCAGCTGCGGGGGTCCCGCGGCCCGTGAGGGACGGTCCGCGGGACACCTGTGCCCGCACGGCGATCACCGGCGTCCTCGGCATTACGAACGTGTAAATCTCGCCCCGTTTGTGTGGAGCGAGCAACAGCACGTGGCTAGTTTGGAGAAATGATGACCTCAGGTACGGCCCTCGTCGTGGTAGAGAACGTCCAGAAGCACTATGGCGATTTCCAGGCACTGACCGACATCGATCTCACGGTGAACTCCGGCGAGGTCGTGGTCGTGATCGGTCCGTCCGGTTCCGGCAAGTCGACGCTCTGCCGCACCATCAATCGGCTCGAGACGATCACCAGCGGCTCGATCCGCATCGATGGCAAGGAGCTCCCCGCCGAGGGCAAGGGGCTCGCGAACCTCCGCGCCGACGTCGGGATGGTGTTCCAGTCCTTCAACCTCTTCGCGCACCTCACGATCCTCGAGAACGTGACGCTCGGACCGATCAAGGTCCGTGGCCTCAAGAAGGCGGATGCCGAGAAGGAGGCGATGGTGCTGCTCGAGCGTGTGGGCATCGCGAAGCAGGCGTCGAAGCTTCCCGCTCAGCTCTCCGGTGGTCAGCAGCAGCGTGTGGCGATCGCCCGCGCTCTGGCCATGCAGCCCAAGGTGATGCTGTTCGACGAGCCGACCAGCGCGCTCGACCCCGAGATGATCAACGAGGTCCTCGACGTGATGGTCGATCTCGCCCACGACGGGATGACGATGATCGTCGTCACCCACGAGATGGGCTTCGCCCGCAAGGCGGCCGACCGCGTCGTCTTCATGGCCGACGGTCGGATCGTGGAAGAGGCCACGCCGGAGGAGTTCTTCACGAACCCGAAGAGCGACCGCGCCAAGGACTTCCTCTCGAAGCTCCTCACGCACTGATCGCACCCAGACCCTGCACACACAGCACACGAAGGAGACGCACATGCGACGCACACGGACACTGGCAGGCATCGGAATCGCAGCCACAGCGCTGCTGGCACTCACGGCCTGCAACAGCGGCAGCCCGTCCAGCCCCGGAGCCGGAACCGGCGGTGAGGAAGGCGGCGGCGAGGAGAGCACCTGGTTCGAGGTCGCCACGGACGTGCAGCTCGAGGGCAGCCCCACGTTCGACGCCATCAAGGAACGCGACAAGGTCGTCATCGGCGTCAAGGAGGACCAGCCCGGTCTCGGATACCTCGACGTCACCTCGGGGGATCGCACCGGCTTCGACGTCGACATCGCCCGCTGGATCGCCGCATCGCTCGGCTACGACGAGGACAAGATCGAGTTCAAGCCGATCGCCTCGGCGAACCGCGAGCAGGCCATCGTGAACGGCGACATCGACTACTACGTCGGCACCTACTCGATCAACGACAAGCGCAAGGAGCTCATCGACTTCGCCGGCCCCTACTTCGTCACCGGTCAGGGCCTCCTGATCGCGGCGGATGCGGAAGACGCTGACGCTCTCGAGGACTTCAACGGCAAGACCGTCTGCTCGGCGACCGGCTCCACGCCGATCCAGAACATCAAGGCGAACTTCCCCGATATCAAGACGCAGGAGTACGACCTGTACTCGGCCTGCGTGCAGGACCTGATCGACGGCAAGGTCGACGCGGTCACCACCGACCAGGCGATCCTGATCGGCTACGCCGCTCAGTACCCGGACGACGTCAAGGTCACCGGTGGTCTGTTCACCGAGGAGAACTACGGCGTCGGACTCGCCAAGGGCGATGACGTGCTGCGCACGCACATCAACGAGCTGTTCACCGACGGTGGCGACATCTGGCAGGCCATCTTCGACAAGAACCTGGGTTCCTCGGGTATCGAGGTCGAGCAGCCGGCAGTCGACGCGTACTGATCTGACACACGGGGCGGCCTTCCTCCGCGGAGGCCGCCCCACCCAGCCTGAAGAAGGGAGGGTGGCGTGGACGTCATCTTCGGCAACCTCGACCTGTGGGGAAAGGCGATCGGCAACACGCTGCTCGTCTTCTTCATCGGCGGCATCATCGCGTTGGTGCTCGGCATCATCGTCGGCGCCATGCGCGTCTCTCCGATCCCGATCGCCCGGGGCGTCGGCACGTTGTACGTCAACATCGTGCGCAACACCCCGCTGACCCTCGTCTTCTTCTTCTTCGTGTTCGGCTACCCGCAGCTCGGCCTGCCGGACCTGTCGAACACCGTGCTCGGCATCCTCGCGATCGGCATCTACACCGCCACCTACGTCGCCGAGGTGCTGCGCGCGGGTATCAACACCGTCCCGGTGGGGCAGGCCGAAGCGGCTCGTGCCATCGGACTGCCGTTCGGGCAGGTGATGACGCTCGTCATCCTTCCCCAGGCATTCCGCTCGGTGGTGCCTCCGATGATGAGCGTGTTCATCGCGCTCCTCAAGAACACCACCGTCGCTGCCGGCTTCTCGATCGCCGAACTCGCAGCACTCCGCTCCACGATCAACGACTCCGCCGACCGACCGGGAAACCCCATGGAGGTCCTGCTCTGGGTCGCCGTGGTCTTCGTGATCCTGGTCCTGCTGATGAGCTGGCTGCAACGCCATCTCGAGAACCGATGGAGGATCGCGCGATGAGTTCCGTACTGTACGACGTCCCTGGTCCTCGGGCGATCGCCCGCAACCGCATCCTCGCCATCGTCACGATCGCCGTCGTGCTCGCCGTGGTGGGCTTCGTGATCCTGCGGATGTTCGAGACCGGGCAGTTCTCTGCCGAGAAGTGGTACGTCTTCACGTTCTCCAACGTGTGGATGGGCATCCTCAAGGCACTGGGCAACACCCTGGCCGCCTTCGCGCTGGCCGCCGTGCTCAGCATCATCCTCGGATTCCTGCTCGCGATCGGTCGGCTCTCGGAGCACGCCTGGGTGCGCATCCCGGTGACCGCGATCACCGAGCTGTTCCGCGCCGTGCCCGTTCTGGTCTTCATGATGCTGCTGTACTACGGGCTCCCCGTCGTCGGAGTGAAGATGGACCCGTACTGGGCCGTCGTCATCGCGCTCATGGCATACAACGGCTCGGTGCTCGCCGAGGTGCTGCGTGCCGGCATCGAATCGCTCCCGCGGGGACAGAAGGAGGCCGGCTACGCGATCGGTCTCCGCAAGAGCGGCGTCATGCGCCTGATCCTGCTTCCGCAGGCGATCCGGGCCATGCTCCCGGTCATCGTCGCCCAGCTGGTCGTCACGATGAAGGACACCGCGCTCGGCTTCATCATCACGTACCCCGAGCTGCTGTACTACGCCAAGCAGCTGACCTCGCAGCAGGGCCGTCCGATCCTGCAGTCGGCGTTCGTCATCGGCGGCATCTACATCATCATGTGCCTGATCCTCTCGGGCATCGCGCGCTGGGTCGAGATCCGCACGCGGCGCTCGCCGAAGATCTCGGCGATCGTCGGGGGCGGGAACCCCGCCGCGGATGATGAGTCGACGCTCACCGAAGTCATCGCACTCCAGCGAGGTGCGGGGAAGTTCGACATGGGGAACGGGCCGGGCGCCGTCTGACCCCGTCGCCCCGCGCCGGTAGACTCCTATCTCGTGTCTGAGTCTCCCGAGATCACCCCAGAAGCCGTCGAAGCGGCCGTCGCCGCAGCGCTCGCCGCGATCGGTGCTGCTGCCGACACCGCCGAGCTGAAAGCCGTCCGTGCCGCGCACGTCGCCGAAGGATCGCCCCTCGCGGTCCTGAACGCGTCCATGCGTCAGGTCGCGCCCGAGAACAAGGCCGCGTTCGGCAAACTCGTCGGTCAGGGCCGCGGTCAGGTCACGCAGGCGCTGGCGGCGAAGGAAGCCGAGCTCGCGGCCGCCGAGGTCACCGCGCGCCTCGAGGCCGAGCGCATCGACATCACGGCCGTGCCCTCGCGCACCCGTGTCGGCGCCCGTCATCCGCTCACACTCCTGCAGGACCAGGTCTGCGACATCTTCGTCGGCATGGGCTGGGAGATCGCGGAAGGGCCGGAGCTCGAGCACGAGTGGTTCAACTTCGACGCCCTCAACTTCGACGTGGACCACCCCGCCCGCCAGGAGCAGGACACCTTCTACGTCGACCCGACCTCGCGTCACCTCGTGATGCGCACGCACACGAGCCCCGTGCAGGTGCGCTCGATGCTCGACCGCGAGGTGCCGATCTACGTGCTGTGCCCCGGTCGCGTGTACCGCACGGATGAGTTCGATGCCACGCACCTGCCTGTCTTCACGCAGTTCGAGGGACTCGTGATCGACAAGGGCATCACGATGGCGCACCTCAAGGGCACCCTGGATCACTTCGCGAAGCAGCTCTTCGGCGCCGAGGCGAAGACGCGTTTCCGCACCAACTACTTCCCCTTCACCGAGCCCTCCGCCGAGCTCGACCTGTGGCACCCGACCTTCAAGGGCGGCGCACGCTGGATCGAGTGGGGCGGCTGCGGCATGGTCAACCCGAACGTGCTCCGCGCGGCCGGGATCGACCCCGAGGTGTACAGCGGCTTCGCGTTCGGCATGGGCATCGAGCGAGGACTCATGTTCCGCAGCGATGTGCAGGACATGCGCGACATGGCCGAGGGTGATGTCCGTTTCAGCGAGCAGTACGGGATGGTGGTGTGATGCGCGTCCCGCTTTCGTGGTTGCGTGAGTACGTCGATCTGGCAGCGGATGCTGCGCCGGAGGACGTGCTGGAGGCGTTGGTGACGGTCGGCTTCGAAGAGGAGGACGTGCACCGCTTCGAGATCTCCGGACCCGTCGTCGTCGGACAGGTCGTCTCGCTCGAGGCCGAACCGCAGTCCAACGGCAAGACCATCAACTGGTGCCAGGTCGATGTGGGCGAGGAGCACGGCGGCATCCGCGGCATCGTCTGCGGTGCGCACAACTTCGTCGCCGGTGACAAGGTCGTCGTGACCCTGCCCGGCGCCGTGCTGCCCGGCCCGTTCCCGATCGCTGCGCGCAAGACCTACGGCCACGTATCCGACGGCATGATCGCCTCGGCGCGCGAGCTCGGGCTGGGGGATGAGCACAACGGCATCGTCGTGCTCTCCGACCTCGGTATCGACGCCCCCGTCGGCACCGACGCCATCGCGCTGCTGGGGCTCGACGACGTCGCGGTCGAGATCAACGTCACGCCCGACCGCGGCTATGCGTTCTCGCTGCGCGGTGTCGCCCGCGAGTACTCGCACGCCACCGGAGCGACCTTCCGCGATCCGGCCGAGCGCGACTTCGCCGAGCTGCAGCCCGGCAGCGGACACACGACCGTCGTCGACGACGTCGCGCCGGTGCGCGGCCGCGTCGGTGCGAGCGAGTTCGTCACCCGCGTCGTGCGCGGTGTCGATCCCTCGCGTCCCACCCCGCCGTGGATGATCGCGCGGCTGACGCTCGCGGGCATGCGCTCGCTCGGCGTGCTGATCGACATCACGAACTACGTCATGCTCGAGCTGGGCCAGCCCCTGCACGGCTACGACCTCGACAAGCTCGACGGCGGCATCACCGTGCGCCGTGCGACGCCGGGCGAGAAGATGACCACGCTCGACGGGCAGGAGCGCGCGCTCCACGTGGAGGACCTGCTCATCACCGACGGCTCCGGTCCGATCGGTCTCGCCGGCGTCATGGGCGGCGGCACGACGGAGATGAGCGAGACCACGAAGAACGTGCTGATCGAGGCCGCGAGCTTCGATCCCACGACGATCGCGCGCACGGCTCGTCGGCACAAGCTGCCCAGTGAGGCGTCCAAGCGCTTCGAGCGCGGTGTCGACCCGCTCATCCCGTTCGTGGCCGCACGCCGCGCCGCCGACCTCATGGTCGAGCTGGCCGGCGGCACGCTCACGGAAGAGGGAGGCGCACTGTTCGCCGAGGTCTTCGTCGCCGACATCGAGCTGCCTGCCGGTTTCGTGCAGGGCCTCATCGGCGTCGACTACACCGACGAGGAGATCACCGGTGCTCTGACCACGATCGGTGCCGAGGTCGAGAAGGCCGACGACGGCTGGACCGTCATCCCGCCCACCTGGCGGCCCGATCTGACGGACAAGTGGACGCTGGCCGAAGAGGTCGCGCGCATCCACGGACTCGACCGCATCCCCTCGGTGCTGCCGACCCCGCCCTCCGGCCGCGGCCTCACGGCGCTGCAGCAGGGCCGCCGCCGGGTCGCGGACGCGCTCGCGGCTGCCGGATTCGTCGAGACCCCGGCATTCCCGTTCACGACGGAGGCGCAGAACGACCTGCACGGCTCCGCCTCCGGAGAGCACCTGCCCAGCATCCGTCTGGCGAACCCGCTCGACGGGCAGGCGCCGTTCCTGCGTCGCTCGCTGGTGCCCGGTCTGCTGCAGACCGCGCACCGCAACATCGCGCGCGGACTCACCGACCTCGCGATCTTCGAGAGCGGCGCGGTCTTCCTGCCCGAGCCCGGCGTGACCTACGGCACCGATGAGGTCCCGCCGCTGGGTGTGCGCCCCTCGGACGACACGCTCGCCGCGCTGAACGCGTCGATCCCGCCGCAGCACCGTCATGTCGCCCTGCTGCTCGCGGGGAACATCGTGGCGCGTCAGCCCGGCCGTCCGGCCGAGCCTGCCGGCCTCTCGGAGGCGCTCGACGCCGCACGGGTCATCGCGAGCGCTGCCGGTGTCGAGATCGACGTCGTGCAGTCACAGCGCGCTGCCCTGCACCCCGGACGCACGGGAACGCTGCAGGTCGACGGTGCCGAGGTCGGCTACGTCGGCGAACTGCACCCCGTGGTCTCGGATGAGGCGGATCTGCCCGGACGCGCCATCGTGCTCGAGCTCGATCTCGATCTGATCCTGTCGCTGGCCGGACGGCGCATCGTCGCCGAGTCGCTCTCGACCTTCACCGCTGCCACGCAGGATGTGTCGCTCACGCTTCCGGCCGATGTGGCTGCCGGAGACGTGCGGGCGGCGCTGGCAGAAGGCGCCGGCGCTCTGCTCGAGTCCGTGCGGCTGGTCGACGACTACCGCGGCGACGGCGTTCCGGAGGGTTCCAAGAGCCTGACGTTCGCACTGCGCTTCCGCGCCGACGATCGCACGCTGACGGCAGCCGAGGCCACCGAGGCCAAGCTCGCGGGCGTCGCGGTCGCCGCCGAGCGCTTCGGCGCGGCACTCCGCGAGTGACCAGCGCTCGCACACGGGCCTGAATCACACCGACGGCACGGCCGCCGGGGTAGCGTGACCGGATGAGCATCCTTCCGCAGAGCACCCCGGCGGCCGTGCCGGCAGGCGCCCGCCCGTTGGGTGAGGGGCCGTTCCTCGCTCCCGGTGCGCAGATCGACTGGCACTACCGCAAGCCGGGCTGGCAGCCGGGGGAGCCCTCGACGATCACTCCCATGCGCGTGGTGCGCGACGACGAGCGCGGCCTGGTCGCCTGGCTCGCCCCTGGCACCCTGCAGGAGGGTCAGGGCGCGCCGGACGGCCAGCGGGTACGCAGCGTACCGCTGGAACGACGGTGGCTCGAACCGCGTACACGCATCGTCGAGGAGTGGTGGGGCAACGGGATCCTGCGCATCGCTCCGGCGGGTGCCGCGTGGTCGGTCTGGTTGTTCTGGAGCGACGTGACCGGGGCGGAATGGGAGTTCGCGGGGTGGTACGTCAACCTCGAGAACGCGCACCTGCGCACGGACCACGACACGTACACCTCGGATCACATCCTCGATGTGGAGATCGACGCGTCGGGCGGCATCCATCTGAAAGACGAGGACGAGGTCATCGCCGCGATCGACCAGGGGCGTCTCAGCGCGGAACAGGCCGCGCAGATCGAGCGGCACGCGGATGCGGCGATCGTGTCGTTCCGCGAGGGTGACTGGCCGTTCGACGCCGAGTGGCGCGACTGGCGACCGGATCCGGAGTGGACGGTTCCGCAGCTGGCCGGACTCGACGACCTCGCCACGCCCTGACGAGGCCGCTGCTCTGAAGGAGCCTCTGCTCTGAGCGGAAGATCTTCCCTGCGGCCCCGGATGCTGGTGACATGGGGTCATGACCGATGTGCTGATCCTGGGTGGAACCGGCTGGCTCTCCGGGCGGATCGCCCGGAGTTGGCGGGATGACGGGGCGGCGGTGACGTGCCTGGCGCGTGGATCGCGCGGTGCTCCTGACGGGACGGCCCTGGTGACGGGCGACCGCGATCACCCCGATGCGTACGACGGCGTCCGGCGTGCCTGGGATCACGTCATCGACATCTCCTCGCGGGCCGATCATGTCGCCGCCGCCGTGGAGGCGCTCGGGGCACATGCGCGGCGGTGGACGTACATCTCGTCGATGTCTGTATATGCCGACGATGCGACCGTGGGTGCCGACGAGTCCGCGCCCGTGCATCAGGCAGCGATGCCCGGCGACACCTACGACTACGCCGCCGAGAAGGTCGCCGCCGAGGAGCATGTGCGCACCCTCGGCGACCGGGCGTTGATCGTGCGTCCGGGACTGATCGTCGGAGACGGCGACCCCAGCGACCGCTTCGGATACTGGGCGGCGGCCTTCGCTCGCGCCGGTGCGGAGTCGGTGCTGCTCCCGCCGGAGGAGGGCCGCATGACGCAGGTGATCGATGTCGACGACCTCGCCGCGTACGTCGTCACCGCGACCTCCGCCGGAGTGAGCGGGTCGGTGAATGCGATCGGGGACCGGCATCCGATCTCGGCGGTGCTCGAACGCGTGCGCGCCGCCACCGGGCACCGAGGCGAGACGATCGTCGCCGACGAGGAATGGCTCACAGGCCATGGCGTGGGGTACTGGGCAGGACACCGTTCGCTGCCGCTGTGGCTGCCTGCCGACATGACCGGCTTCATGACGCGGTCGAACGCGGAGTTCCATCGCACGGGGGGCTTGCTGCGACCGCTCGACGACACGATCGCCCGGGTGGTCGCGGATGAGGTCGCGCGCGGCGTCGACCGCGAAAGACGCGCGGGCCTCACCCGGGCAGAGGAACACGCCCTGCTCGCCGAGCTCGTCTGAGTGGACTCGTCGCTTCGCTAGACTGCGAGCAGTGACACGGGGTGCCGCGACCGCGGCTGAGAACAGACCCGTCGAACCTGATCTAGTTCGTACTAGCGAAGGGATGTCGCATTGAGCGATCGTCTGCGTCCATCGTCCGAATCCTCCGTCGTGTCCGAGGCGGTGGTGCTGCTCGAGAGACTGCGAGCCGCCCCGCCGTTGACGCACTGCATCACCAACGCGGTCGTCACCGGCTTCACCGCGAATGTGCTCCTCGCCACCGGCGCCGCCCCCGCGATGGTCGACATCGTGGGGGAGAGCGGCATGTTCGCCGGCATCGCCTCCGGGGTGCTGATCAACCTCGGCACTCCAACCCCTGAGCAGCAGGCCGCGAGCCGGGAAGCGGCGGAGGGAGCAACGGCCGCCGGGACACCCTGGGTGCTCGACCCGGTGGCGATCGGCGCGCTGCCCGTGCGCACGGCTCTGGCGCAGGAGCTCGTGGCGCTTCGCCCCACCGCCGTGCGGGGCAATGCGTCCGAGATCCTCGCGCTCGCCGGACTCAGCGGCGGCGGCCGAGGTGTGGACGCCACCGACAGCACAGAGGCGGCAGCCGATGCGGCCACAGCGCTGGCCCAGCGGTACGGCAGCGTGGTCGCGGTCTCCGGCCCCGTCGACCTGCTCACCGACGGGGAACGCGTGGTCCGCATCGCGAACGGCGATCCGCTGCTCACGCTCGTCACCGGCGGTGGTTGCGCGTTGGGCGCCGTGATGGCGGCATTCCTCGGCGCTGCGCGCGGCACCGGCATCTCCGCACTCAGTGCCGTCGCCGCTGCCAGCCTCGTGTACACGATCGCCGCCGAACGTGCGGCCGCCCTGTCCGCCGGTCCCGGCAGCTTCGCCGTCGCCCTGCTCGATGCCCTTGCGAGCGTGCAGCCGGACGACCTGGCGGCCGCGGCGCGCGTCGAGGAGAGCATCCGATGAGCGCGGATCTCTCGCTCTACCTCGTCACCGACGCGGCGCTGTGCGGCCCGCGCGGTGTGGTCGACACCGTCCGGCAGGCAGTCGACGGCGGCGTGCGCATCGTGCAGCTCCGCGAGAAGCATGCGTCGGACGGGGAGGTCGTGGAGCAGCTGCTGGCCCTGTCGGCAGCGATCGACGGTCGGGCGCTGCTCGTCGTGAACGACCGCCTGGATGCGGCACTCGAGGCGCGACGTCGCGGAGCCCGGGTCGACGGCGTGCACCTCGGCCAGGGCGATGCCTCGGTGCTGCGGGCGCGGCAAGAGCTCGGACCCGACGCGCTGATCGGGCTCACCGCGAACGCTCCGGAGCACCTCGCGGCCGTCCGCGCACTTCCGGTCGGCACCGTCGACTACCTCGGGGTCGGCGTGATCCGTCCCACGCTCACCAAACCGGATCATCCGCCGGCCCTCGGGATCGAGGGGTTCCGGGAGTTTGTGGCCGAGAGCCCGCTGCCGTGTGTCGCGATCGGCGGCGTCGGCATCGATGACACCGAGCCGCTGCGCGCGGCAGGAGCGGTCGGGATCGCGGTGGTCTCCGCACTCTGCGCGGCCGACGATCCGGCGGCCGCGGCGAGGGACTTCCGTCGGCGCTGGCAGATGGCCTCGGTGCCGCGCGTGCTCACGATCGCCGGCAGCGATCCCTCCGGGGGTGCCGGCATCCAGGCCGATCTCAAGTCGATCGCCGCCAACGGGGGATACGGCATGGCAGCGATCGCCGCGTTGACGGTGCAGAACACCCGCGGCGTGAGCGCGATCCATGTCCCGCCGGCGGCCTTCCTGCGGCAGCAGCTCGACGCGTTGTCGGATGACATCGTCGTCGACGCGGTCAAGATCGGGATGCTCGCAGATGCCGAGGTCGTGCGCACCGTGATCGGGTGGCTCGACGCCGTGCATCCTCCGATCGTCGTGGTCGACCCCGTCATGGTCGCCACGAGTGGTGATCGACTCCTCGACACGGCGGCGGAGTCCGCTCTGCGGGCACTGCTCGAACGCGCCGATGTCGTGACCCCGAACCTCGCGGAGCTCGCGGTGCTGGTGGGCAGGAACATCGCCGACTGGTCCGATGCGCTCGCCGCAGCGGAGGAGCTCTCTGCGCAGGTCGGCGCGGCGGTGCTCGTGAAGGGTGGCCACCTCGAGGGCGCCGATGCGCCGGATGCCCTCATCGACGCGGCAGCAGGGATCCGCCAGGACTACCCGGGTGCACGCATCGACACCGCGAACACCCATGGCACCGGATGCTCGCTGTCCTCCGCGATCGCGACGCTGCTGGCGCGGGGTCAGGATCCCGTGCAGGCCGTGTCCGCGGCACGCGCCTGGTTGCGCGAGTCGTTGCGGGCGGGCGGTGCGCTCGACGTCGGACGCGGCCACGGTCCCATCCACCATTTCGCGGGACTCTGGACCCGCGGCGGGCTGACCACGCGTCCGACGGCTGCCGAGGTGGCCGCCGAGTGGTGGGACGACATCCGCGAGACCAGAGACGAGATCGACGCGCTGCCCTTCATCCGTGCGCTCGCCGACGGCACGTTGCGGCAGGAACCCTTCGTCTTCTACCTCGCGCAGGATGCGCTCTACCTGCGCGAATACGCCCGCGTGCTGGCGGAGGCGGCGCGGCTGGCCCCGACCGCGGCAGAGCAGGCGTTCTGGGCGCAGTCCGCGCACGGCTCGATCGTCGGCGAGCTCGAACTGCACGCCTCCTGGCTCACTCCGGCACAGGGGGTCACGGCGGCCACGTTCTCGGCGGTGCCGGCGCCGGCCACGGTGGCGTACCTCGATCACCTGCGCGCCACGGCCTTCGACGGACGGTACCCCGAGCTGATCGCCGCGATCCTGCCGTGCTTCTGGCTGTACACCGACCTCGGTGAGCGGCTGCGTGACGGCGCATTCGGAACCCTCCCGCAGGATCCGGAACACCCCTACGCCTCGTGGCTCGCGACGTACGCCGATCCGGCCTTCGCTGAGGCGACGGCTCAGGCCATCGTCCACGTGACCGAGGCCGCGGCCGGGGCGGACGATGAGACACGCGCCCGCATGCGGCGGGCGTTCACGTTGTCCAGCACACATGAGCGCGCCTTCTTCGCCGCGCCGGGGAGCACGCACGCCGCCACATGACGGAGCAGATTTGCGGATGCCGTCGCGGGCGCGCTATCGTCGCGGCATGCCTTCGGCTGCATCCGCTTCTCTGACGCTCGTTCCGAGCGTCGTCGTGGTGCGCCGACGCCGGGGCGACCGCCGACTTTAGGCGACCCTGCGCTCCTGCCTGCCGGCGGTCGAGTGCCGGTGTCGCCGCCTCGGCCACCCGACCCCGACCGTTAAGGTAGAAACATGACGTATTCCGTCGCCGTCTCCGGCGCATCCGGCTACGCAGGCGGCGAGATTCTGCGCCTCCTCGCCAGTCATCCCGACATCGAGATCCGCACCGTCACCGCGCATTCGAACGCGGGACAGCCGCTGATCCAGCACCAGCCGCACCTGCGCTCGCTCGCGGGGCTGACGCTGCAGGACACGACCCCCGAGATCCTGGCCGGGCACGACATCGTGTTCCTGGCTCTGCCGCACGGGCAATCCGGGCAGTACACGGATGCGCTCGGCGACACCCCTCTCGTGATCGACGCGGGGGCCGACCATCGGCTGACCTCGGAGACCGCCTGGGACGCGTTCTACGGCGGAGCCTTCCACGAACCGTGGACCTACGGCGTGCCCGAGCTGCTGGTCGGCGGCGCGAAGCAGCGCGAAGCCCTCCGCGGCGCCACACGGATCGCCGCACCCGGCTGCAACGCCTCCACCGTCAGCTTGAGCCTGGTGCCCGGAGTCGCGGCCGGAGTGATCGATCCGGGCGACATCGTCTCGGTGCTCGCGGTCGGGCCCTCGGGAGCGGGCAAGAGCCTGAAGTCGAACCTCCTCGCCAGCGAGATCCTCGGTACCGCCAACCCGTATGCGGTCGGCGGTACGCATCGGCACATCCCGGAGATCCGGCAGGCGCTCGCCGCGGCGACAGGAACCGGGGCGCCTGACAGCATCCGCATCTCCTTCACCCCGGTGCTCGTGCCGATGTCGCGGGGCATCCTCGCCACCTCGACGGCACCGATCGTCGCAGGTGTCACCGACGCCGAGATCCGCGAGGCCTGGGAGAGCGCGTACGACGGCGAGACCTTCGTGCACCTGCTGCCCGAAGGCAGCTTCCCGCGCACCGCCGACGTGCTCGGCGCCAACACGGCGCTGATCGGTCTGGCGATCGACCGCGCCGCCAACCGCGTCACCGTCGTCACCGCCGTCGACAACCTCGTCAAGGGAACCGCCGGCGCCGCCATCCAGTCCATGAACATCGCGCTCGGGCTTCCCGAGGACCGCGCCCTCTCAATCAACGGAGTCGCACCATGACCATCGAGGCAGCACTCATCATCGAGGTGTCGCTGTGAGCGTCACCGCCCCGGCAGGTTTCGAAGCAGCCGGCGTCGCTGCGGGACTCAAGTCGACGGGCAAGCCCGACGTCGCCGTCGTCGTGAACCGCGGCCCGCGCAAGGTCGGCGCCGCGGTGTTCACGAGCAACCGCGCCAAGGCCAACCCGATCATCTGGTCGCAGCAGGTCGTGGCCGACCGGGTCGTCGAGGCCGTGGTGCTCAACTCCGGCGGAGCGAACTGCTTCACCGGGAGCTTCGGCTTCCAGACCACGCATCAGACCGCCGAGAAGGCGGCCGAGCTGCTCGGCGTCAGCGCCGGTGACGTGCTGGTGTGCTCGACCGGGCTGATCGGCACCGGAGACGAGGTCTTCCGGGCCAAGGTCCTCGAGGGTACAGCGCAGGCGATCGCCGGGCTCAGCGCCGACGGGGGAGACCTCGCCGCGCAGGCGATCATGACCACCGACACCGTGGCCAAGACCGCGGTCGTCAGCCGCGACGGCTGGAGCATCGGCGGCATGGCCAAGGGCGCGGGCATGCTCGCACCGGGACTCGCGACCATGCTCGTCGTGATCACGACGGACGCCGACCTCGAAGCGCTCGAGGCGGATGCGGCGCTGCGCGCTGCCACAGGACGCACGTTCGACCGCCTCGACTCCGACGGCTGCATGTCGACCAACGACCAGGTCACCCTGCTCGCGAACGGTGCGAGCGGCATCAAGCCCGACCTGGAGGAGTTCACCGCCGCCCTGGTCGAGCTCTCGCAGGACCTCGCAGTCAAGCTGCAGGGCGATGCGGAGGGCGCGAGCCACGACATCACGATCGAGGTCATCGGCGCGGTGACGGAGCAGGATGCGGTGGAGGTCGGCCGCTCGGTCGCACGGAACAACCTCTTCAAGGCCGCGATCTTCGGCAACGACCCGAACTGGGGGCGCGTGCTCGCGGCGATCGGCACCACGGGAGCGCAGTTCGACCCCTATGACGTCGACGTCTCGATGAACGGCGTGCGGGTGTGCACCGCCGGCGGTCCCGACCGTCCGCGCGAGGAGGTCGACCTCACGCCCCGTGCGACGCACCTGCTGATCGACCTGCGCATCGGCGAGGCCACGGCGACGATCCTCACGAACGACCTCACGCACGACTACGTGCACGAGAACAGCGCGTACGCCTCATGACGGACATCCAGGACACTCCTGCCGAGGTCGCCGCGCAGAAGGCCACGACCCTGATCGAGTCGCTGCCGTGGCTGAAGAAGTTCCGCGATCAGATCGTGGTGGTCAAGTACGGCGGCAACGCCATGGTCTCGGAAGAGCTGCAGGACGCGTTCGCTCAGGACATCGCCTACCTCCGGTACGTCGGAGTGCAGCCGGTGGTCGTGCACGGCGGCGGCCCGCAGATCTCCGACATGCTGCAGCGCCTCGACATCCCCAGCGAGTTCAAGGGCGGCTACCGGGTCACCAACACCGAGGCGATCAGCGTCGTGCGCATGGTCCTCACCGGACAGGTGAATCCGCAGCTGGTCACCAAGATCAACTCTCACGGTCCCATCGCCACCGGTCTCAGCGGCGAGGACGCCGGACTCTTCGGCGGCCGTCGCCGGGGCGTCATGATCGACGGGGAAGAGGTCGACCTCGGCCGCGTCGGCGATGTCGTGGAGGTGGACCCCACCCCGGTCCTCGACCACCTGGCCGCCGGCCGCATCCCCGTCGTCTCCAGCATCGCGCCGGATCTCGACCACCCGGGGCACTCGCTCAACGTGAATGCGGATGCCGCTGCCTCCGCCCTCGCGGTCGCACTCGACGCCCGCAAGCTCGTGATCCTCACGGACGTGCCCGGTCTCTACGCCGACTGGCCCAACCGGGACTCACTCGTCTCGCACCTCACCTCCACGGCACTCATCGAGATGCTGCCCAGCCTCGAGTCGGGCATGATCCCGAAGATGCGCGCATGCCTCGAGGCGGTCGAGAACGGCGTGGACGCCGCCGCGATCATCGACGGGCGGGTGCCCCACTCGGTGCTCGTCGAACTCTTCACCAACAAAGGAATCGGAACGGAAGTGGTGGCAGGATGACCATCTGGCAGGACGACGCAGACCGCGATCTGGTGCTCAACGCGGGGCCGCGCCTCGCGCTGCTCACGCGCGGCGAAGGCTCCTACCTCTGGGACTCGGACGGACGACGCCACCTCGACTTCCTCGCCGGGATCGCGGTGACCTCGCTCGGTCACGCGCACCCGGTGTTCGTGGAGGCCGTGTCCCGGCAGGCGGCGACTCTCGCGCACGTCTCGAACTACTTCGCGACGCCGTCGCAGCTCGCGTTGGCCGCGCGGCTCAAGCGTCTCGCCGGCGCCGGCATCGACGGCCGCGTGTTCTTCTCGAACTCCGGTGCCGAGGCCAACGAGGCCGCGTTCAAGCTGGCCCGTCTGCACGGCGGCACCGAACGCCCGCGCATCCTCGCGCTGGAGAACGGCTTCCACGGACGCACGATGGGGTCCCTCGCCCTCACGGCGAAGGAGTCGATGCGCGCCCCCTTCGAGCCCATGCCCGGTGGCGTCGAGCACATCCCGGCGACGATCGAAGCCCTCGAGGCCGCGATCGACGACCGGGTGGCTGCCGTGATCGTCGAGCCCATCCAGGGTGAGGCCGGAGTGGTCGAACTGCCGGAGGGATATCTCGCGGCCGCGCGTTCGCTGACGCTGAAGCACGGCGCGCTCCTGATCGTGGACGAGATCCAGACCGGAGCCGGTCGTACCGGCGCCTGGTTCGGATTCAGCCACGAGGGGATCACGCCGGACGCGATCACGCTCGCCAAGGGCATCGGCGGCGGCTTCCCGATCGGTGCGCTGGTGACCTACGGGTCGGCGAGTGCGCTGTTCACGCCGGGATCTCACGGTTCCACCTTCGGTGGCAACCCGCTGGCGACAGCCGTCGCGGATGCGGTCCTCGGCGAGATCGAGGATGCCGGACTGGTCGAGAACGCCGCGAAGCGGGGCATCGAGCTGCGCGACATCATCCTCGGCATCGGCTCTCCGCTCATCACCGCGGTGCGCGGTCGCGGACTGCTGATCGGCGTGGCACTGTCCGAGCCGGTCGCCGGCGAGGTCGTCGCTGCGGCACAGGAGCGCGGTCTGATCGTGAATGCCGCCAACCCCGAGACCGTGCGCATCGCTCCGGCCCTCACCATCGGCGACGCCGAGCTGAACGAGTTCCGTGAGCTGTTCACGGCCGTGCTCGCCGACGTCCAGGCATCCCTCCCCGGAAAGGTATCCGCATGACCCGCCACCTGCTGCGTGACGACGACCTGACTCCCGCCGAGCAGGCGGAGATCATCGAGCTCGCGCTGGAGCTGAAGAAGGACCGCTGGGCCGACAAGAGCCTCGCCGGTCCGCAGACCGTCGCGGTCATCTTCGACAAGTCCTCTACACGCACCCGCGTCTCGTTCGCGGTCGGCATCGCCGACCTGGGCGGCTCGCCGCTGATCATCTCGACCGCGAACAGCCAGCTCGGCGGCAAGGAGACCCCCTCGGACACCGCGCGCGTGCTCGAACGCCAGGTCGCGGCGATCGTGTGGCGCACCTACGCGCAGTCGGGACTGGAGGAGATGGCCCGCGGCACCAGGGTGCCGGTCGTCAACGCCCTCTCCGACGACTTCCACCCCTGCCAGCTGCTGGCCGATCTGCTCACGATCCGCGAGCACAAGGGCGAGCTGAAGGGTCTCACCCTCACCTTCCTGGGTGATGGGCAGAGCAACATGGCGCACTCCTACGCTCTCGCCGGTGTCACCGCCGGCATGCACGTGCGGATCGCCTCGCCGGACGACTACGCCCCGCGCGCCGACGTGATCGAGGATGCCGACCGCCGCGCCGCGGAGACCGGTGGCTCGATCACGCTCTACACCGACCCGGTCGAGGCGGCGGCAGGCGCCGACGTCATCGTCACGGACACCTGGGTGTCGATGGGCAAGGAGGAGGAGAAGCTCGCGCGGATCCGCGACCTCGGCTCCTACAAGGTCACCCCGGAGACCATGGCGCTGGCCGACTCCGAAGCCATCTTCATCCACTGCCTCCCCGCCGATCGCGGGTACGAGGTGGACTCCAGCGTGATCGACGGCCCGCAGAGCGTGGTCTGGGATGAGGCGGAGAACCGTCTGCACGCCCAGAAGGCACTGCTGGTCTGGCTGCTCGGCAAGAAGGACGACTGATGACCGACGCCACGCACGAAGGCACCAACGAGGGCGCGCTCTGGGGTGCCCGGTTCGCCACGGGTCCCTCACCGGAGCTGGTGGAGCTCAGCCGTTCCACGCACTTCGACTGGATCCTCGCTCCCTATGACATCGCGGGCTCCCACGCCCACGCGACGGCGCTGGCCGCCGCGGGCTACCTGGAACCGGACGAGGCCGCACGCATGCACGAGGGCTTGGATGCCGTGGCCCGCAAGGTCGCCGACGGCACCCTGCTGCCCGCGCCGACCGATGAGGACGTGCACGGCGCGCTGGAGCAGGCGCTCATCGTCGAACTCGGACCCGAGCTGGGCGGACGCCTGCGCGCCGGCCGCAGCCGGAACGACCAGATCGCGACCCTGGTGCGCATGTACCTGATCGACCACGCGCGGGTGCTCGCCCGCGACATCCTGCGGGTGATCGACGCGCTCGTGGCACAGGCCGAAGCGCACCCCGCCGCGATCCTGCCAGGGCGCACGCACCTGCAGCACGCGCAGCCGGTCCTGCTCGCGCACCACCTGCAGGCGCACGGCTGGCCGCTGGTGCGTGAGCTCGAGCGCCTCGTCGACTGGCGGCGTCGTGCCGGCGTCTCGCCGTATGGCGGGGGAGCACTGGCGGGCTCGACACTGGGTCTCGACCCCGCGCTCGTGGCGACGGAGCTCGGCCTCGACCGTCCGGCCGAGAACTCGCTCGACGGCACCTCGGCTCGCGACGTGGTGGCGGAGTTCGCGTTCATCACGGCGATGACCGGCATCGACCTGTCGCGTCTGTCGGAGGAGATCATCCTCTGGAACACGCGGGAGTTCGGCTTCGTCACCCTCGACGACGGCTACTCGACCGGTTCGAGCATCATGCCGCAGAAGAAGAACCCCGACATCGCCGAGCTCGCTCGCGGCAAGTCCGGCCGTCTCATCGGAAACCTGTCCGGCCTGCTGGCCACGCTCAAGGGATTGCCGCTCGCGTACAACCGCGATCTGCAGGAGGACAAGGAGCCCGTCTTCGACTCGGTGCAGACCCTCGAGGTGGTGCTCCCTGCGTTCGCCGGGATGATCGCCACGCTGCGCTTCGACACCGCGCGGATGGCCGAGCTCGCCCCGCAGGGCTTCTCGCTCGCGACGGATGTCGCGGAGTGGCTCGTGAAGCAGCGCGTGCCGTTCCGCGATGCGCACGAGATCTCCGGCGCGCTCGTGCGGGCCTGTGAAGAGCAGGGGATCGGGCTGGAGGACGCCTCCGACGAGCTGCTGCTCTCGGTGTCACCGCATCTGGTGCCCGAGGTGCGCGAGGTGCTGACGATCGAGGGATCCGTCGCGTCTCGCACCGGTGCCGGCGGAACCGCCCCCGTGCGCGTCGCCGAGCAGCGCGCCGAGCTCGTGGCCCGCGCTCAGGCCGCGGCTCACGCACTCGGACTGTAGTCACCGGTTCGCGGCCGGTTCACGGGCTGCGGGGTTCCTCGGGAACCGTTCGCAGCGCGTGAACCGGGCGCGGGGTGTGAACCCGTCGTCAGTGCAGGTCGACGTCGGCGGCCGAACGCTCCCACCGCGTGAACCGCACGGTGAGGTCGGCGCGCATCGGTGCCGCCAGGAACGGTCCTGCAGCGGCATCCGCCTCGCCGTCGAAGGGGGCGACGCGCACCAGACGCCACGGGCCGTCGTCCGCCTTCGCGCGGATGATCAGCGCATCGGTCCAACGGCTGACCCGCACCGTGATCTCGCTCTCGAGCCAGTCGTCGACGTATCCGACCGACCAGTCCGAGCGGATGTCGGTGACCACGGCACCGAGCCCGAGGTGACCGTCGGCGAACTCGACTCCGGTCTTGACCCAGTGCTCGTCGTCGATGCGGATGAAGACGCCCGCCTGGTCGAACTGGCCGTCCCACGGGGCTCGGAACGACACGTCGATCGCCTCGCCGACCGCGAGCGGGGCGAGGAGGGCGTGCTCGGTGTCGTGCACGAAACCGTAGGCGGTGTGCCGCCAGGCGTCGCTGCCTTCGACGGCGGTGACGTCGAGGTGCGCGTCCGCGGTCTCGAGGGTGTGCTGCGGGGCATGGGTCCACGTGCCATCGGACCAGGGGATGATGTGCGATTCAGGCATGATCACAGACTATAGCCAAATGAGGCATTAATCCAGAAGTAGTCGTGATACGGTTATGTCATGGTCATCGCCGTGATCGCCGACATCGTGGGCTCCCGCAAGCTCGACGATCGTGTCGCCGCGCAGCGCGTGCTGGATGACACGATCGCCCGCGCCGAGCGTGACACCCCGCTGGCGTCGCAACCGCTCACCCCGACGGTCGGAGACGAGCAGCAGGGGGTCTACCGGAACCTCGAGGACGCCATGACCGGCCTGCTCATGATCCAACTGGCGCTGCCGGACGGGATCGCCTTCCGGTTCGGGCTCGGCGTCGGCGCCATCCGCGCTGTCGACTCAACGCACGGCGCGCTGACGGACGGGCCGGGCTGGTGGGCGGCGCGCGAGGCGATCGAGACCGTGCATGCGCGCGAACCCCGTGCCGTGCCGCGGACCCGCTCGTGGATTGTCGGAGCTCCCGGGCAGGATGAGGTCATGAGCAGCACGATCGGAGCATCCAACGCCTATCTGCTCGTGCGCGACGAGCTGGTCGGCGCGATGAACGAACGCGAGCGGCGGCTCACCTACGGGCGTCTGATCGGCGCCTCCCAGCGCGAGCTCGCCGAGCAGGAGGGAATCACGCAGCCGAGCGTCTCGAAGTCCCTGCGCAGTGCGGGTGCTGCGGCGCTGATCGAGGGACTGGCCGCGCTGCGGGGGGAGACGTCATGATCATCGCCGGATTCATCCTGCTCGCGATCGGCGCGGCCGATCTGGTGCGTCAGTTCGCTCCGATCCGCTGGATCGGCTACCTGGCCACCGCCGTACTGCTCCTGCTCCTCGGCAGCGTGAGCGATGCGCTGCTCCCGATGATCGCGGCGCTGGTCGCGGGCGCGGTCTGGGTCTGGTGCATGCCGGACGACCGTCCATCCCCGGCGGGCTTCTGGCCGGCTGTGCTCCTGGCGCTCGTGGTCGTCGGAGCGGTGATCTGGACAGGCGAGAGGGCGGATGCCGGCCTGATCGGCCAGATCTGGCACCTGCGCTCCCCGTTCGGCGAGGTCTCGTTCGATCTCGCGATGCTGGTGCTCGGGCTCGCCGCCTTCCTCCTCGAGTCCGCGAATCTCGTGGTGCGTGCGGCGCTCGACGGCGAGCACACCTGGCGGCCGATGGACTCGGCACGCGAAGAAGCGGCAACGCCGACCGCTGCCGTGACCGACTCGGTCGAGGCAGAAGCGGAGACGCCGGCGCTGGTCGCGCACATCGCGGAACCGGCGGCGACGGTCCCCGATCCCCGCGCCGGATTCAAGGGCGGACGCCTGATCGGTCCGCTCGAGCGGATGCTCGTGCTCATCCTCACGCTCGCCGCGGCCTACCCGATCCTCGCTGCGATGCTCGCGGCGAAGGGAATCGTCCGGTTCCCGGAGATCTCGCGCGACGGCGAGACGGGAGCTCGTGCCGAGTACTTCCTCGTCGGCAGCCTGGTCAGCTGGGTGATCGCGCTCGGCGCCGCCTTCCTCGTCTGGTGGTCGGCGCACAGCTGAGGCGCTGTGCGCTGATAGCCTGGAGCGCGTGTCTGAAACCGCTCTGACGACCGCTGCACCGGCGATCGATCCCACGTTCGAGAACGTGTGGGACGAACTGCTGTGGCGCGGGCTCGTCCACGTGTCCACCGACCAGGAGGCGCTGCGCGCCCTGCTCGCGGGAGACCCCATCACGTATTACTGCGGGTTCGATCCGACGGCGCCGAGCCTGCACCTGGGCAACCTCGTCCAGCTGTTGACGCTGCGTCGCATCCAGCTCGCCGGACACAAGCCCCTCGGCCTGGTCGGCGGCTCGACCGGGCTCATCGGAGATCCGCGCCCGACCGCCGAACGCACGCTGAACACGCGTGAGACCGTGGAGGAGTGGGTCGGCCGTCTGCGCGCGCAGGTCGAGCGCTACCTGAGCTTCGACGGCGACAATGCCGCGCGGATCGTGAACAACCTCGACTGGACGGCGCCGATGTCGGCGATCGACTTCCTGCGCGAGATCGGCAAGCACTACCGTGTCGGCACGATGCTCAAGAAGGATGCGGTCGCTGCGCGGCTGAACTCCGACGAGGGCATCAGCTACACCGAGTTCAGCTACCAGATCCTGCAGGGCATGGACTTCCTCGAGCTGTACCGCCAGTACGACTGCGTGCTCCAGACCGGTGGCTCCGATCAGTGGGGCAACCTCACCAGCGGCACCGACCTCATCCGTCGTGCCGAGGGAGTCTCGGCGCACGCGATCGGCACACCGCTGATCACGAACAGCGACGGCACCAAGTTCGGCAAGAGCGAGGGCAACGCGATCTGGCTCGACGCCGAGATGTGCAGCCCGTACCGCATGTACCAGTTCTGGCTGAGCACCACGGATGCCGATGTGATCGACCGGCTCAAGGTCTTCACGTTCCTCACCCGCGCCGAGATCGAGGAGTACGCGGCGCTGGTCGAGTCCGAGCCGTTCCGTCGTGCGGCGCAGAAGCGTCTCGCGCTCGAGGTGTGCGTCACGGCGCATGGCGTCGACGCGACGGCCGCGGTGATCGCGGCATCCGAGGCGCTGTTCGGTCAGGGAGATCTGACCGCGCTCGATGCGGCCACGCTGCGCACGGCGCTCGAGGAACTGCCGAACGCCACCGTCGAGGCGGGGACGCCCGTGGTCGAGGCGCTGGTCGCGACCACGCTCGTGTCGAGCCTCTCGGAGGCGCGGCGCGCGATCGCCCAGGGCGGTGTCTCGCTCGACGGCGTGCGTGTCGAGGACGAGGCGGCCACGGTGCAGGGAAGCCTTCCGGGCGGTGTCTCCGTGCTGCGTCGCGGCAAGAAGACACTTGCCGGTGTCTTCCTCGCCTGAGAAGGCGCTTTCCACCTCGCTGTTCCCTCGCGCTGCGGCGCGACGACCCCTGAGGAGAGCGGATGCCGTTCACCCCGAGTCATGCGATCGTCGCGTTGCCGTTCATCCGCACGCCTCTGGTGCCGGCGGCGATCGCGATCGGCGCGATGACGCCGGACCTTCCGCTGTTCCTCCGGGGAGTGGGTCTGAACTACACGTTCACCCACACCCCGGGCAACGTGGTGTGGACCGCGTTGCTGGCATTCGTGCTCTTCCTGGTCTGGCGCGTGGTGCTGCGCCCTGCCGTTCCCGAGCTCACGCCGCTCTGGCTCGCCCGACGTCTGCCCGCGGACTGGCGCGACTCCGGCCTCGTGGCGGCGGGGCGCGCGGTCGGCGTAGGACAGAGGCGTGCGTTCCCGGTGCTGTTGGCGGTGTCGCTGATCCTCGGCGTGCTGTCACACATCCTGTGGGACTACTTCACGCATGAGGGGCGCTGGGGCGTGGACCTCTTCCCCGCGCTGGGTGAGATGTGGGGACCGCTGCTCGGCTACAAGTGGCTGCAGTACGGATCCAGTGTCCTGGGCCTCGCCGGCATCGGCCTCTGGGCGCTGCTGCGCGTGCGGCGCAGTGTCCCGCGCCCCGGCACCGTGCAGCGCGTGCCGAACGCGGTACGCGTCGCGTGGTGGGTGTCTCTTCCGGTGATCCTCGTCGCGGCCTGGCTCCTCGGCCTCGCACTGTACGGTCCGCTCACCGAAGTGTTCACGCTGCAGCATCTCGCGTACCGGGTGCTTCCTCCGGCGTGCGCGCTGTGGGGAGCGATCACGCTGGTGCTGTGTGTGACCCTGTCGCTGTCATCGCGACCTCACCAGCGCGGCTGATCCTCGCCCCACGGTCGCGGGGCGGCGAAGTCGAAGCCCGGTATCGCCGGCGCAGCGGTGACGAGTGTCTGCCCGGCCACGTCGAAGTGGGCGACGTGGTGCGCGGGGTCGAACGGAACCTCCGCTGCGGGCTCCGGCCGGCGGGGCATCCCCAGCAGCTCGGCGGCGACGCGTCGCAGCGAGGTCTGCACCTGCCATGATCCGCCTTCCTCGGCACGGCGCCGGATCAGCGTGATGACGGCGGCGGCGAGCAGATAACCGGCGCTGTGATCCAGGGCCTGAGCGGGCAGCGCGCCAGGGCGGTCTCCGTCGGGGGACTCGATCCACGCGATCCCCGACTCCGCCTGCACCAGGCTGTCGAATCCGGCGCGCCGGGGATGCTCGGCCCCCCAGGCGCTCAGCCGCGCGACCAGCAACCCGGGGTACCTCTCGGTCAGATCGCCCGGCGCGAGGCCGAGGCGATCGAGTGCGTCCGGCCGATAACCGAGCACGACGACATCCGCAGCCGAGAGCAGGTCGTGCATGTGCGCGGAGCGTGCATCCAGGAGCGCCGTGCGCTTGCCGTGCCCGGTATCGAAGTGCTGCCACCCTGGCTCGGGCAGGTGAGGCGGGTCGATGCGCAGCACGTCGGCTCCGAGCACGGCCAGTGTGCGGGTGCACACGGGGCCGGCGATGACGCGCGTGAGATCCAGCACGCGGATGCCGTCGAGGGGGCGACCCGTCGATGCGGCCGCTCGGCGTGGGGGAGCGGTCGGGCTGTCGATCCTGCGGACGTCGAGGAGAGGACGGGAGCGCAGCATCGCATCGACGTCGGGATCTTCGAGGAGCACAGGGACGGCGAGACCACCGGCTGCGGTGATCGCGGCGACAGCAACGCTCGACGGACGAACGGCGAGGGCGTCGCGAACCTGATCTGCGCCGGCTGTCGTGTCGAGCAGGAGGGCGGAGCGGAGTCCGGCGGCGTGATGCGCATAGTTGCCATGTGTGCGCACCCACCCGTCGACGGTGCGCCAGAACCCGGAGAAAGGCGACCACACCGGGGGAGCGGTGCCGTCGATCGTGAGGAAGCGGTCGCTCCGGTATGCGGCGGCGATGCGATGAGGGTCCAGCGTGGCGGCATCTCCCTGCGCCGCACAGACGACTGCCGCCACGCTGGCCCAGGCCAGGTCACCGGTGGAGAGCCGGGAGGGGAGGGGGACTGGGATGCTCGCGGCATGGACATCCCGGATCAGTCGGGGATCCGCACCCAGTTCCGTCCACACACGGGAGAGGAGATGGCGGCCCGCGTTCACCGGTCGCTCATCTCGCGAGGACGACCGAGCGCGCGCCAGGCCTGACGCCGTACTCGTTCGACAGGATCATCGGTCAGGGCGTCGACGACACCGTCGGGATCGGGGAGCTGATGCGCCGCGATCACCTTGAGTGCCATCTCCCGCAAGCGCCACGCGTCGTCACCCGTCGCGCGGAGGACGAGGTCCGGCCGTGCGGGAGGGCCGATGTGGAGGAGCGCCCGTGCTCCCCAGACGCGGGACCAGTACGGGGGCCACCCGAGAGCGCCGCGAATCCAGACGATGTCGGGGTAACGAGTGTCGCCGGCGACCGCCTCTCCGGAGAGCAGATCCTCGCACCACGCGAGAGTGAGGTCCCGTCCGAAGTGCTCTTCGGCGAGACGTGCGGCATCGCGCGGATGCAGACGCTGAGTGGGGAGCGGGAGCATGCCGCGATCGTACTCCTGACGGCGATCTGGCGGAAAATCGTTGCTGATCCGGCAAAACCTCGTCTCGTACCGTGACGACACGCCCGGGGGGTGCGCCCCGATTTGCCAGAACCCCGGGATCCGCGTAACTTATTACTTGTTCGCCCCACAGGGAAGCGGAGAAGCCGAGAGCTTCACCCCCCTCAAGTGGCAGAGCCACTCCCGATTCAGATCCTCTCTTGAGGGGATCGGACGCTTGCGTCTAGAATGGGAGGTCCACTCCTTCTGCGGTCTTCCAGACTGCGCTTCGGATCTGAGATCCGGTCGGCGCGTCGATTTGACTTGCGGGGCCGAGTGGGTAAGATAGAGAAGTTGCCCTTCGGGCCTGGTTGTGATGACTGGGTCGTGGGAGCATCCGATCCTTGAGAACTCAACAGCGTGCACTTGTCAAATGCCAAATTATCCTCGTCTAGCTTCGGCTAGTTGAGAATTCCTTTGGATCAAAGACCAATCCCTTCCGGGGGGTTGGCAATGGATGAAGTCAGCAATGAATTTGTCTCTTTGGTCAGCATCAAACTCGCTGCGTCACCGTTTTCCCGGTGGGGTATGCATTTCTTTTTTACGGAGAGTTTGATCCTGGCTCAGGATGAACGCTGGCGGCGTGCTTAACACATGCAAGTCGAACGGTGAACACGGAGCTTGCTCTGTGGGATCAGTGGCGAACGGGTGAGTAACACGTGAGCAACCTACCCCTGACTCTGGGATAAGCGCTGGAAACGGCGTCTAATACTGGATATGTGGCGTGACCGCATGGTCTGCGTCTGGAAAGAATTTCGGTTGGGGATGGGCTCGCGGCCTATCAGCTTGTTGGTGAGGTAATGGCTCACCAAGGCGTCGACGGGTAGCCGGCCTGAGAGGGTGACCGGCCACACTGGGACTGAGACACGGCCCAGACTCCTACGGGAGGCAGCAGTGGGGAATATTGCACAATGGGCGCAAGCCTGATGCAGCAACGCCGCGTGAGGGATGACGGCCTTCGGGTTGTAAACCTCTTTTAGCAGGGAAGAAGCGAAAGTGACGGTACCTGCAGAAAAAGCGCCGGCTAACTACGTGCCAGCAGCCGCGGTAATACGTAGGGCGCAAGCGTTATCCGGAATTATTGGGCGTAAAGAGCTCGTAGGCGGTTTGTCGCGTCTGCTGTGAAATCCGGAGGCTCAACCTCCGGCCTGCAGTGGGTACGGGCAGACTAGAGTGCGGTAGGGGAGATTGGAATTCCTGGTGTAGCGGTGGAATGCGCAGATATCAGGAGGAACACCGATGGCGAAGGCAGATCTCTGGGCCGTAACTGACGCTGAGGAGCGAAAGGGTGGGGAGCAAACAGGCTTAGATACCCTGGTAGTCCACCCCGTAAACGTTGGGAACTAGTTGTGGGGTCCATTCCACGGATTCCGTGACGCAGCTAACGCATTAAGTTCCCCGCCTGGGGAGTACGGCCGCAAGGCTAAAACTCAAAGGAATTGACGGGGACCCGCACAAGCGGCGGAGCATGCGGATTAATTCGATGCAACGCGAAGAACCTTACCAAGGCTTGACATATACGAGAACGGGCCAGAAATGGTCAACTCTTTGGACACTCGTAAACAGGTGGTGCATGGTTGTCGTCAGCTCGTGTCGTGAGATGTTGGGTTAAGTCCCGCAACGAGCGCAACCCTCGTTCTATGTTGCCAGCACGTAATGGTGGGAACTCATGGGATACTGCCGGGGTCAACTCGGAGGAAGGTGGGGATGACGTCAAATCATCATGCCCCTTATGTCTTGGGCTTCACGCATGCTACAATGGCCGGTACAAAGGGCTGCAATACCGCGAGGTGGAGCGAATCCCAAAAAGCCGGTCCCAGTTCGGATTGAGGTCTGCAACTCGACCTCATGAAGTCGGAGTCGCTAGTAATCGCAGATCAGCAACGCTGCGGTGAATACGTTCCCGGGTCTTGTACACACCGCCCGTCAAGTCATGAAAGTCGGTAACACCTGAAGCCGGTGGCCTAACCCTTGTGGAGGGAGCCGTCGAAGGTGGGATCGGTAATTAGGACTAAGTCGTAACAAGGTAGCCGTACCGGAAGGTGCGGCTGGATCACCTCCTTTCTAAGGAGCATCTGACTCTTCGGAGTCCAGAACCCAGATCGAAGGCATACGTTCTTCGCTGGGAGCTCATGGGTGGAACATTTGACATGGCATCGAGATCTGATCTCGGAACTAGTACGCTGCTTCGGCGGTTGGAAGGTTCTGGGTGAGGGGACCGGTGTCTGCACGCTGTTGGGTCCTGAGGGACCGGATGCGGATCCTTTGGGATTCGAGTCTGTACCTCTGGACCTCTTTCTGTTTCCTCTTTTGGGGGGTTGTGGATGGGGGTACCGCCCGTACTTTGAGAACTACACAGTGGACGCGAGCATCTTGCAACAGCCTTCGGGTTGTTGCACAAGATGATCTTAAAGATCATTAGTCAATTTCATGCCGGACCTTTCGGGGTCTGGTGTCGATTCTGATTCAAACTCATGTGATTTCAAGTCTTTAAGAGCAAACGGTGGATGCCTTGGCATCTGGAGCCGAAGAAGGACGTAGCAATCTGCGATAAGCCTCGGGGAACTGATAAGCAAGTTTTGATCCGAGGGTGTCCGAATGGGGAAACCCCGCTGGGCGGCGTGCCGACCTAGTGACTCCCGCCTGAATATATAGGGCGGGTAGAGGGAACGTGGGGAAGTGAAACATCTCAGTACCCACAGGAAGAGAAAGCAACCGCGATTCCGTTAGTAGTGGCGAGCGAAACCGGAACAGGCTAAACCTAGCGTGTGTGATAGCCGGCAGGCGTTGCACGTTGGGGGTTGTGGGACTTTTCAGTCATCTCTGCCGAGATGGCGGCGTTACAAGAAGGTATAGACGAACGGTCTTGAAAGGCCGGTCATAGAGGGTGCCAACCCCGTAGTCGAAATGCCTCTCTTGGCGCGAAGAGTATCCCAAGTAGCACGGGGCCCGTGAAATCCCGTGTGAATCTGTCAGGACCACCTGATAAGCCTAAATACTCCCAGATGACCGATAGCGGACAAGTACCGTGAGGGAAAGGTGAAAAGTACCCCGGGAGGGGAGTGAAATAGTACCTGAAACCGTTTGCTTACAAACCGTTGGAGCCTCCTTAGTAGGGGTGACAGCGTGCCTTTTGAAGAATGAGCCTGCGAGTTAGCGATATGTGGCGAGGTTAACCCGTGTGGGGTAGCCGTAGCGAAAGCGAGTCTGAATAGGGCGATTCAGTCGCATGTCCTAGACCCGAAGCGAAGTGATCTATCCATGGCCAGGTTGAAGCGACGGTAAGACGTCGTGGAGGACCGAACCCACTTAGGTTGAAAACTGAGGGGATGAGCTGTGGATAGGGGTGAAAGGCCAATCAAACTTCGTGATAGCTGGTTCTCTCCGAAATGCATTTAGGTGCAGCGTTGCGTGTTTCTTGCCGGAGGTAGAGCTACTGGATGGCCGATGGGCCCTACAAGGTTACTGACGTCAGCCAAACTCCGAATGCCGGTAAGTGAGAGCGCAGCAGTGAGACTGTGGGGGATAAGCTTCATAGTCGAGAGGGAAACAACCCAGACCACCAACTAAGGTCCCAAAGCGCGTGCTAAGTGGGAAAGGATGTGGAGTTGCTTTGACAACCAGGAGGTTGGCTTAGAAGCAGCCACCCTTGAAAGAGTGCGTAATAGCTCACTGGTCAAGTGATTCCGCGCCGACAATGTAACGGGGCTCAAGCACGCCACCGAAGTTGTGGCATTGATATTTTTGGTAGGCCTTCGTGGTCCAGCCGTATTGATGGGTAGGAGAGCGTCGTGTGGCCAGCGAAGCGGCGGTGTAAACCAGCCGTGGAGGCCACACGAGTGAGAATGCAGGCATGAGTAGCGAATGACGTGTGAGAAACACGTCCTCCGAAAGACCAAGGGTTCCAGGGTCAAGCTAATCTTCCCTGGGTAAGTCGGGACCTAAGGCGAGGCCGACAGGCGTAGTCGATGGACAACGGGTTGATATTCCCGTACCGGCGAAGAACCGCCCAAGCTAATCCAGTAGTGCTAAGTGTCTGAATCCCAGTGACTGATCCCTTCGGGGTGACGCTCTGGGCCTAGCGCACGACCCCATTCTGGTGCGGTTAGCGTATTAACAGGTGTGACGCAGGAAGGTAGCCCAAGCCAGGCGATGGTTGTCCTGGTGCAAGTGCGTAGGCCGAGAGATAGGCAAATCCGTCTCTCACATAGGCTGAGACACGATGCGGATAAAAAGTGGGTGATCCTATGCTGCCAAGAAAAGCATCGACGCGAGGTTCTAGCCGCCCGTACCCCAAACCGACTCAGGTGGTCAGGTAGAGAATACCAAGGAGATCGAGAGAATCGTGGTTAAGGAACTCGGCAAAATGCCCCCGTAACTTCGGGAGAAGGGGGGCCTTCGGCGTATAGGGATTTACTCCCGAAAGCGTTTGGAGGCCGCAGAGACTAGTGGGTAGCGACTGTTTACTAAAAACACAGGTCCGTGCCAAGTCGCAAGACGATGTATACGGACTGACGCCTGCCCGGTGCTGGAAGGTTAAGAGGACCGGTTAGCCGCAAGGCGAAGCTGAGAATTTAAGCCCCAGTAAACGGCGGTGGTAACTATAACCATCCTAAGGTAGCGAAATTCCTTGTCGGGTAAGTTCCGACCTGCACGAATGGCGTAACGACTTCCCAACTGTCTCAACCGCGAACTCGGCGAAATTGCATTACGAGTAAAGATGCTCGTTACGCGCAGCAGGACGGAAAGACCCCGTGACCTTTACTACAGCTTGGTATTGGTGTTCGGTGTGGCTTGTGTAGGATAGGTGGGAGACTTTGAAGCATGGACGCCAGTTCATGTGGAGTCATTGTTGAAATACCACTCTGGTCACTCTGGATATCTAACTTCGAACCGTAATCCGGTTCAGGGACAGTGCCTGGTGGGTAGTTTAACTGGGGCGGTTGCCTCCCAAAAAGTAACGGAGGCGCCCAAAGGTTCCCTCAACCTGGTTGGCAATCAGGTGTCGAGTGTAAGTGCACAAGGGAGCTTGACTGTGAGACTGACAGGTCGAGCAGGGACGAAAGTCGGGACTAGTGATCCGGCAGTGGCTTGTGGAAGCGCTGTCGCTCAACGGATAAAAGGTACCTCGGGGATAACAGGCTGATCTTGCCCAAGAGTCCATATCGACGGCATGGTTTGGCACCTCGATGTCGGCTCGTCGCATCCTGGGGCTGGAGTAGGTCCCAAGGGTTGGGCTGTTCGCCCATTAAAGCGGTACGCGAGCTGGGTTTAGAACGTCGTGAGACAGTTCGGTCCCTATCCGCTGCGCGCGTAGGAAATTTGAGAGGATCTGACCCTAGTACGAGAGGACCGGGTTGGACGAACCTCTGGTGTGTCAGTTGTTCCGCCAGGAGCACCGCTGATTAGCTACGTTCGGGATGGATAACCGCTGAAAGCATCTAAGCGGGAAGCCGGCCTCAAGATGAGATTTCCATACCTTCGGGTGAGAGGCTCCCAGCCAGACTACTGGGTTGATAGGCCAGATGTGGAAGTGCAGTAATGCATGCAGCTGACTGGTACTAATAAGCCGATGACTTGATAACACACCGTTTGTTGGTGCTACGCGTCCACTGAGTGGTTCTCGATGTACGGTCGAGAACCGCATAACAACAATGACTTTGTTATGTGTTTGATTGAAACATCAATAGTGTTTCGGCGGCCATAGCGTGAGGGAAACGCCCGGTTACATTCCGAACCCGGAAGCTAAGCCTCACAGCGCCGATGGTACTGCAGGGGGGACCCTGTGGGAGAGTAGGACACCGCCGGACTTCTTTTAAGCAAATGGCCACCCATCGATGGGTGGCCATTTTGCGTTTACACGAAATACAACAGGGAGCATCATGCCGGAAGAGGAAGAGCGCCGTCCGCGTCGCAACGACGACAGTGGATCGCGCGGTCAGCGCCCCTCCGGTGGTCGTCCCGCATCAAACCGTGACGGCGCCCCGCGCCGTGAGGGCGGCGGGTACAACCGTGATTCCGCGCCCCGTCGTGACGGTGACAATCGTTCCGGCGGTTATAGCCGTGACTCGGCTCCCCGTCGCGAGGGTGGCGGGTACAACCGCGATTCCGCGCCGCGTCGTGACGACAACCGCTCCGGTGGTGGTTACAACCGTGACTCCGCGCCTCGTCGCGACGACAACCGCTCCGGTGGTGGTTACAACCGTGACTCCGCGCCTCGTCGCGACGACAACCGCTCCGGTGGTGGTTACAACCGTGACTCCGCTCCGCGTCGTGATGACAACCGCTCTGGCGGCTACAACCGCGACTCCGCGCCCCGTCGAGAGGGTGGCGGCTACAACCGTGACTCCGCTCCGCGTCGTGATGACAACCGTTCCGGCGGCTACAACCGCGACTCGGCACCGCGCCGTGATGACAACCGGTCCGGTGGTGGTTACAACCGTGACTCTGCGCCGCGTCGCGACGATAACCGCTCCGGCGGTGGTTACAACCGCGACTCCGCACCTCGTCGCGAGGGCGGCTACAACCGTGACTCTGCACCTCGTCGTGAGGGCGGCTACACCCGTGACTCCGCGCCTCGTCGTGATGGTGGTGGCTACAACCGTGACTCTGCACCTCGTCGTGAGGGCGGCTACAACCGTGACTCTGCACCTCGTCGTGAGGGCGGCTACAACCGTGACTCTGCACCTCGTCGTGAGGGCGGCTACAACCGTGACTCCGCTCCGCGCCGCGAGGGTGGCGGGTACAACCGTGACTCCGCTCCGCGCCGCGAGGGTGGCGGGTACAACCGTGACTCGGCACCGCGCCGCGAGGGTGGCGGCTACAACCGCGACTCCGCACCGCGTCGAGACGACAACCGCTCCGGCGGTGGCTTCAACCGTGACTCTGCTCCGCGCCGCGAGGCTGGCGGCTACAACCGTGATTCCGCGCCTCGTCGCGAGGGCGGTGGCTACAACCGTGACTCGGCACCGCGTCGTGACGACAACCGTTCCGGCGGTGGCTTCAACCGTGACTCTGCTCCGCGCCGCGAGGGTGGCGGCTACAACCGTGATTCCGCGCCTCGTCGCGAGGGTGGCGGCTACAACCGTGACTCTGCGCCCCGTCGTGACGACAACCGCTCCGGTGGTTACAACCGCGACTCCGCGCCTCGTCGTGAAGGTGGCGGCTACAACCGCGATTCCGCACCTCGTCGTGAGGGCGGCGACCGCGACCGCGCGCGTTCCTTCCCGCAGCGCGGGGGAGCCGGCCGTGAGCGTCCGGTGCAGGCGGCCAACGAGCGCCCGCGCTCGAACGACCCGCTCATCCCTGAGGACGTCACCGCGCGCGACCTGCACACGTCCGCTCGCAATGAGCTCAAGACGCTGAGCAAGGAGAATGCCGAGGTCGTGGCTCAGCACCTCGCCATGGCTTCGCGTCTGATCGACGAGGACCCGGCGCTCGCTCACGAGCACGCGCTGGCCGCGTCGCGTCGCGCCGGTCGTATCGCCATCGTCCGCGAGACGCTCGGCATCACGGCCTACGCGAACGAGGACTTCGCTCTCGCTCTGCGTGAGCTGCGCACGTACCGTCGCATCTCCGGCAAGGACGACCAGATCGCCCTCATGGTGGACAGCGAGCGCGGCATCGGTCGCCCCGATCGCGCACTCGAGACCGGTCGCGCGATCGATCGCTCCGCGCTGCCCACCCCTGTTCGTGTCGCTCTCGCGATCGCGATGTCCGGAGCGCGCCTCGACCAGGGCGACCTGGAGCTCGCGCTCGGCGAGCTCGAGATCCCCGAGCTCGACCCCGACCGCGCCTTCGAGTGGAGCCCCGCGCTCTTCGCAGCGCGCGCCGCCGTCCTCGAAGACCTTGGACGCGACGACGAGGCTGCCTTCTGGGCGCATCGCGCGGAGGTCGCTGCTGAGGCGCTCGGCGTCGACGAAGCCGGTGACGAGGAGCTCATCGTCGAAGACGGTCTGATCGAAGACGAGTTCCTCGATGACGAGCCCGCAGACGACGAGTCCGCCGTAGCATCCGACTCTTCCGACGAGGACGAGGACGAGGACGAGGACGAGGACGAGGACGCGAGCGAGTCCGCAGACGAAGACGAAGCAGAAGCAGAACCAGACGCAGAGCCGACGGTCGAGGACGAGGTGCGCGAGCTCCTGGGCGAGACCGACGACGCTGCTGACGCTGCTGACGACTCCGACGCTGCTGATGACTCCGACTCCGAGACCGAGGAGCGGAACGCGTAATGGGGCTGTTCTCCCGGGCCCGTCCCACCTCTTCCACGCCGTCCACGCCCCTCGCCGGGGTGGACACGGTCCTCGCGGACCTGGACGGGGTGGTCTACGCCGGCCCGGGAGCTCTCCCCTTCGCGGTGGACAGCCTGAATGAGGCAGGCAAGTCCGCCCGACTCGGATACATCACCAACAACGCGGCGCGGACCGATGCATCGGTCGCTGCGCACCTGAGCAGTCTCGGTCTCGAGGTCGCTGCATCCGACGTCGTCACCAGTCCGCAGGCGGCGATGCGCCTCTTGACGGGTATTCTCCCCGCTCCCGCCACGATTCTGGTCGTCGGCGGAGACGGGCTGGTCGACGAGGTCGAGAAGGCCGGCTACACGGTCACCCGCAGCGCGGAGGATGCGCCGAGCGCGGTCGTGCAGGGGTTCGCTCCCGAGGTGGCGTGGACCGATCTCGCTGAGGCCGCGTTCGCCCTGAAGCTGCCGGAGGACGAAGGCGGCATCCCCTGGATCGCCACGAACACCGACTGGACCATTCCCCGGGAGCGGGGAGTGGCGCCCGGCAACGGCACGCTCGTGTCCGCTGTGCACACGGCGATCGGTCGTCTGGCGACCGTCGCCGGAAAGCCAGAGGCTCCGATCTTCGAAGAGGCATTGGCCCGCTTCGGCGCGACCAAGGCGTTGTTCATCGGCGACCGGCTCGACACCGACATCATGGGTGCCTGCCGAGTCGGCATCGACTCCGCGCTCGTGCTGACGGGGATCGATCGGCCGAAGCACGTGCTGGCGGCACCCGAGGGCTCGCGTCCCACCTACATCCTCGCCGACCTGCGCGATCTTCACCTTCCCTACCCCGAGGCTGTCGAGAAGGACGGCGTCTTCTCGGTGAACGGGGCGGCCGTGCGCGTCACCGGAGCGGATGTCGAGATCGTCGCGGACTCCGGATCGCAGATCGATCTGCTCCGTGCCGGCGCTGCCGCGATCTGGGCATCAGGAACTCCCGTCTTCGTCCTGCGCGTGCCGGAGCGTCTCTACGACGACCCGTTCCACCGCCCCTGACCCGCGCCGCTGCGATGGCGTCGACGTGGCGCCGTCGGCTGTCCGAGGCGCCGCGTACAGTAGAAGCGTGAGTGAAGAGACGAGTGCGCCGACCGACGGCCTGTGGAGTCGTCTGCGTCTGATCGAAGGACAACCGCTGCCCGCGCGTGCCGATGCGTATTCCGCGCTGCACGACGAGCTGTCCCGCCGCCTCGACAGCGGCGCGAAGCTCGATCAGCGCGAGACTCCGGCGCCCCGATGACGCGACTCGACGCCGCCCTCGCCGCGCGAGGCATCGCCCGCTCGCGCACCCACGCCGCCACCCTCATCTCCGACGGTCTCGTCAGCGTGAACGGTCGGCAGATCGTGAAGGCCTCAACGGCTGTGTCCGATGACGCCGAGATCACGGTCGCGGGTGCCGATCACTATGTCGGCCGCGCGGCGCACAAGCTGATCGCCGCACTCGACGGGTTCGGCATCGTGGCCACGGATCGCTTGGCTCTCGACATGGGAGCATCGACCGGCGGCTTCACGCAGGTGCTGCGTGAGCGCGGCGCCCGCCGCGTGCTCGCTGTCGACGTCGGTCACGGCCAGCTGGCTGAGGCCATCGTTGCGGACCCCGGCGTCGTCTCGGTCGAGGGCTACAACGTCCGGTACATGACTCCCGAGAACCTGACGGGCGTCACCGGCGAGCCCGTCGCCCCCGACCTCATCGTCGGCGATCTCTCCTTCATCTCCTTGGAACTGATCCTTCCCGCCGTCGCGGCGGTGGCGGCTGCTGCCCCCGGAGAACCTGACATCGTGCTCCTGGTGAAGCCGCAGTTCGAGGTGGGACGCACCGCGGTGCGCGGAGGACTGGTTACCGACGCGGCGACGCGCGCCGACGTCGTCGCCCGCACGGTCTGGAGCGCGTGGGACGTCGGTCTGGGCATGCTCGGCATCCTTCCCTCCCCGATCCTGGGAACGCACGGCAACGCGGAGTATCTGGTGCATCTCGCGCCGGGGCGCGGCACCAATCCGACAGAATGGTTGGATCGCATCAACGCGTTGGCAGGAGGACGATGAACGAGCGGAACATCCTGGTCGTCGCGCACGCCGGCCGCGTCGACACCGTCAAGGCCGCTCGCCGCGTCGTCGATGCATTGCGGGGCGCCGGGGCGCGCCCCGTGCTGGCCGCTGATGATCGCACCGAGCTCGCCGCCGTCGATGCGGCCTTCGCGGATGTCGACGTGCTGGGCGAGACCGTGGATCCTGCCGACCTCGAGCTCGCGATCGTCCTGGGCGGCGACGGCACCATCCTGCGCGCTGCGGAGCTGGTGCGCGACACCGGCGCTCCCGTGCTGGGCATCAACATGGGACACGTCGGCTTCCTCGCCGAGATCGATCGGGACGACATGGACGATGCGGTGCGCCGGGTCATCGCCCGTGACTACGAGGTCGAGGAACGTCTGGCGCTCTCCGTCCGCGTCAAGGATGCCGACGGCGCCGTCGTGTACGAGACCTGGGCGCTGAACGAGGCGACGGTCGAGAAGGCCAGCCGCGAACGCATGATCGAGATTGTCCTCGAGATCGACGGCCGTCCGCTGTCGAGCTTCGGCTGCGATGGCATGGTGATCTCGACCCCGACCGGCTCCACGGCCTACAACTTCTCTGCCGGCGGACCCGTGATCTGGCCCAGCGTCGAGGCCATCGCCGTCGTGCCGCTCTCGGCGCACGCCCTGTTCGCAAAGCCCCTGGTCGTGAGCCCCGATGCCTCCGTCGCGATCGAGATGCTGGAACGAACGGATGGGTCGGGCATCCTGTGGTGCGACGGTCGACGTTCGCACGAACTCCCTCCCGGCGCTCGTGTCGTCGCGCGCCGGTCGTCACGTCCGGTGCGGCTGGCACGCCTGCACCCCACCGCCTTCACGGATCGTCTCGTCCGCAAGTTCCAGCTGCCCGTCGAGGGCTGGCGGGGGCAGGAACCGGGGAAGCAGCCATGATCGAGGAGATGCGGCTGCAGGGCCTCGGCGTGATCGCCGACGCCGTGCTCCCACTCGGTCCCGGGTTCACGGCCATCACTGGCGAGACCGGCGCGGGCAAGACCATGGTCGTCACGGGCCTGGGGCTGTTGCTCGGGCAGCGTGCGGATTCCGGCGCGGTGCGCGCGGGCGCGACGCAGGCCTCGGTTGCCGGAGTGTGGATCGTTCCCGAGACCGGTGACGTCGCCGATATCGTGACGGATGCCGGGGGAGAGCTCGAACCTGCCGACTCCGGGAATGCGGAGCTCTACGTCTCCCGCACGCTGAGCGCAGAAGGCAGAAGCAGGGCCAGTGTCGGTGGGCGAGCAGCACCGGCGGGTGTGCTGTCCGCCCTCGCCGAGGAACTCGTCGTCGTGCACGGCCAGTCGGAGCAGCTCCGTCTTCGCTCGGCTGCCGCGCAGCGCGACGCGCTCGACAGGTTCGGTGGAGCACCCATCGCCTCGGCGCTTTCGACCTACGCCGCGTCCTTCTCGCGCTGGAAGGAGCTCGACTCGGAGATCGCAGAGATCACCGGTAATCGAGACCGCCGTGCAGAAGAAGCATCGCGGCTTCGGGAGGCGCTCGCCCTGATCGAGGCCACGGCGCCCGAAGCAGGGGAGGACGAGGAACTCGCGGTCCGCGCGGAGCGACTCGCCAATGCCGAAGAACTCCGTCTCGCCGCCTCGCAGGCGCACGATGCCCTGTCGAACGAGGAGGGCGAGCCGGATGCGACCAGTGCGATCGCCGAGGCCCGGCGCGTGCTGGAACGCTCCTCCGACGGCACGCTCACCGAGATCGCTGCCGTCCTGGCCGACATCGGCTACCGGATCGCGGATGCTGCGGGGCAGCTCTCGGCGTACCTCGCCGACCTCGACGAGAGCGGCCCGCATGAGCTCGCCACGGTCGAGGAGCGCCGCGCCGCGCTGAGCGTGCTGATCCGTGCGCACGGCTCGCTCGACGAAGCGATCGCGCTGTGGGAGTCCGGATCCGCCCGTCTCGCCGAGCTCGACGATGACGGCGACCGTGTCGATCGCCTGATCGCGGAACGCGATGCCGTCCGGGCGGAGCTCGACGGGCACGCGCAGATCCTCACGGCCGCCCGCACGTCTGCAGCCGTGACGCTCGGCGCCGAGGTGAGCGAGGAGCTGCACGCCCTGGCGATGCCGGACGCGCGGATCGAGGTCTCCGTCACCGAGGGCGCCGAGAGCGCACACGGCCGCGACGACGTCTCGATCCTGCTCGCCCCGCACCCCGGCGCCGAACCGCGATCCGTCGCCAAGGGGGCGTCCGGGGGAGAGCTCTCGCGGGTGATGCTGGCGATCGAGGTCGTCATCGCCGGAACCGACCCCGTGCCGACCTTCGTGTTCGACGAAGTGGACGCCGGCATCGGCGGTGCGGCGGCGATCGAGGTCGGACGGCGACTCGCCCGGCTTGCCGAGAAGTCCCAAGTCATCGCGGTCACCCATCTCGCCCAGGTCGCCGCGTTCGCCACGAACCATCTCTCGGTCGTGAAAGCCCACGACGGAGCTGTCACCGCCTCCAGCGTCCGCCGATTGGCGGGCTCCGAGCGTGAGGCGGAGATGGCTCGACTGCTGTCCGGATTGACCGATTCGGATGCCGCCCTCACCCACGCCCGAGAACTTCTCAGCCTCGGCGCCTCAGCGAACTGTTAGGATTGAAGCCCGTGATGAACTCTTCTGTAGCGGGACCCAAGAACGACACCACGCAGCGCGATTTCACGACGAAGCACATCTTCGTCACCGGTGGTGTCGTTTCGTCTTTGGGCAAGGGACTGACCGCGGCCAGCCTGGGCAACCTTCTGACAGCCCGTGGCCTGCGCGTCGTGATGCAGAAGCTCGATCCGTACCTGAACGTCGATCCCGGCACGATGAATCCGTTCCAGCACGGCGAGGTCTTCGTCACGGATGACGGGGCTGAGACCGACCTCGACATCGGCCACTACGAGCGATTCCTCGACATCAACCTGTCCGAGGCGGCGAACGTCACGACGGGCCAGATCTACTCGCAGGTCATCGCGCGTGAGCGCCGTGGCGAGTACCTCGGCGACACCGTGCAGGTCATTCCGCACATCACGGACGAGATCAAGCGCCGCATGCGGCTGCAGGCCTCCGAGGAGCCGCGCCCCGACGTCATCATCACGGAGGTCGGCGGCACCGTCGGCGACATCGAGTCCCAGCCGTTCCTCGAGTCCGCGCGCCAGCTGCGCCACGAGCTCGGACGCGACAGCGTGTTCTTCGTGCACGTGTCGCTCGTGCCGTTCATGGGCGCCTCGGGTGAGCAGAAGACCAAGCCGACCCAGCACTCGGTCGCCGCCCTCCGCCAGGTCGGCATCCAGCCGGATGCCCTGGTGCTGCGCAGCGATCGCCCGGTCAGCGAGAGCAACCGCAACAAGATCGCGCTCATGTGCGACGTCGACGTCGAGGGTGTGATCAACACGGTCGACCTGCCCAGCATCTACGACATCCCGTCGACGCTCAACGATCAGGGTCTCGACTCGTACATCGTGCGCCGTCTCGGCCTCGACCAGAAGGCTGCGGTCGATGTCGACTGGACACGCTGGAGCAAGGTGCTGCACGCGGTCCACAACCCCAAGCACGAGGTCACGATCGGCCTCGTCGGCAAGTACATCGACCTGCCTGACGCCTACCTCTCGGTGACCGAGGCCCTCAAGGCCGGCGGTTTCGCGCAGGAGACCAAGGTCAACATCCGCTGGATCCCGTCCGACCTGTGCGAGACCCCGGAGGGGGCACAGGAGCAGCTCTCCGAGCTCGACGGCATCTGCGTGCCCGGCGGCTTCGGCATCCGCGGCATCGAGGGCAAGCTCGGCGCGTTGAAGTTCGCACGCGAGCAAGGCATCCCGACCCTCGGACTCTGCCTGGGCCTGCAGTGCATGGTGATCGAGTACGCCCGCGACGTGGCCGGCATCGCCGGAGCGTCGTCCACCGAGTTCGACCCCGAGACCGCTGAGCCTGTCATCGCGACGATGGCGGAGCAGGTCGAGATCCTCGACGGTGGTGATCTCGGCGGAACGATGCGTCTCGGCCTCTACCAGGCCGCTCTCGCCGAGGGATCGCTGGCCCGCGAGCTGTACGGCTCGGCGGAGGCGTCCGAGCGTCACCGTCACCGCTATGAGGTCAACAACACGTACCGTGACCGTCTCTCCGAGGCCGGTCTGGTGTTCTCGGGTCTGAACCCCGAGCTCGACCTCGTCGAGTACGTCGAGCTGCCGCGCGACGTGCACCCGTACTACATCGCGACCCAGGCGCACCCCGAGCTGCGTTCGCGCCCGACCGACCCGCACCCGTTGTTCCGCGGACTCGTCGGTGCAGCGATCGAGCGGCACCGCGCAAGCGAGCTGTTCGACGTCAGCGCCGATGCCTGAGTCCTCTCCGTTCGACGAGCTGCGCGACGAGCCGTTCGCGCCCGAGGTCGTGAGTTCCGACCTGGTCTTCCAGGGCGCGGTGTGGGATGTGCGCGACGACCGCGTGCGCTACGGCGACGGAGAGATCCGTCGCCAGTACGTGGCGCACACCGGTGCCGTCGCGATCGTCGCGCTCGACGAGCAGGAGCGTGTGCTGCTCATCCAGCAGTACCGGCATCCGATCCGCCACCGCGACTGGGAGCTGCCCGCGGGCCTGCTCGACATCGCGGGGGAGGAGCCGCTGGAGGCTGCGCGTCGCGAACTCGCGGAGGAGGCCGACCTGGTCGCCGCCCACTGGGAGCCGCTGGTGTCGTCGTGGACGACGCCAGGAGGTAACGACGAGCTGATCCACGTGTTCCTCGCCACGGGCGTCAGCGCGGCACCTGCCGTGCATGCGCGTGAAGACGAGGAAGCCGACATCCGCGTGGAATGGGTGCCGCTCGATGCGGCCGTCGACGCGGTGCTCGCCGGTCGGATGCGCAACGGCATCCTGTCTCTCGGAGTGCTCGCGACGTCGCTGAGGCTGCGCGACCGGAGTTGAGCATGCAGCTCGAACGCGCCCTCGACTCCTACCTGCGGCATGTCACGATCGAGCGCGGGCTCAGCGCGCACACCGTGTCGGCCTATCGCCGCGACCTCGGCGGGTACCTCGAGTGGTTGAGCGCGGAAGGCGTGGCGGACACGGCGGAGGTGACGCCGGCGATCGTCGGACGGTTCATCGCGGAGCGCGCAGGCGCAGAGCCGCCCCCCGCCGCGTCGAGTCTGGCGCGTCTGCAGTCCTCCGTGCGAGGGTGGCACCGCTTCCTGACGCGCGAGGGCATCGAGGATGACGATCCGAGCGGTCGCCTGCGTCCGCCCAAGGCGCCGCGACGGCTGCCGAAGGCGTTGACCATCGATCAGGTCGAGCGCCTGCTGTCCGCGCCGTCCCCCGAGGAGCCGCTCGGCATCCGCGACCGGGCACTGCTCGAGCTGCTGTACGCGACGGGTGCACGGGTGTCCGAGGCGGTGGGACTCGATGTCGATGATCTCGCCCATGGCGATGTGCTGCGGCTGCGCGGAAAAGGCTCGAAGGAGCGCATCGTCCCGATCGGCTCCTACGCCCGCACGGCCGTCGACGCCTATCTGACCCGCGTGCGTCCGCAGCTCGCGGCGGCGGGTCGCTCGTCGGCGCGGCTGTTCCTGGGGGCACGCGGAGCGCCGCTCTCCCGGCAGAGCGCGTGGCTCATCATCCGCTCCGCGGCGGAGCGCGCGCAGATCACGGCGGAGGTGTCGCCGCACACGCTCCGGCACTCGTTCGCGACACATCTTCTGCAGGGCGGCGCAGACGTGCGGGTGGTGCAGGAGCTCCTCGGGCACGCATCCGTCGCGACCACGCAGATCTACACGCACGTGTCGGTCGACACGCTGCGCGACATCTACGCGACGTCGCACCCCCGCGCCCGCTGAACCCGGCGCGCCCGGGTGGCGGTGACCCGCCGCGCGCCGGAAAGCCTCGGGCAGGGGTGGCCGCTACAATCGATCAAGCACGAAGGAGCAGGAGAATCGGTGGCTGAGAAAGCGGCAAAGTCCAGGGTGAAGGCGAAGAAGGCCGACGAGACACCCCTCGGACCGACCGGTCGTCCCTATCACGGGTTCGCGACGCCCCCGCCGCTGAAGTCCCACGGCCCGGCGCGCATCATCGCTCTGTGCAACCAGAAGGGCGGCGTCGGCAAGACGACGACCTCCATCAACCTCGCCGCGGCTCTCGCCGAGTACGGGCGCAAGGTGCTCGCCGTCGACTTCGACCCGCAGGGCGCTCTCTCGGCCGGTCTGGGAATCCCGACGCACGACGTGCCGACGATCTACGACCTCCTGCTCGACACCAAGCGTGACGCGCATGACGCGATCGTGCACTCCGGTGTCGAAGGCCTCGACGTCATGCCCGCGAACATCGATCTCTCCGCCGCCGAGGTGCACCTCGTCAACGAGGTCGCCCGCGAGACGATCCTCGCCCGTGTCCTGCGTCAGGTCGCGGGGGAGTACGACGTCATCCTGATCGACTGCCAGCCCTCGCTCGGCATCCTCACCGTGAACGCGCTGACCGCGGCGCACGGCGTGATCATCCCGCTCGAGTGCGAGTTCTTCGCCCTGCGCGGCGTCGCACTGCTGATCGAGACGATCGACAAGGTGCGCGACCGCCTCAACCCGTCCATCACGATGGACGGCCTGCTGGCGACCATGTACGACCCGCGCACGCTGCACTCGCGCGAGGTGCTGGAGCGTGTCGTCGAGGCATTCGGTGACGACGTGCTCGAGACCGTGATCGGTCGTACGGTGAAGTTCCCTGATGCGTCGGTCTCGGGAGTGCCCATCACCGAGTTCGCGCCGGAGCACGCCGCCGCCCAGGCGTACCTGCGGCTGGCGCGGGAGCTGGTCGCCCGTGGCGCCGTCGCCTGACGAGATCCCCCCTGAGGTCGACGCGGTCGTCGCTCCCGTCGAAGCGGCGCCGGAGCCGGCCGCCGACGGATTCCGCGTCTCCCTGTCGAACTTCGACGGCCCCTTCGACCTGCTGCTGAATCTCATCTCGAAGCACGAGATGGACATCACCGAGGTGTCGCTCAGCGCCGTCACGAACGAGTTCATCGCGTATCTCAAGGAGCTCGACGACGACGAGGAGCTGGATCAGGCGTCCGAATTCCTGGTCGTCGCCGCGACGCTGCTCGACATGAAGGTCGCCGGTCTCCTCCCGCAGGGAGAACTGGTGGATGCGGAAGCCGTCGCGCTGCTCGAAGCGCGGGATCTGCTGTTCGCCCGACTTCTGCAGTACCGCGCCTTCAAGGAGGTGTCGGCGTGGTTCGCCCGGTGCCTGCAGCGCGAGGACCGCCGCCACGTGCGCGCCGTGCGGCTCGATGAGAAGCATCGCCGCAAGACACCGGAGCTGGTGTGGTCGTTGAGCGTCGAGGACTTCGCCGCCCTCGCGCTGCTCGCGTTCGCGCCCAAGGAGCTCCCGCACGTCGGCCTCGATCATCTGCACGCGCCGCTGGTCAGCATCCGGGAACAGGCCGCGATCGTCGTCACCCTGCTGCGCAGCGCCGAGTCCGTGAGCTTCCGCGAACTCGTCGCCGGTGTGAGCGAGCCGGGCATCGTCGTCGCCCGCTTCATCTCGGTGCTGGAGCTGTACCGGCACGCGGCGCTCTCCTTCGAACAACTGGAACCGCTCGGCGAGCTGACGCTCCGCTGGGCAGCCGACACCTGGTCGGACGAGACACTGGCGAGCCTGGGAGCCGACTATGACCGATGAGATGACGGCTGCGAGCGACGAGCCCGTCCGCGACACCCCGCTCGCCGAACGCATCGAGGCGATCCTGCTGATCATCGACGAGCCGATCGGACTCGTCGCGCTGGCCGCAGCCGTCGGGTCGCCCGTGCCTGCCGTACGGCAGACCATCGAGACGCTCGTCGAGGACTACGACGGACGTGGGCAGGGCCCGCGCCGCGGATTCGAGTTGCGCGAGGTCGGCGGCGGGTGGCGACTCTATGTCCGCGACGACCACGACGACCTGGTCGCGGAGTTCGTCGGTGGACAGGCTCCCGCGCGCCTCTCGCAGGCCGCGCTCGAGACCCTCGCAGTCATCGCCTACAAGCAGCCGGTGACGCGCAGTCAGGTCGCCTCCATCCGTGCGGTGAACGTGGACTCCGTCGTCCGCACGCTCCTCGCCCGCGGACTCATCACCGAGCTCTTCGCCGACTCCGAGACCGGCGCGATCAACTACGGCACGACCGATGCGCTGCTGCAGCACCTCGGCATCAACTCGCTCGACGAACTCCCTCCGATCTCGCCTCTGCTCGACGATGGTGCCGACGGTTTCGACGAGGGCACCATCCGATGACCGGTTTCCATGAAGGGACCCACCCGATGAACGACTCCGAAACCCCCGACGCTCCCGAAGGCATCCGACTCCAGAAGGTGCTGGCTGCCGCGGGCGTGGCTTCGCGACGCGTGGTCGAGCAGTACATCGTCGAGGGCCGTATCCGCGTCAACGGGCAGACCGTGACGGAGCTGGGCCGCCGCATCGACCCGGAGACCGACAAGGTCGATGTCGACGGCACCGCGATCCAGCTGGATGTCTCGAAGCGCTATGTGATGCTGAACAAGCCGACCGGCGTCGTCAGCAGCATGCGTGACGAGAACAACCGGCCCGACCTGCGCCGCTTCACCGAGGACTACGAAGAGCGCCTCTACAACGTCGGCCGCCTGGACGCGGAGACGAGCGGACTGCTCATCCTCACCAACGACGGCGAGCTCGCGCACGTGCTCGCCCATCCGTCGTTCGGCGTCACCAAGGTCTACATCGCCAAGGTCGAAGGCACCGTGACCGCACAGACGATCGCGAAACTGACCAAGGGCATCGAGCTCGAAGACGGCGAGATCGCGGCCGACAAGGCGCGGCTCCTCGACACGTCCCGTGACTCCAGCCTGGTGGAGCTGACGCTGCACTCCGGCCGCAACCGTATCGTGCGCCGGATGCTCGCCGCCGTCGGTCATCCGGTCACGGAGCTGGTCCGCCGGCAGTTCGGTCCGCTGCACCTGGGAACGCTCCCGGCGGGAAAGAGCCGGGAACTGAGTAAAATCGAACTCGGCGCGCTTCTCACCTTGTCGCGCCGTGATTCCGGTGTCGCCGAGGCGCCAGGCGAGCAGGAGAACGAGTGACCGATACGAGCATGCCCACCGGGCGGCAGGGGGTGTCCGTCGCGCCGCGACTCTCGGGCACCGTCCGCGTCGTCGGCGCGGGCCTGCTCGGCGCCAGCATCGGCCACGCGCTGCGTGCCAAGGGCGTGGATGTCGTGCTCACGGATGCGTCGCCCGCACAGCTGCGCCTCGCGATCGACTACGGCGCCGGACGGGCAGCGGCGGATGACGACCAGCCGTCGCTGATCGTGGTGGCCGTGCCGCCCGACGTGACCGCCGATGTGATCGAGGCCGAGCTGGCCCGCTTCCCCGAGGCGGTCGTCACCGACGTCGCGAGCGTGAAGCTGGAGCCGTTCCGTGAGCTGCAGTCGCGAGGCGTCGACCTCGCCCGCTACATCGGATCGCACCCGCTCGCCGGTCGTGAGCGCGGCGGCGCGATCTCGGCGCGAGCCGATCTCTTCATCGGCCGACCGTGGGTGGTCTGCCGTGACGGCGAGACCACCGCATCCGATCTCGCACTGGTGGAGGCGCTTGCCCTCGACGTCGGTGCGATGCCGCTCGAGATGACCCCGGAAGAGCACGACCGCTCGGTCGCGCTCACCTCGCACGTGCCTCAGGTGGTCGCGAGCCTGCTGGCCGGTCGCCTCGCCGAGGCCGAGGAGGGCGCGCTGCGTCTCTCCGGGCAGGGCGTCCGTGACACCACGCGCATCGCCGCATCCGCCCCGGAGCTGTGGGTGCAGATCCTCGGTGCGAATGCGGGTCCGGTCGTCGAGATCCTGGACTCCCTCGCCGCCGATCTGCGCGAGGTCTCCGATGCCCTGCGTGAGCCGACCGCTCCCGGTGCCCGCCGCGTGGTCGCCGAGACCATCCGGCACGGCAACGACGGGGTCGAACGCCTCCCCGGCAAGCACGGTCAGAACCAGCGCTTCGAATCGCTCATCGTCATGGTCGACGACAGGGCAGGACAGCTCGGTCGCCTTTTCGGCGACCTCGGCGACCTCGGCGTCAGCGTCGAGGACCTGCGCCTGGAGCACTCTCCGGGCGCTCAGTTCGGCCTCGCCGAGATCAGCGTCGAGCCGGCAGCCCTGCACGGTGCCATCTCGGGGCTGCAGGAGCGCGGCTGGCGGATTGCGGGGACCACGAATGACTGACACATCGACGAGCCCAGGAGCTCAGGTGACCACAGACTTCATCGCGATCGACGGCCCTGCCGGGTCCGGCAAGTCCAGCGTGTCGAAGGCTGTGGCGCGCACACTCGGCTTCGGCTACCTCGACACCGGTTCGGTCTACCGGGCACTCGCCTGGCATGTGCTCGACCGCGGGGCTGACACCGCAGATGCCGCCGCGGTCATCGCCGCCGCATCCGACTTCCCGGTGCGTCTCGGACTCGACCCCGATGACCGGACGGTGCGCGTCGGCGAGACGGATGTCACCGATGCGATCCGCGAGACCCGCGTGTCCAGCGCCGTGAGCGGCGTCGCTCGCGTTCCCGAGGTGCGGGCGCAGGTGAACGAGCTGTTCCGTACGCTCGTCGCCGAGGCGCCGTATCCCGCCGTCGTCGTCGAAGGCCGTGACATCACCACGGTCGTCGCTCCCGATGCGCCCGTGCGCATCCTGCTCACCGCGGCGCCCGAAGTGCGCGCCGCCCGACGCGCCGGCGAGCTCGCCGGTGAGAACGCGGATGCCGTCGCCGCTGCACTGCACAAGCGCGACGCATCCGACAGCGCCGTCGTCGACTTCCTGAACGCCGCAGAAGGCGTCGAGGTCGTCGATTCGACGGAGCTCGATTTCCCCCAGACCATCGACGCCGTGCTCACGGTGATCGAACGACTCCGAGGAGCACACCGTGGCTGACGACGAATACGAAGGCGGCCCTGACCAGCTCGCCGAGAAGATGGAGCAGCTCGACGAGCAGCTCGCCGAGCAGCGCGCGGAGACCCTGCGCGCCGGTCTTGCCGACTACGACCTGGATGACGAGGACGCCGCGCTGCTCGCCGGCATCACGATGGGCGAGGACGGCATCCAGTTCATGCCGGCGCTGCCTGTCGTGGCGATCGTCGGACGACCGAACGTGGGCAAGTCCGCGCTGGTGAACCGCATCCTCGGTCGCCGCGAGGCCGTCGTGGAGGACACCCCCGGCGTCACTCGCGACCGCGTGACGTACAAGGCCGAGTGGGCAGACCGCCGCTTCTCGCTGGTCGACACCGGTGGCTGGGAGCCCGACGCCCGCGGCATCGACCGTTCGGTCGCCATGCAGGCCGAGGTCGCGATCGATCTCGCCGACGTGGTGCTGTTCGTGGTCGACGCGATGGTCGGCGCCACGTCGACCGATGAGCACGTCGTGAAGCTGCTGCGCAAGAGCGGCAAGCCGGTGTTCCTCGTCGCCAACAAGATCGACGATGCCCGCCAGGAGCCGGAAGCGGCAGCCCTGTGGAGCCTCGGCCTCGGTGCACCGCACCCGGTGTCCGCGATCCACGGTCGCGGTGTCGCCGACCTGCTCGACGCGGTGCTGAAGAAGCTTCCCGAGATCTCCGCCGTCGCGAAGGCCGAGATCGGAGGACCGCGCCGCGTCGCGATCCTCGGTCGCCCGAACGTCGGCAAGTCCTCGCTGCTCAACAAGGCGGCGGGCGAAGAGCGCGTCGTCGTCAACGAGCTCGCCGGTACGACGCGTGACCCGGTCGACGAGATCGTGGAGCTCGGCGGCAAGCTGTGGCGCCTGGTCGACACCGCCGGCATCCGTCGTCGCGTGCACATGGCGCAGGGCGCGGACTTCTACGCGTCGCTGCGTACCTCTGCGGCACTCGAGAAGGCAGAGGTCGCCGTCGTGGTGCTCGACGTCTCCGAGACGATCAGCGAGCAGGACGTGCGCATCATCGACCTGGTGCTGGAATCGGGCCGTTCGCTCGTGCTCGCGTTCAACAAGTGGGACCGCCTGAACGACGACGACCTCGAGAACGCGGACCGTCGTCGCTACCTCGAGCGCGAGATCGAGCAGGACCTGGCGCACGTCGCCTGGGCACCCCGCGTGAACATCTCCGCCAAGACCGGTCGTCACCTCGACAAGCTCGTCCCTGCGCTCGAGACCTCGCTGGAGAACTGGGACCGTCGTATCCCGACCGGCAAGTTCAACGCGTTCCTGGCCGAGCTCGTCGCCGAGCACCCGCACCCGCTGCGTGGTGGCAAGCAGCCGCGCATCCTGTTCGGCACGCAGGCATCGACGCGTCCGCCGACGTTCGTGCTGTTCACGACCGGGTTCCTCGACCCGGGTTACCGCCGGTTCATCCAGCGCCGCCTGCGCGAGCTGTACGAATTCGACGGCACCCCGATCGTGATCAACATGCGGGTGCGCGAGAAGCGCCAGCGCTGACCTGTTCCGGTCTATGACCGTCCGGATGCCGTCTCATCGATGCTGTGAAAGGCTGGGGGAGTGACGATCGTTCCTCCAGCCCCCGGTGAGCCCCGTCGTCCTGAGGGACCGCGTGACCCGGGCGATGCCTGGGTGATCGCGGATTCCGGCGAGCGGTACTGGGGGCGTTTCGGCGCTGCCGGACTGCTGGTGGTCGACGCCGAGCGCGGAGTGCTGCTGCAGCACCGCGTGGCATGGAGCCACTTCGGAGGTACCTGGGGCCTGCCCGGAGGCGCGCTGCACGAGGGCGAGAGCGCCATCGTCGGTGCCCTGCGGGAGGCGCAAGAAGAGGCCGGCGTGCCTGATGGCGCGGTACGCCCTCGGCTGACCAGCGTGTTGGACCTCGACATCTGGTCGTACACGACCGTCGTCGCCGACGTGCAGGTACCTTTCGACCCGGTGATCAGCGATCCGGAGAGCGTCGCGCTCGAGTGGGTGCCGATCGATGAGGTCGACGCCCGTCCGCTGCACCCGGGGTTCGGGAGCGCGTGGCCCGTTCTGCGGTCTCTGCTCGCGGTGCGCCCGGCGCTCGTCGTCGACGCCGCGAACGTGGTCGGCTCGGTGCCGGATGGATGGTGGAAGGACCGTGCCGGCGCCGCCGGACGTCTGCGCTCTGAGCTCGCCGGCGTCTCGGTGCCGGCCGAGGCGTTCGGGACGGGCGGTACCCGGTGGTTCCCGCAGGTCGCTCTCGTCGTCGAAGGCCAGGCCCGTGCGCTCGAGGATGCGGCTGACGGCATCGACGTCGTCCGCGCTGCGGGCTCGGGCGACGACACGATCGTCGCGGAGGCATCACGCCGCGTGACCGCGGGAGAAGCGGTGCTCGTCATCACGAGCGACCGAGAACTCCGTGCCCGGGCCGAGGCGATCGGTGCCCGTGTGCAGTCCGTCGGCTGGCTGCGCGGACTCCTCGCGGACTGAGCACGCACTCGATCCCCCTCAGACGAACATCACTCGGCGCGGTTGCCGATCCTGATGGACGATTCCCAGAGGACTCGTCCAGGCGATACTCCCGTCGGGTCGCGCGCGAGCGGTCCAGCGGTGTCGATCATCGACGTCGGGATGTTTGAGGGAATGATGCCCTGTGCAGAAGTGACTGAGGTTGTCGACCCTGGTCCTGCCGCCTTTGGCGTGGTCGTGGTTGTGGTCGATCTCGCAGCGGTGCACCGGCATGCGGCATCCGGGGAATCGGCAGTGCTGATCGCGGGCGCGGAGGAACCGCCGCATGCCCTCGGTCGGTGTGTAGGTATCGGTCTCGGTGACCATGCCCTCGGCATCGAGGAAGAGTCGGCTCCAGCCGGTGTTGCGTCCGGCCAGGTCGCGGGCGACATCGGGGTGGAGTGGACCGTGGCCGTCGAGCTCGGCGACTCGATCGTCGATGCCCGCGAGAGCGGTGGCCGCGACCGTGACCTGAATGCGCGCCTGGATGTTGTCGAGCCCGCTGCCGTGCGCCTCGCCAGGATCCGAGGCGAGCAGGAGGTCGGTGAAGAGATCGGCACGGATCTGATCGATCGTGCGGGTGTCGGAGGGGATGTGCTCGACGTCGTCGCTGTTCTCAGGGCTGTCGAGCGGGTCGATGAGTTCGGCCAGCGGGTCGGTCGTGAAGGTGTCAGACTCTCCGAAGATCGCGAAGGCGGGGTGGTCGAGCGCGATGTCTTCCGTGCGGATGAGGTCTTCGGCGTCCGGCTCCGCAGGTTCGAGGACAGGCTCCCGGTCGGCGCGCGCGGGTGATGTGCCGCGCCATCTGTGTGAGACGATCCTGAATCGACACGGCGAGTGCTTCCGGCAGGACAGCTGTCAGCAGCGCCAGTCCGTCATCGAGCGAGCGCACACGCACGCACCGCTCATCTGCTGCGCGAGCGTGCCGGTCCTGGAGCGATTCGCCGACGAGCGCGGCGGCGACCTGGCGTGCATGCGTGCGGGTCCGCGCCGGAGTGTCTTCCTCGGCGACGACCAGGACAGCGGTCTCGAAAAGTGCGAGCGTCGCCGCATCCACCCGGCCGTTACGCATTGCCTCACTCACGAGGGCACCGGCCCTGGCGATCTCCCGCACGTGGGCGGCGGTGATCGAGCCGTGCTCGAATGACGCACGCACAGCGGGGAAGTACTCCTTCACCGCCTGGGCGTCGGCGAATGCAAACTCGACAGAGCCGGTCGAGACGTGGCCGGCAGCCGAGTACTCCGCGACCATCGAGCGGTAGATCGCGTCGCGGTGGTACGGGCTCGCCGCGACATCTTCGTCATACATGATCGCCCGCTCGCTGAGCAGCGCCGCTGACATGGCCTCCAGCGCCGCGATCTGCCTCCGGACCTCCATCCACTCGTCGAGGAGTCGACGGCGCTCTTCGAGGTCGTGGTGCGGATCGCGATGTTCGGACATGATCCCATTTTAGAACATATGTTCGAATCTGGGAAGGGTTAATCCGAGAAGAACTCACTCTCGGGCTCACTGCGCCCCCGGAGTTTGTCGATGTCGCGGCGTTCACGTTTGGTGGGTCGCCCGGCACCGCGATCGCGCAGCCCCAGCGCGGCTTGCGGCTCACGTTCCGGGGTGCGATCGTCATAGGCGACCACAGCGACGGGCGCCCCCACGCGCTTGACGAGCAGTTGGCGGACGATGAGGATCCGGTCGAATCCCGCGATGCGGATACGCACCTCGTCGCCGACGCGCACCGGCTGGGCTGCCTTCACCTTGTCGCCGTTGAGACGGATATGCCCCGCTCGGCATGCGGTGGTGGCGGCAGATCTCGTCTTGTACATGCGCACGGCCCAGAGCCAGCTGTCGATACGTACGGACCCGGTCATTCCGCGTTCCGCTTCTTCAGCGCGATGATCGCGCCGGCGACGATCAGTCCCTGCCCCAGCGTGTAGGTGAGCATGATCGTGGGGTTGCTCCAGGCAGGCAGCGAGTCCGGGAGGAACAGGCGGAAGGCGAGGATCGTGTCGCTCGCGAGGAAGAAGGCGCCGCCGATGGCGATCAGGGGATGGCAGCGCGCGGAGAAGGCCGCAGTCCCGGCGAGGACGAGCCCGTAGACGGCGACAGCGATCAGGAGTCCTCCGGTGTGCGGGCCGAGCACGAGGAGCATCCCGATCCACCATGCGGCGTAGACGAGTGCCCACCACGGGAACGGCCGCCGCGCGAGGTGGCGGGCGAACAGCGCGATATATGCGAGATGTGCGATGCCGAAGAACCCGAGCATCAGCGGCAGCTCCGGCGCGGCCGGGAAGAACGCTCCGACGCTGTCGCCCAGCCAGGAGAACAGGAGCGCGGCGAGCACGAGGATCACCGCGGACCGCGGCCGCAGCCGAGACGCCGTGACCACCACGGGAACCGCGAGCAGCGGCATCAGGAGAAGCTTCGTGGGCCCGGCGATCGGGCTTCCGATCGCGAGCAGCACGACATGCGCGGCAGAGACGAGGATGTACGGAGCAAACCACCAGGCGAGCGGCGAGATCGGGGCGCGGGGCGGCATCTCCCCATCGTATGGTCGGCGCACGTGCCCGGCGGAGGTGCTCACGACTCCACGGTGACCTTGAAGATGCCGTCGTCCGCGCCGAAGTGCACAGCCGGCCAGTAGCCCTCGGGGAAGTGTGTGCCGCACGTGTCGGTCAGGTGCAGGATGACGGTGCCGTCGGCCTCCACCTCGATCGTCTCGAGTGCGAGGTCGGTGGCTGCCTCGTCGAGCTCGGACGGCTCGGGGTCGCCCTGGCTGAACTCGGTGACGACGGCATCCGATGCCTGCCGACGACGCGACGGGAGTTCGGTGACGGCCCGTGCGAGGCGGGGGAGCAGCGCGCGCGCTTCTTCGGACGTGGTGGCCTCGAGCATGAGCTCGAGCTCCGTGCCATCTGCAGACACAGAACCGACGTACCAGTCGTGCGTGAGCACGGTGCCGTCGGTCATCTCGGTCGTCGCGCGAGCAAAGGTGCCGAGTTCGGGGTGGTCGATGGTCGGATGCTCGTCGCTCATGGCTCCACGCTAGTGCTCCGGGTCACGGGGCGAGAGCGCGTCCTTCCTGGTCGAGGTGCTCGCGGAGGATGCGGATGGCTTTCGGACCGACGCCGTGGATCGCGAGGAGGTCTTTCGCGGAGAGTCCGTCGAACTGCTCGAGACGCGTCAGCCCCTGCAGTGCGAGTTCGCGCCGTGCCACCTTGCCCATCGAGGCGGGAAGTTCGGAGCTGTCGGTCATCGAGAGAGGTCCATCGTCACGAGCGTGCGTCCTGGTTTCAGCTCGGCTGTCTCGGTGAAGCCGGCGTTGGTGAAGGTGCTGAGCGTGCCGTGGAAGAGATCGTTGGTGCGCTTATTCTCGCCCGCTGTGTCGACGGGATATCCCTCGATCAGGCGTGCGCCGGAGTCGCGGGCGAAGTCGACGGCTGCGCGGAGGAGCGCGCCGTTGAGGCCGGCGCCGCGGTGTTCCCGGCGCACCACGAAACAGGTCACGGCCCAGACCGATTCGTCGTCGAACGGCTCGGCTGTGGCGGCAGCGATCATGCGTGTTCGTGGGACGCGAGCCTGGCGCGTGCGCGGGCCGATGCGGATCCATCCGGCAGCTTCGCCATCGACGTACGCGATGATGCCGGGAGGCGGGCCCTCGTCGATCTCCTTGTGGAACATCTCGGTGCGCTGGGGCGTGCTCGTCTGGTTCCAGTCCTTATTGCTCAGCACCGGCCAGATGCACTGGCAGCTCGCCCCGTCACCCCCGCCGGTGAGGGCGTGCTGCACGTCATCCCAACGGGCCGCCGTGGCCACCTCGGTCGTGATCGTCACCATGCACGGCACGCTACGCGGGGCATCCGACACTCGCAACGGCTCGGTTCGCGGAGCGCCGCCAGGTCAGGCTAAGATAGGGGAGTTGCCTGCGCGAGAGTGCAGAACAACGGGCTGTGGCGCAGCTTGGTAGCGCACTTGACTGGGGGTCAAGTGCGGTAGCGGCTGGTTCAGCCTGAAAAGTGAACAACGGGATGTGGCGCAGCTTGGTAGCGCACCTGACTGGGGGTCAAGTGCGGTAGCGGCTGTTTCAGCCTGAAAAGTGAACAACGGGATGTGGCGCAGCTTGGTAGCGCACCTGACTGGGGGTCAGGGGGTCGCAGGTTCAAATCCTGTCATCCCGACTGAAGGGCTGTTGGCAATACTGATTGCAGAACAGCTAGAGAAAAGGGAAGGTCACCTGCTTCGAGCAGGTGACCTTCCCTTTTTCGTGTCTGCAAGGTCGGATCCGGGTTCAGATAATTGAGTCCGAATGATTCTGGGGACGAAAACACCAACGCGCCCGGTTTTCGGGTGCGTTCGATTGTCCTGGTGTAGCGGGGAGCGTGCCGGGCGTGCCGCCGGCGGGCGTCGTCAGTGAGTGCAGTGACTCAGGTGCGCATCGCCGTCAGCGATAGTGCGTCATGTCCAGAGGCTCCCGGTGACGTTGAAGACGATGTTCGACCGCCTCGAGGGATGCTGAGGTCGCCGTTGCCCGTGGTCTTCGTGTAGCGGTTAGCCCAGACCCGGTCTCGCCGCCGGAGTATGTACACGCGCGGGGTCGTGCGGGCTCGTTCGATCTCTTGGTCGCTGAGGAACGCGGCGATCTTGCGGAGGTTGTGGTTGACGATGAGGAGTGTCACGAGGATCTGTGCGGCGGCTATTCCTCGGACGCGGCGGCGACCAGCAGTCTCGATGTCTTCGTCGCCGGATGCTTTCAGCTGCTCGTTTCCGGATTCGACGGCGTTGCGGGCGTGGTCATGGAAGGTCTCCCACTCTTCGCTGCCGTAGTCGAAAGCCTGCTGCGGCGCCTGCATCTCAGTGAGGTCGAATGCGGCCGAGTGCTGCTTGCAGATGGTGTCGAGGAACTCTTCTTCGAGCGTCTCAGGCTCGACCTCCGGGCGAGCCTTCTTCGCTGCGGACAGCATCATCTCGCGCAGGGGGCAGGTGACCGTCGGGCTCGGGCCGAGTGAGGGGCAGCGCAGCATCACCTTCCCATCTGGAGTCTTCGCCTTCTGCTTAACGTGGAGCCGGTAGGCCTTGCGCTCCTCCAGCCGTGCACGGTAGGTCTCCGCGTCGATCTTCTTGGCGAGGAAGTCCTTGGTTGCCTCGAGCAGAGTCTTCGGCGTGTTCGGGCAGTAGACATCGCCTTCAACAAACAACCCGCCGTGCTGGCCGCCCTTTATGCCGACGCGGTCGGAGCGGTAGTCCGTGGACGGAGTGAAGCCGGTCTTCAAGGCGGGCTTCAAGAGTCGGAACGGCTTGGCGTTGGCCCAGTACTGCTTGTCGGCGTCAGCGATGCCGGGCGGAAGGTCAAGGCTCGCTGCGGCCTCGAGGAGAAGCGCGGCTTCTTCGGCAACTTCCATGTTCGGGATGCTGAGTGATGCCGCGACCACGAGGCTCGGGAATCGCTTGGATCCGGGCTGCTCGGAGTCGACGCGCACGGCGAGGTTCGCCACCCATCCCCAGTCGTAGTCCGCCCACTCTCCACGGCCGGGGGCGGTATGGTCGATCTCGCCCTTCCGATTGTCGACTCGTTCGGCCTTGCCGCTCTTCACGTGCCATCCGGCGAATGCATCGACGGGGCCTGGGCTCATCTGGCCGAGGTCCGCGGTCTGTTCAGCCTTGACCTTGCTCGTGAGGTTCTTCCGGCTGTAGCCCTTGGTCGTAGGGGTGCCGATGTAGGTCTGGTCGAAGGAGACGTCCATCTGCTTCGTCGCGCGACGGATAGCTCGTGGCTGTTGCATGAAGGACATGCGGATGAACGCGGGTGTACTCGTCCAGACGTGACTTGTACTTCTCTGCGCGCTCCGCGTCATGGTTCCGCAGAATCTCTTGAATCTCGGTGTAGGTCTTGGCCGTGTACAGCTCCTGGGGGTACGGATCCATTAGCTTCTTCATCCGATGGAACGCGCGAATGGTGTTGGTGTACCAGCGCTTCGTCGTCGGGACATGGGTGGCGAAGCTCACCGGCGACTCCGGGAGATCGAGGAGTTCGCGAGACTTCGCTGAGAGCCGGTGCTGCAGCACGTGCGCGGCACGTCGAATGTGCAGCGGAGCGCCCTCATGGGCGAGGAGCAGGAGTGCCACCAGGAGGGCACGGATCGAGATCATGGCGGGCCGGCCGCCCATGCCGTCTGAGTTGGAGTCTTCCGCTGCCCAACGGTCGAACTGCTCGAGGATCCCGGACTGGAGAACACGTGCTTCGGTGCGTGCGACCACATCGTCGTCGAAGCGCTGGAGGTTGCGGCCACGGCCGAGGATCTCTCGCTCAGTGATGCCGCAGTCGTCGTTGCCGTCGAAGGCGTGGTAGTAGTCGATGTCGGTGGAGGTCATCGGGTGACCTCCGCTCCGACGAGCTGGGCGGTGAAGTCGGCGACGTCGAGCACGTTCGCGTGCTCGTAGTACCGGACGAGGGTCGTGTAGTGGTCGAAGCCGGCGACGTCTCGGAGAACGGGCAGGGGCACGTTGTTGTTTATGTGGTGCAGCAGCCATGCCGCCCGAAGCGCTGCCGGGGTAGGACGGGCGGGCGCGGGGTGGTCGGTGAGGAAAGACTGGATGATGCGGGGCGGGTACTCGGCGATACGCGGTCCCCGGAACACACGCTCGCTGGCGTCGACGCGGCCGTCGATGCTGCGCAGCAGCACACGAGCCCAGGCATGGCGCACGGGGACCCGTCGAACCCTCTTGCCGAGGACATCCACGAAGACGACGTCGCCGTCGCGGTGAATGTCGCAGACGCGGACCTCTACGATCTCGGCCGCAGTCAGCCCGGCACCGCCGGCCAACCCGAGGAGCGCCTGAGCGTTCTGTCGCTTCTTCACGGTGGTGAGCGAGTTCGCCCAGCTGTGCATCGACGCGATCTGCTTCGTGGTGAACGGGGAGCGGACCTTCCCTTGTGGTGCCGAGATGGCGATGAGGTCGGCGTCGGCGAGCTCGCGGCCGATCTTCACGAGCTGGCGGGACACGCCCCACCGGTGACCCTCAGAGCGGCGCTTGTGAACCGTCGCGAGGAACCGGTCGATGTTGCTCTGCGTGTAGACCTGACGGATGGTCAGCTCGGTGCCCGTGCGTGCCCAGACCCACATATGGAACGACGCGGACATCGTCATCAGCCGGCGAGTCACATCGAACGAGTGCGGCAACATCAATGCGGCGGTCTCGACGGTGAAGGACCGTGTGGCCGCCCAGGCGCCAGCCATCGTCGCGCTATTCGGGCGGAACTTGACGATGATGGGCGCCGCCAGCTCGGGCAGCTGCGGGTGAGAGGCGAGCAGCGCTGCGGTCTCGTCGAGGATGTCGCTGAGTCGGTGGTTTGGGTTCATGACCACCGTGTACGCGGCTAGTCGCCCGAGCGTGCGTACGGCGTGTCGCACTACCCGAAGCACAGCGCACCGGCCTAGTCCCGAGAGCGTTCGAAGTCGGACTTCGATGGCGGAAGCGGTGCCCGCGGCGGGAGGAACCGTCGAATCCGATCCAGCGCCGCAAGGTGCTCGAGCCCGGCGGTGCGGAGAAGGTCCCGCGGCGGGGTTCCGGCCTGCAAGTGGGTAAGCAGCCAGGTGGTTCGCATCCGGGCCGGCCGAACGTTCAGCTCCGTTGTGTGTCCGCGATGAAGGAAGTCGGTCACCTGCGCTGACCGCACACCGGTGCGCCCGACCCGGAACACCCACTGGTCGTCGCCCAGTTCTCCTATCGCTGTGCGGAGTCCGGGTTGCCACGCAGGGAGCACCGGGACGAGCCGTGGTCGCCCTGACCACACCAGGATATGGACGTCGTCTCCGCGCAGGTCGATGTCCCCGGTGCGTACGGACAGCAGCTCCCGGGTCGCGAGGCCTGCTCCGAACCCCATCGCGAGGAGGGCGGCGGCGTCACGACGGCGGACAGTCGACCCCTGTGCGCTGGCCCAGCTCCGGAGGGCGGCGATCTCGGCTGCCGTGTATGGCGGAGTGGGATCAGACCGAGGGATAGGGAATGGGACGTCTGAGGGTGGAGTCACGGCGTCGACGATGGTGAGGAGGACGGACCGATAGGTGGCCCTGCTGCCGCGGGTGAACGACTCCATTCCTCGGTGGACATACTCTTCGACCACTCGACGCCGGAACATCCGCGCGACGTCGAGTTCCAGGCCCTTGGTCTGCCACGCCCAAAGCACGAACGCCGTCGCGACCGGATACAGCGAGCGTGCCTCTCGACCGGTCCTGCGTGCGGTCTTGTTCACCGCGGCCGTCACTACCGGCTCGAGCGTCGTCCAGTACCGCGCCGCCTTCTTCGGCGCGAAGGTTCCGTTGCCTGCTTCGTGTCCGTCGCCGGGATGAGTCATCGTCAGGACGCTCCTACTGCGGCAGCGGTGTCCGTGACACCCGGTTGATGCCCAACACCGTGGCGGACGTACGGCGAGTGAACAACACTCCGGGGATGTCTCGGTCGATGAGGAGAACCATCGTGGCCCCGACTCGGCACGTCGCGACTGTGACCAGCGCGGCGGATTCGGGATCGAGCACCGCACGGACCCCTGCGCCCACCTCTACCGTGCGGGTGACCTGACGCTTGTTCATGTCGAGGCGATAGGCGACACCGTCCTCCGTGGTCACGACGAAGACACCGTCCATCTCGTCGAGCACCCGGTCCTGCGGCTCGTCGTCGATCTGCACGATGGCGCCTCCCTTCAGGTGCCAGCAACCCTACGAAGCCGTCGACGGCGACTCCGCCGACTCAGCGACACTGCCGCGTGCACTCGGCGTGGTCTGACAGCAGGGGCACACCGCGCATAGGTGCATTGGGCGAGCCGTCTCGCCCATGAAAGGACCCTGTGCGCGCGTCGACCCCCGCAGAACTCCACGCCGAAGCTGAACGACTACGACGGGCGGACGGGCCCGTCGATCCCGCGGGCGACCGGTTCGCCGCGGTCGTGACCTTGGTTCTCGACGACCAGGTCGCACCTCAGCGCCGCGCCGTGAACTGGATCAGCTCACTCCATGCCTACGAAGATCACTGGCGAGACCTTGGCCGCGCGCCCCGCGAGAACACTCGCGCCAGGGCGACCCTCACGGATGAGGAACGCCACCTCGGCGAGTGGGCTCGGTACCAGCGTCGCTTCGAAGGCGGCCTGAACGCGTATCAGCGTGCTCGGCTCGACGTCTCACCCGCCTTCGAGTGGGATCCCCTGGATCGCGTGTGGAACGAAAGGTTCGAAGCATGCGAACGATTCGTCACTGCACACCGCACGCTCCCTCGCCTACACGCGGCAGATCGAACGGAGTTCCTGCTGGCACGCTGGCTCGGCCGCCAACTGCTGAGATTACGAAGCGGTCGGCTGGAGAAGGTTCGCACTCATCAGCTGCACCGACTCCTCCGAGAAGCGCGACGAGATTAGCTAGGTCGCACCGTGTGGTCACTCGCCGCTGGAGGACTCCTCAGGAACTCCATGACCACGCGTCGTGCCTCGCCTCCAGAAGAATCTCGTCAAGCCCACCGGCGAGCATCTTCTCAATAGCGGTGGGTTCGCCGTCAGGGTAGGGCGTGTTCAACCACTGCGCCCAGGTCCAGCGACTCTGGGTCCCGGTCTGCAGAACGCGAAGGACATCGGTCAGCCCGTCGACCACCCTCCCTTCGTGCAACTGGAACGCGGGAAAGAAATGGACATCGTCGTCAGTGAGCAGCATGAGGAGTCGAAGCGTGCGCCCGGCTTCCACCACCTCGGCTTCCGTCCATTCGAGGGCGCGGGCCATGCTCGCCACGGTGTAGCAGGGGCCGATGATCCGAGCCCAGGGGTTCGGTTCATCTTCGGTCACTGCTCATCCTCGGGGTTTCGAGTGTGGCGCTGGCGGACGTCCTTGATGATCTCCTCGAGGCTGCGGAGTCCGTCGATGTAGTCCTGGGCATCACGAAGCGCTTGAGCGGAGGGCCTCAATCCGTCCAAGACTCCCGAGTGCAGGGACTCGGCTACGCTGTTCATCCGCTGCTCCCGCGCTTTACGAGAACCGTCGTCGTCGGCAAGTCCGCGGAGGATGGCCAGGCTCGGCGTCGCCATCCTGAGGTTCGTCATGTCGAGGATCCCGAGGTTCCACTCGTGACCTTCGCGCCCGAGACTCGCCACGCGACGACCATCTGAAGTCTGTCCGCCCGCCCCGACATGCAGGTGCCCATGAGCGAGGAGTTCGGGATGCACAGCATCCCAGACCTCGCTGACCCGCGCGCGCGACGCCGCGGACGCCTCCAACGCCGCCTTCGGGAACCGATGCGGGTTCGTGCGGAGGATCTCACCGACAGGGCGGACAGGGGTGTTGGCGGGTGACTCGTGGGTGAGCATCAGGTCGGCGGGGCCGCCGGCGATGGCCTCGGCGACACTCTGGTCACTGATTGCCTCTTGGGGCCACCAGGTCAGCCCTTCGATCCTCGACTCGTGGTCGACAGACGCGGCGCCACCCAGTGACAGCACGGAGCGCCCACCGATGGTGAGGCGCGCAGGCCGCGGGAGCAGCCACACGAGCTTGGAGACCCGCACGGCTTCGCCGGGGTACTTGTTCATGAGTGGGGTGATCTCACCCCACGGCTCATGATTCCCTCCGGTCACGTAGATGCCTGTGATGCCCGTCTCAGTGAGCGCCTCGTCGACCTCTTCCGGGGGCATCCACCAGTCGCCGAGCTGCAAGATGGTCGTCACGTCCGGCGCGAGGTGCGGGAGTGCCCTCGCCAGCATCCGGATCCAACCGACGTTGCCGTGAACGTCCCCCAACACTGCGACTCGCTGGTCTGGCAACGTGATTTCGGCTGCGTGTTCCAGCGCTCATCATTGATGACCCCCATCGGCATCGTTCGGCGCCGTACTGGTTATGGCGCATCCTCGTGGCTAGCGTCACACGCGAACGCTCTGGGACTGATGCTTGGCGCGAGACTTGTCGACGAGTCGGCGAATCGGTAATCGCACGCGCAAGAAATTCGGACAACACGACGGTATTCGAGGTCGTGCATGCGGCCCTCCGACCGCTGCGCCTCGGCGCCCGAGCGAAGCGACCCGACGGTCGCGGTCTGACGATATCTTCGGGTAATGGGAACCCCTGGCCCGGCAGCGAAGCGTCACCACTACGTCCCCCAGTTTCACCTGCGTGGCTTCGCCGACGGCGAGACCATCACGACTGTCGAGCTACCCGGCGACCGCTCCTACAACCAGCCGGTTCGCAAGGCGGCCGCTGAGAACCACCTTTACTCGCTCCCTGGTCACCCCGACGGTGCGGATGTGTTCGAGAAGGCGCTCTCTCAGCTCGAAGGTGAAGTCGCGGGCATCTTCGCAGACATCGCCTCGGGCACGTGGCCGCTCGATGAGGAGTCACGCGGCAGCCTCGCTTACTACGTCGCTCTCCAGATGGCCCGTGGCCCGGAACAGCGGCGGAACTCGGAGAATCTCGCGAGGCAGGCCACCCGCATGGAAATCGGGTACGGGGGGCGCGCCGGAGTGAAGGGGTGGGCCAAGAAGAACCTCGGTCTCGAAGTGGACGATGCGACGGCCGCGAGGCTGTGGGATGAGGCGATGCGTCCCGAAGGCCCGCCCATCAAGATTTCAACAGCCGCGCACATCGAGCAGGCGCTCGAAATCGCCGAGTCGCTGCTCACATACATGAGTGGTCGCCCCTGGTCTCTGGTCCGCTTCGACAAGCGGTCGCTCATCCTCTCGGATGTACCTGTTGGACTGGTCCGTCGGCCGGACGAGGAGGACTCGTGGATGGGCGTCGGTGTCATGACAGCATGGGGAATAACGTTCCCGCTGACGCGCAAACTCGGGCTTCTCATGAACGACCCCGACCTCGTTATCGACAAAGGCATTCCGGTGGAGAAGGTGAGGGCCGGCGCATTCGACTTCGTGCAGATTGGCACAACCGCGATGGAGCGCATTTTCAACGAGCACACGGCCTCCAGCGCCAGTCTGAGGCTGTTTCACCACCCGGAGGATGCGCGCTTCGTGCCGAGCGGGCTGCCGGACCCCTCGCCGGTCACAATGTCGCTCCAGGGCACACCGAAGGAGTACTCGGGCGAGCCGTACATCCTGCCCCACATCCCGAAGGCGAATCGGTCCGTGCCCGACCAGGATGAGTGACGTGGCGCCGACTTACAGTGCGCGGGAGATGTAAGTCTGCGCCACAACTGAAGTCTGCACCCGTGATTCAGGTCTGCGATGGGTGAAACACGAAATTCGGCATGCCGCCCTTCAGGAACCAGGGCGGCGGTGCAATGCTTCACGTTCTTCGACGTTAGGCGCAGAACTTCTTCGCCGACTGGGAAGCAGGAGCCAACAGCATCGCGTCCCTATGCGAAGCGGGACGAAATCCGCACGACAAGAAACTCACGAACCTCATCGGCGAACTCGGATGGACCTCAATCAGGGTGACGCCATGCTTGCTGCACAGGTCGCGCTTGCGCTGGTCTCATTCCCGCTGTCACTCGAACGCTTCCGAGCCATCAAATCTCTCTCAGGCTCGGAATGCTGTAGCCCCTGGTGTTCGATGGCCACTTCGCTTTGAGGGAAGTAGATGTCGAGGGATTGCGGTCGCAGCACAACGCGGACGAGCTTGGTGTGCGAGTGTTCATCCGGTAAGGCGGCGCACTTCGTTGAGTCCCGCCACCTCTGACACCCATCCCTCGCCGACAGTGTTGAGTCCCTCGGGCCTGGCGTAGTGAGTTCTCTGCCTGTGATGAGCGGGGTGGCTGTTTCTAGGGGGGAATATCTAGAAATGAAGTCGAAAAAACGTGCCACTCCCATCGGAGCACGACAGCGATTCGGCAGTCCCGAGCGCAGGTGTCCTCCTCACACTTTGACGTCAGCCGCGTGCGGTATCGATTCCGCGGCGCCGAGTCGGGTCACAGACAGCGACGCCGCGACGGTGGCGACTTCGACTGCGAGCCGGAGAGGCGTGTCGATAGCGAGAGCAGCGACTAGATAACCCACGAAGGTGTCGCCCGCCGCAGTGGTGTCTACGGGTTCCACTTGTGGCGCAGGCACCGAGTAGAGGATCTTCCCATGTTCTGCGACCAGCGCGCCGCGGGGTCCGAGCGTGACGATGGTGAGTGGGCCGCGTGCGCTGAGCACGCGGGCAGCTGCATCGGCGTCGCTCTCGCCGGAAAGCATGAGTGCTTCACCCTCGTTGGGAACGAGGATGTCGCTGAGGTCGATGAGCTCATCGATGTCCCCACGGACGGGGGCCGGGGTGAGGACGGTGGTTATACCTCTGGTCCGTGCGAAGGACATCGCCTTCTGCAGGAGAGCCTTGGGGCGCTCGAGTTGCACGACGAGATGCGACGTGGAGTCGATGATCGCCCGGTCATCATCCGACAGGACTGCCGAGTCGTTCGCGCCCGGAATGATGACGATGGTGTTCTCACCGTCCGCCGTGAGGCTGATCTGAGCAACCCCCGTGGACTCCGCCACGCGCCGCACGAACGTGGTGTCGATGCCTTCGAATGTCAGCCATGCGTGTAGCTGAGTCCCGAAGTCGTCGGAGCCGATCGCGGAGATCATCCGCACATCGGCCCCTGCCCGGCTGGCGGCAACCGCCTGGTTCAGTCCCTTTCCTCCGGGCCCGATGGCGAAGCGAGAACCGACGATGGTTTCGCCCGGTTCTGGGCGCCGGGGCTGGTGGAAAACAAGATCCATGTTTGCGCTACCGAGGACGGAGATTGCTCCCACAGGTGGTTCTCTCTGTCTCCGATGGGCGCCGAAGATGCGCTCATTGTCGTTGGTTCCCGTGCGTGTCACGGAAGCGAAGCGCGGTACCGGTAGCTGAACCTGCCGTTGGGAGCGGTGTCGCCGGAGGCCAACAGATCGAGCATGTCGCCCGGCACCGTCGGGTTGTCGATCCACTTGAATCGCAGATCGACGCTGGTGGCGGCGGCGAGGCCGAGAGCGGCGCGCGGAACAGCGAGCTCGAGCTGGTTGCCTGAGATGGCGATGTCGACGGGCGTCACCGCGCTCCATGACCACCCGCCCAGCGAGGCCTCGAGGACGCTACGTCCATCCGTCGCGAAAGTGCGGTTGACGATGAACTGGAAGCCTTCCCATTCCGGGGCGGTCGAGCCGTCGATGCCGATGGCCAGAAGCATCCAGTTCGGGTCCGTCCGCGGAGTGAGCGTCTGCGCCGTCTCAACGTAGAACGAGATCGTCGTTGCATCTCTCGCGACCTTCGACAGGAGGATCTCGTTGCGTCCGGTCGTGTTCGTGTAGGTACCAGCGGACCCCCATCCGGGTTCTGAGCGGTGAGCTGTCTCGCCGCTGTGGTCTCGAAAGGTGGGCCCCACTGCCGCCCAATCGCTGAATGACCCGTCGATGGCTATGGAGGTCGGTGTCGTAGCGGCTTCCAGGTCGCGAACGCCTTTGAAGCGGCGGATGTTCGACACCAGCTGATAGTAATAGTCGTCCCCGTGGCCGCCCTTCATCGGCTCGATGTCACGGGAATGTTCCTGGTCGAACTGGTCGACGAAGATGACGTCGCCTTCTGCGACAAGCCAGTCGTCGAGCCTCATCGCCACCCACTCGTTCCACCCTGTCACGAAGACGAACTCGGGGTCGCTGTCGTGGACGCGATCCCACTGCTCCTGGAAGTTGAGTCCGTGTCGGACGAGAGAGCCGCTGCTGGGGAGGGTCTCCGCATGGAACGAGCGGCCCTGGGCGGTGGGCTCGCTCATCGCCGCGAGACGACCATTCAATGCGTTCTGGGCGACGCTCACGCTCATCTGCTCGACTGCGCCGCTACCGTCGAGGTACTCGTGTTGCGGGTGGTCTTCCAGCCAGCTCCATTGGTTCGGCCCCGTCTGGCCGGCGAAGAAGGAGATCTGGTGGTCTCGGAAGGTGAAGAAGTCGAGAACGTCCGCGGTGGAGACGGCTCCTTCTTCGAGATACAGCTCCCGGTCCCCGGCCACGGTGGTGCCGTTGCGGTATGCCTGACCGCCGGGGACGGTGCTAGTGGGCTCGGTCCACCAGCCGACTGTCCCCACGGGTGCGGACTGCTCGAGGTAGTAGGTGCCAGCCGCGAGCGGGGTCGTCGGTGCCACCGTACAGATGCTGTTGTCGGCGATGGACGTGAACGTGCGTGTGGCGAGAACGGCACCGCCGGGCCCGCCGGCGCGGAGCGTGAGGGTGCATCCGGAGGTGCTCGATCCCCATGTCGGTACGCGCGCGCCGACGACTCGGCCGTTTCCTGCCACGGTGAATGTCTGTCCGTTGGTTGCGCCGACAGGAAGGGGCGCGGGGTCGGATCCCAGCAGCGTTCTCAGATCGGGACCAAGGAGTGCGGGGTTGCTCAGGACGAGCGGCTTGCCCTTCCACGTGAACCAGAGGTCGGAGTGGACGCCCGGCGCGTAGATGTCCTGGTAGAGCTTCTTCACCAGCGGTTTGGCAGGGTCCCATGGGCACATGAAGGCGATATCCGGCGTGCGTTCGCCCTCCGCGCGGATCGCGGCGTACACGTCGAAAAGGGCCGTGTAGTTCTCGGGATAGTCGAACCCGTTCGTGGCGTCGAAGATCACCACGTCCACTCCCGCGTCGACGAGCTGACGGGCGTGACGGCGGATCACCCACTCGTCGGAAGACAGGTAGTAGCCGTACGCGGGCTCAGACCAGTGGTGATAGTCATTCATCGGTCCCCACGCGGGATGGGTTTTGTCGTCCCGAGCCTCGGGATGTGCCGCGAGGATCTGCTCGATGTTCCACGGGCCACTGGTGGTATGTTCACCGAGCCACAGGAAGTAGAACATGCCAACGAAGCGGTCCTCACGCGGGGGCCCTACCTCGCTGAAATCGGGGAGTACACGCCCGAGGCCGTCCCGGGCGGCCCAGGAGTCACTGCGCGTGTCCCATGTCACCACGCTCGTGGGGGACACGTCTGCCGTGGGGGTCAGAGGGCTCGCGACCGGCCATGCGGATGCATGGGCGTCCGTAGATGAAAAGGCAGACAGTCCGACAGTGGCGGCCGTAGCCGCACTCAGCGTCAGGAAGCCGCGGCGGGTGAAGAAGAAGCGGGGTTCAGGGTGACTCATGACATCCTCGTCCTTGTCGTATGAAAGCTTTCAATGCCGACGACAATAGTGCAGAATCGAGGTGTCGCACAACCGCGCAACGACCCGAGGAGCAGAACATGCGAGTGCTGGATACGGATATTGGCACCGACGTGGATGATCTGATTGCTCTCGTCACCGGCTGGGGGAGTGGGATGTCGTTCGATGCCATCACCACGGTGTACGGGGACACGTCACTTCGCGCGGCAATCGTCCGTGACGCCTACTCCCGTGCGGGAAGATTCCCGCCGCGCATTGTTGCGGGAGAGGGGCGCGCGCTGTCGGGTCGGCCCGTTTTCTGGGCTGGGCATGAGGGTGTGGCGCTTATCGATGACCCCGAGCACCGCGTGCCGGCCGATCCCGCTGACGCAGCGCGGCTCCTGGCTGGCGCCGACGAGATCCTTGCCATCGGCCCTCTGACGAACGTCGCTGCCGCGCTGCGCAACTTCACTGGCTCTTCACCAGCCGCTCGGAGGATCGTCGTGATGGGCGGCGACTTCTCTGGGGCAGCAGAGCACAACGTGATCTGCGACGTGGCTGCCGCGGACGACGTGTTTCGGTCCGGCGCGCCCATCGACGTCGTCGGCACCGACCAAACCGAGCGTGTGCGGCTGGACCGCAGTGTGCTCGACCGTCTTCCCTCGACTCAGGTAGGCGAGCTGTTGCGCGGCGAGATCGGCAGGTTCCGACGGTTCATGGAGGCTGAGAGTAATGCCCCGCATGACGCGCTCGCTGTCTTGCTGCTCGAGCGCCCAGACCGGTTCGAGATGGAGCGGGGAATCGTGCACGTCGAGGCAGCGGCGAACCGCGCCGGGCACGTGCACTTCGAGCGGAATGCGAACGGACCGCACCGCATCGTGGTGGATGTCGACGTTGACGCTCTGCGCGAAGACATCGTGTCCCGGATGCTGCTCGGGGCTGCTGTCGGCTAGGTGCTCGAGCGCACGATGAGCTCGGGCGGCAGCAGAAGCCGCGTGTGGGTGTGGCCGGAGAAATCGGCCGCCTCGGAGAGGATCATGCTCACCGCGGCATCGGCGAGCGCATCGAGAGGCTGGCGCACCGTGGTCAGAGGCAATGCGGCCGATGCACCGTACTCGATGTCGTCGTAGCCGATAACCGCGATGTCGTCGGGCACGGAGATGCCCGGGGTGGCAAGGAGCGCTTGCATGACGCCGAGCGCGAGAAGGTCGTTCGCGGCGAAGATCGCGTCAGGACGCAGCTCTGGAGGGAGTGTTGCGATTTTCATCCCAGCCTCCCGGCCGTCGGCCATCCGCTGATCCGCCGTTTCCATGTGCGTGAAACGCACTCCCTCGACCGCTCGCACCGCGTCTTGCGCGCCTGCCCACCTGTCGTGAACCTGGCTGAGCGGACCACCTATGAAGACGATGTCTCGCCGGCCTCGGTCGATGAGGTGGGTGACGGCGATTCGACCGCCGAGGCGGCCATCCATCGCGACGGAGCAGCAGTCCCAGTCCGCAGATGCGTCATCGAACAGCACGAGGGGCATGCGACGGTTCCGTGTGACGCCCATGCGCGTGGTGAACCCGTTGAGAGGGGTGACGAGCATCCCTTTCACGCGCTGCCCCTCGAACAAGTCGATGTAGCGGTCCTCGCGGTCGGGATGTTGGTCGCTCGTTCCCAGCACGATGGTGTGACCTCGGCGTTCGGCGGCTTCGACGCAGGCGCTGGCGAGTCCCCCGAAGAACGGGTTGGCTACGTTGAGGACCACCATGGCGATGGACGTGCTCTCACCGAGTTTGACCTGGCGCGCCAGGTTGTTGCGAACGAAGCCGAGTCGTTCCATTGTCGCCTGAACCTTCGCCAATGTGGCTGGCGCGACGTAGTCGGGACGGTTCAGAACGTTCGAGACGGTCCCGACGGACACATTGGCGGCTTCTGCGACCTGCCGAATGCCGACGTTAGCCACGGGGTGTCTCCTCGGGAACAAGATGGATGCTGTGGTCGAGGATAGGCGATCTTCGGCTCAGGGACTGGCCGGGCAACACTACCAAGATCGTGTTCGCCCACTGATTCCGACGCGCCCAACATGAATCGGCGCGTGTTGGGGTCCGGGCATTCCGGCTGCCGGAAAGAACGCGACGTCAATGTGTTCGATGCGTTCATCATCAGGCCAACCGTCAAGATCGCAGGTGACTCTGTTCGCCCCCGCCGGCCAGAGCGATGCCTCGCCGTGACGATGGCTGCCCCGCTCTCCGACGACGGTGATGGCCGCTCGGTGAGCGCGTGAGTATGTGGCGCTGCACAGATCGAGCCACGCGAACACGAACGCTGCTCTCCATGGGAGGTCCGGCAGCACCCGCGTGGAGAGGGCGCGAGAGGCACCTTCGTCCGCGCCGGGCAAGACAGCCCAGATGGTTGATTGCTGCGCGTGCGGCACCGGCATGCACCGCAATGACTCGGTGCGGATGACGGCCGGAGTGCCGTCGCCGTCGACCATCGAGTCCACCGGCACAAAGAGAGCACCATCCTCATCGGCGGCGGTGGAGGCCTCTGGATAGCCAAGCCACTGATGCTTCAGTGCGTCGTCAGCAGCCGTCGGCGGCAGGCTACGGGACGACTCTCCGCGAAGTGTGCGTTGATGCGTGCCTTCGCTCAGCGCTTCGGCGTCCCCATTCGGGTGTTCGAGTTCACATTCGACGCCGGGCGGCACGACCAGGCACAGCTCGACTGCATCACTGCGGCGGTGCAGGTCGATCCGAACGTTGCCGCCCGGGAGTGCGCGTGTGGCACTGACGCGTCGCGCCGCGTGGGGGAGGGAGGGGCGGATTCGTAGCCGCCGCGCCTCCGGAGCCTGGGGCTGCATCCCCACGACCCACCGCCAGACCCAGGCGGCGAAGACACCGCCGAGGCCGATGTGGTCGAGTGAACCGGTGCCGGTGTTCTTCGGGTCGACCCACCAGCATTCCCAGAATGTCCCGTGGGAGGCCTTGAGCATCGCCCCGACGCCGGGCTCATCGGGCTGCTGCAGGATGCGGTAGACGAGATCTTGTCGGCGTCCGTTGCCGAGAGCGTCGATGAGCCAGCGAGTCGCGGCGTAGCCTGTGGACACTCGGAAGCCTCGAGTGATGATGTCGCTCTCGATGCGGCGAAGCGCCTCTTCGTGCTCGTCAGCATTCAGCACCTGGGCTGCGACGGCGGCGGCAAACGAGCCCTGAGTGGACGGACCCACCTGCAGGCCCCGGTCGTCGCGTCGAACGAATGCATCGCGGAACGACGCGCGAAGCGATCCGGCAAGGTCGTCGAGCTTCTGCGCGAGTGCATGGTCTCCGACCTCGTTCTCGAGCGCCGCTACCGCCTCTGCCTGTTCGATGACGCTGGCTGTATGAAGGATCTCCGGCGGCGTCTGCTCCAGGCCGAGCCAGTCGTGTCCGTAACTGACAGGAGCGCCTGTGACGAGGCCGCGTTCGTTGCGAAGACCTGCAAGGTAGTCCACCCATCGTCGGAGAGAGGGAAGCGCATCGCGTGCGACATCGCGGCGTCCGCTCCACAGGAGATGCCCTGATGCCATTCGCACGAGCGCACTGCCCCAGACCGGATCCGTGTCGAATCTTTCTGTTCTCACATCTGGTGCCACCGCCGGAATGCTGCCATCAGGACGCTGACTGTCCCGAATGTCGGTGATCCACTTCGCGGCGAATGTGTCGAGGTCGTAGGCAGCGAACGTGAAGTCTGCGACCGCAGCAGCGTCTCCGGTCCAGCCTGCTTGCTCTCTCGTTGGGCAGTCTTCGGGAATGCCATGCAGCGTGTTCTTTGCGGTGCGGTCGGCGACTTCCATCAGTCTGCGAATCACGTTGTCATCGGTGGAGATGCGGCCCGCCGTCGGCAGGTCGCTGTGGATCACGACAGCTTCGACAGTGACCTCGTCGTGCGCATCGAGCCCGGTGATGTCGACGTAGCGGAAACCGTGGATCGCGAAAAGGGGCTCCAGCGTCACCACGGCACTGCCGTCGAGGATGTACTCCACGATCTGCCGTCCTCGGCCCGCGTCGGCAGGAAGGGATAGATTCGTCGTGTCCGCACGGCCATCGCGGAGATGCTCGGAATGTACGACTCGTAAACGCTGTCCGTCCCGAGCTTCTGCTCGGCGAACAGTGATCCGTGCGCGTCCAGCGACGTTTTCGAACGCGTCGAAGACATGCGCGTCGTCGGTGCGATGCACCAGACGCGCCGTCGTTCGGCGGACTTCACGAACCGTTGGTGCGAGATCCGGAGTAACGGTTCCTGGGAGCATGGTCGCTTCGTCGTCGACAGTGATGACTGTTCCGACGGCGCCGGCGTTGCGAAGGTTTAGACCTTCCAGGAAGAACGGCTCGTCGACGAAGACCGGCGACGCGGTCGGGGCCGTCTCTGCGCTCGTTGCGCCGAGACGAATCGGTATGGGTCCGTTGCCGTCCGCGACGATCTCTGCGCGGACTCGGGGGAAAAGCCCTGTGTGCGCCCAGTCGCCTTCACCGAGGCGCAGGACGAGATGGTTCAGACCTTCGGCGACCATGTCGTCGAGGTCGTAAGTCCGGTACCACGCCCGGGTCGGCGCAGCTCGAGCGGGTTCCAACGCCCCCGGATTGACCGGTCGCCCGTTGAGTAGCACCGATACAAGTCCTTGGGCGGCGAAGTGCAGGCGAACGTTCGTCGTCCCAGAGTCGGCAGTGAAGCTCAGGGAGAGTGCCGTTGCAGGTCCATCGGAACGCACCCACGCCGCCTGCCAATCCTCGGCAACGAGCGGTCCGCACTCAAACTCTTGCACCTCGCTCCATCCCGCCGAGGCCTGTACGGCCCATCGATATCGGCGGAAAGGCTGCAACGCCCTGCTTACCTGGATCGACGAGTGCGCCGTCACGGTACGTTCCAATACCTCCGAGGAAACACTCCTGGGATCGTGCTCTGCATCGGTAACGACGACGGTGACGCGGCCGAGAGCAGGGGACCAGGACAGGGTCGGGTGCGCTGATCCGGCGAGAAGCGGCCGACGCGCGCCGGCCTGGTGCGCGGCTTCGGGGGCTCCACCATCGACGCGCTGCATGACGTTCATTCTCGTTGCCCCATTGCTGTTCAACATAGTGTTCGACACTCTCATCTTGACCTCACCGGCATTGCGACTCCATAATATGAAAGCTTTCAATTACTTCGACGGCAACTCAGCCGCGTGTCAGAGAGGACACCGATGCACCGGACCCTTCGCCGCCCGACCACCCTCGTCGCTGGCGGCCTCATCATCGCCCTGACCGTCCCGCTCGCATCCTGTGCAGGCGGCGACGGCAACTCGTCCGGCCAGGCCGGCGAGGTGGACGGCAGCACCATCACAGTGGGTGTGATCTCGCAGCTCGAATCTCAGTTCCAGCTGTATGCGAATGCATACATGGAGGAGTACCCCGACCGGAAGGTCGAGATCCGCAGCATCAGCGACGACTTCGAGAAGTACTCGCAGCTGCTCGCCACCTCACGGCTCGGGGACAGCCTCCCGGACGTGTTCTTCAACGTCGACTTCCTCGCCGACACGCTCGCCGACAACAACGTGACTCTGGACCTCGCGCCGGGGCTCGCAGAGAACAAGGCCGGCCTCGACCTGGAAGAGTTCCTGCCGCAGTTTGTTGGACAGTACCGGCCTATCAGCGATCCGGATGCAGTCACCGGTCTGCCGGTCAGCGCGGACTCGACCGCCCTTGTCTACAACAAGACGCTCTTCGACCAGGTCGGTGTCACCGAGTACCCGCAGGACGATTGGACGTGGGAGGACTACTACCGCGTCTCCGCACAGATCCAGGAGAAGTCGGGCGGTGACATCTACGGAACGGTCGCTCCACTGATGGACGGCGCTTCGCTCGTCACCTTCGGGCCGGTCATCACCGCCGCCGGTGGAACCATCTACGATCCCGAGACGAACACCAGCGACATCTCCTCCCCGGATGCCCTGGCCGCATGGGAGTCGATGATCAACTTCTACGGCACCGCGTCGGGGGCCTACACGACCAGCGCCGACGACCCGTCCCTGAAGTTTGAGTCTGGCAAGGTGGCGATGAACATCACCTCACGCGCCTCGATCTCCGGGATGCGCGAGACGATGGCCGACTACGAGTGGGACGTTGCTCGCATGCCAACCGTCGACGGTACCCACGTCTCCGGTGGTGGCTCCTACGGCCTGTCCATCGGCCAGACCAGCTCGAACCAGGACGCAGCATGGGAGTTCCTCGGCTGGTTCTATGACCCCGAGGGCGGCCTCGCTGTCGCGCAGACCCCTGAGGGCGGTGGCATCATCCCACCGACGGCGACCGGTCTCTCGGAAGGAACGTGGCAGGACGCGGAAACGCCCGCCAACCTGAAGGTGTACGCCGTCGCCGCCGAGGACGCAGTGCTCCTGCCTCAGCTGCCCGGCACTGCCGGCTCCGTACTCACCGACGCAGTTCGAACGGCCGTGCAGGAAGTCATCTTGAACGGTAAGTCCGTCGAGGACGCGTTCACAACAGCGCAACAGACGGTCGACGAAGCTCTCGCGGCCGCCAAGCCCTGAGCTCACCGTGAGTACGTGGTGGGGCGGGTATCCCCGCCCCACCACTGGAAAGGACACCATGAGTCTCGACACTCAAACTCGACGGTCAGCGCAGAACCGCGACGACCGTCCCATCCCGTCGAACACTGAGCGAACGTCAAAGGCTAAAAGCCTTCGGCGCACGCGCGTCATCGACGGAGCCACCGCGACAGTCTTCCTCGCGCCGGGCCTGATAGCGTTCCTCATCTTCGTGGTGCTTCCGGCGCTCGTGGGCTTGGGTCTCTCGTTCTTCGACTGGGACCTGTTCTCCACTCCTGAGTTCGTGGGCGTGGACAATTTCGTGCGGCTCATCGGGGATGCCGCGATGTGGAAGTCGCTCGGAGTGACAGCGCTGTTCGTCATCATGGGAGTCCTCCCCACGACCGTCCTCGGCTTCTGTCTTGCGGTCGTCGCCAACTCCGGGATTCGTGGGGCCTCAGCGTTCCGTATCCTCTACTTCTTGCCGCTGGTGGCCTCGAGCGCCGTCGCCTCGGCCATCTGGATCAATATCTACCAGCCGCGCGCGGGGCTACTGAACTCCATCATCGGTCTGTTCGGCGTTCAAGGACCGGCGTGGCTTACAGACCCGGCCACAGCTCGACCCGCCCTCGTCCTCATGATGATCTGGAGCGCGCTTCCCGTCGTCATCATTCTCTACATCGCTTCGTTACAGCGGATTCCGGACGACTTGTACTCGGCGGCTGCGCTCGACGGAGCGAACAAGTGGCGTCAGCTGTGGAGTATCACCTGGCCCAGCGTCGCGGGTACGACCGGACTGGTGCTCGTGCTGCAGCTCATCGGCTTCCTTGGTGGGGCGCTCGAGACCGCCCTCATCATGACCGGGGGAGGACCGCTCGGTGAGACCACATCTCTCGCGCTCTATGCCTACAACGTCGGCTTCGAGCGCCGCGAGGTCGGCTACGCGAGTGCGGTGTCGCTGTTCCAACTGGCGATCCTCGCTGTCGGCTTCGTTATCTACCAAATTGTGATGCATGGACGGAAGGCTCGCGCATGATTATGTCCCCGACGTACCGCGTCCTCCGTCTCTCGCTGACGATTGTCTGCGGCCTCATCATGGCGCTGCCGATCTTCTACATGGTCTCGCGGTCTTTCATGACTGCCCAGGAAGTGCAGGCGTTCCCCGCGACCCTGTTCCCGGCTGAGCTCCAGTGGTCCAACTACGCGAAGGCGTTGGAGTTCATCACCCCTCAGGTGCTCTGGAACTCGGTCTTCTTCAGCCTTGGCGTGCTGGTTCTGCAGCTGGTCCTGTGTCTGCCTGCGGCGTTCGCTCTCGCGAAGATCCCGTTCCGGTGGACGGGACTGGTCCTCGCGGTCCTTGTGGTCCCCATGTTTGTGCCGGGCAACTTCACTCTCATCCCGACGTTCGTCATCACTTATCAGCTCGGTTGGTTGAACTCGTGGGCTGGTCTCATCGTCCCGGTGGCGGCACAGATCGCGTTCGGTGTGCTGCTGTTCCGGCAGTTCTTCGCCGGTCTTCCCAACGGACTCACGGAAGCGGCGCGACTGGATGGCGCTGGGTGGTTCCGGGTGTTCTGGTCAGTGATGCTTCCGCTCGCGAAACCGGCACTTGCGACTTACTGTTCCATCACGTTCCTCGGAGCCTGGAACCAGTACATCTGGCCCTTGGTCACTGCGACCGATCCCGGGATGACGGTCATCAACGTGGCGCTGGCACCTCTGGCCGCCGGACAGTACTCCACGGCGTCACCAGCTGTGGGGCTGGCGGGCGCGGCGATTGCAATGTTGCCAGTGCTACTCGTCTTCCTGGCCCTGCAGAAGTGGTACGTCAAGGGTGTCGCAGGCTCTGGCCTCGAATGACATTCCCGAAGACTCCGGCCAGCACGACACCCGAGCGAGCATTGCGGCGCGCCCCGCAGGAAACGAATGGTGGAAGAAGTGGAACGGGTTGAGGTGCGAGTCGATAACGAAACGGCTCAGTGTGAGCTCCGCGTCGGACATGGCATGCCGCACGTTCCGGTGGCGTCCGCGCGGCCGCCCATCACCTGGCGGCTGAACGGCATTCCCTTCGGCGAGATGGAGACGGCGGAGCTCCGCTGTGTTCCGGTGCATCCTGCCGTCGGACGTTCCGAGCGGGCAGTCGAGTTGGTTCTGCACAACGACAACGACCATGTTGACGTGCAATGGCCTTTCGCGCCCCTGGGGGATGGAGAGTCGGTTGCCGTCTCCGTCCGGGTGCAGGTCTCCGGAACATGGACTGAGTGGTCTGAGCAGGTTCCCGTTCACGCGGGCATCCTCAGTGCGGAGGGGTGGACGGGGCGGTGGATCACCCCTGTGAGCATTGGGGGGCTGGACGAGCCAGCTCCGGTCTTCGAGACCGACCTCATCCTTCCTGCCACGAGGCGCGCATTGCTTACGGTGACCGCCCAGGGCATTCTCGTCGCGCACATCAACGGCCTTCGTGTTGGAGACGAGCATCTCGCGCCGGGATGGACCGCGTATCAGCACCGGTATGCGTCCCGAACCCATGACGTGACCGAACTCCTCCGAGAAGGTGACAACGTGGTCGAGATCCTGGTGGGAAATGGGTGGCATCGGGGCCAGCTGGTGTGGCCCGATAACCTGGCGGTGTACGGCCCGGATCTGGCCGTGAGCGTGCAGCTCGACGTGCTCGACGACGACGGCCGCTGGAGCCGGCATACGAGCAACGATTCCTGGAAGTGCAGGAACTCGCCGGTGCTGTCCGACGACCTCTATGACGGTCAGACAACGGACCATCGCGTGCCCCTGCTCCGAAGCCACGGTGCAGTCGCCGCATTCAGCCCTGTCCGGGAGGTGGAAACGGCGTCCGTGGTGGAGCCCTCGGAGAACCCGCCCGTCCGGCAGGTCGACCTTCTCCTACCCCGAGCGGAGTTCACCTCGCCGGGAGGCGCCCGCATCCTCGACTTCGGCGAGAACATCGTCGGGTGGGTGCGTATCGACGACCGTGGCGGACACCCGAACGCGGAGATCCGACTCCGCCATGCCGAAGTGCTCGAAGACGGTGAATTGGGCACAAGGCCTCTCCGAAGCGCGCAAGCAACGGATGTGCACATCCGCGCCGAACACGGCGGACAGCTTGAGCCCGTCCTGACATTCCATGGTTTCCGCTACGTCGAAGTCGACGGCGCGGACGACCTGGACCTTCACCGGTTCACGGCAGTCGTCATCGCCAGCGACATCCGACGCACGGGTTCCTGGCGTACGTCTGATGAGCGTCTCAACCGTCTCCACGACAACGTGGTGCGCAGCATGCGCGGGAACTTCGTCGCGCTTCCCACCGACTGCCCTCAGCGCGATGAACGTCTGGGATGGACTGGGGACGCGCAGATCTTCAGCCCCACAGCGACCTTCCTCGCGGACACTCGGACGTTTTACTCATCGTGGTTGCGTGACCTCGCTCTCGAACAGGGATCGGACGGCGGCGTCCCATCCATCGTCCCCGACGTGTTGTACCAGCCGGAGTCGGCAAGCGCTGCCGGGTGGGGCGATGCCGCTGTGGTGCTTCCCTGGGTGCTATGGGAGGCGCACGGGGACCGCACAGCTCTCCGTCAGCAGTATCCCTCGATGCAGGCGTGGGTCGAGCACGTCCGCAGGCTCGCCGGTGGGGGCGTATGGGAGGGGGGATTCCAATACGGCGACTGGCTCGATCCCACGGCCCCACCCGAGGACGCCGCGGCGGTCAAGGCTGACCCTGGGGTGGTGGCCACGGCGCATTACGCGCGCTCCGCGCGCCTGCTGTCCCAGGCGGCCGCGGTGCTTGGCAAGGGTGGGGACGCACTGATCTACGCCTCGCTCGCAGACCAGATCATTCTCGCGTTTCGTGAGCGCTATGTCGCGTCGGACGGCGTGATCTTCAGCGACTGCCCAACCGTGTACGCACTGTCCATCGCCTTTGACCTGCTCGACGCGACCCAGCGCGCTCAGGCCGGGGACCGACTGGCCGTCCTCGTTCAGGAGGCCGCGCATGTCATCGAGACAGGTTTTCTCGGCACCCCCGTGCTCTTGGACGCGCTCACCGACACCGGCCACCTGGAAGACGCTTATCAACTCCTCATGCAGGACGAGCGTCCATCGTGGCTGTATGCCGTGCGCATGGGTGCGACGACGATCTGGGAGCGGTGGGACTCGATGCTCCCGGACGGCAGCATCAACCCGGGGTCGATGACATCGTTCAATCACTACGCCTATGGTGCGGTGGCCGACTGGATGCATCGTGTCATCGGAGGCCTCAGCGCGCTTGAACCCGGATACCGTCGTGTGCGCATCGCGCCACGGCCTGGGGGAGGACTCACGTCGGCGAGCACTCAGCTCGAGACCGCGTTCGGACGCGTCGCCGCGGACTGGAAGCTCGAAGGGGACAACCAGATAGTCGTCGACCTTGAGGTGCCATTCGGGTGCGAAGCAGAGGTATCGCTTCCCGACGAGTCGCTGACCGTCGTGTCGCATGGGCGGCACCGATTCACGTCGTCAGTACGGCGAGCAAAGCACACCCTGTCTGCGGGCCGTATGGCGCGCTGATTCTTGTCGGCGCTGGCGCCCCTTCGATGTACTGGCGAAGCGACGACGCTACTCCGCTGTCATCAGTTCGTTTCCCGTGCCCGACGCCCCGGCTCGCAGATCACAGGAAAGACCCGGAGACGCCGCAGGAAAGCGATGAAGGGACTGCACTCACCAGCCGCGCCACGGCGGGTTGTGCCAACAGCCCACTGAAGAGCCCAGGTGAGAGCATGTTTCTCGCCTGGGCTTCATCGTTTCCGCGGTCCTCTTCAGCGGGGTTTGTGGAAGCATCCCACCGTGGCTGCCGATGTCCATCGAGATGCTTCAACTGCGGACGTCGCGACGAGCCGGGACCTGGCCGTGACCTGGAACCTGATTTCGCGTGGATCCGCACCGTTTTCATCGCCCGGGAGCCGCTGCCCGACGCGTCTTGATAGGAGCCTCGCGGGTGGGGCTTTCTTGCCCGTCGAGGAACGCGTTCGCGCGGGCCGCGGCATCGGCGAGGTGCCTGGTGTCGGGGTGCAGGTAGCCGCGGGTGGTCTCGATGGACTTGTGGCCGAGAATGCCCTGGAGGACGTGTAGCGGGATGCCGGCGTCGGCGAGCCAGGTTGCTCCGGTGTGCCGGAGGCCGTGCCGGGTGAGGCTCGTCAGTTCAAGATCGGTGACGAGCTGATCCCATTTCGTCGCGTCCCTGACGGAGGCGGTAGTGAGCACGCCACCGCGGGGTCCGGTCAGTAGCCGTTCGTCAGGCTCACGGTCTGCGGTGAGGCGCTCAAGCACGGGGGTGAGCGCTTGCAGGATGGGGACGTGCCGGATGTCTCGTCCCTTGGTTTGCTTGGTGACGAGCCCGCCTGCGCCTGGGTAGGTTTGGCGGCGGATCGTGACGATCCGTTGATCCCAGTCGATGTCGCCGACTTGGAGGCCGGAGATCTCGGAGCCGCGGGCGGCGAGGAGGGCGCAGAGCATTACGAAGTCGGAATAGCTCTGATGCACCTCCCCACACCGATCCGCGAGGGTCGTGAGGGCCGCGAGATCCTTGAGCGCGTGGACGCGCGGTGATTGGTCGTACTCGTTCAGGTTGAGGGCTGATTTCCCGAGGGAGCGTCGGGACCGGTTGCGGGCGGGGTTGCTGGGTAGGAGGTCGTCGCGGACGGCTTCGTCGAGGACGCGGACGAGGGGTGCGATGGTGTTCTTGATGGTTGACGCGGAGTGCTGGGTTTCCCACTGGTCGATGGTGCGATCGATCATCCCGGCCGTGATCTGTGACAGTGGCAGGTGCCCGAGGGCGGGGAGGACGCGGAGGCGGAGTCCGAGCTTGTAGCCGTCGACGGTGGACGTCGGGTCAAGGCCCCGCTGCCACCGGTCGCCGATCATCTCGACGTAGTCGGAGAAGAGGATGCGTTTGTCGATCCCGAGTTCGGCGGAGGCCTGCAGGTATTGAAAGAACTCTTCGGCGGCGTTCTCGTCGGGGACGACGAGCGCGCGGGTGACCCGTTTGCGGGTGTGGGGGTCGATCCAGCGGGCGCGAGCACGGATCCCCGAGGCACGGCGTTCAAGGTCGGTGGTGACCTTCACCCCGATCGGCGGCACCGGCAGAGGTGCGGTCGGTTCAGGCGTGCTCATCGGTGCCGAGCGAGGCGAGCCAGTGCTCGACCTGTTCGATGCGGTACCTGGTCACGCCACCGATCCGGATGAACGGGGGACCTTTCTTCTCGGCCCGCCACCTCGACAGCGTCGACTCCGAGACCCGCAGAAACGCGGCAACCTCGTGACTGTTTCGTAGCGGTGAGACGAGCACATCGACTGGCTGTTCGGTCATGGCTGCTCGCTCCACTCGATGTTCACGATCTCCCGGATCGTCGCGTCCTGCTCCGCAGTCCTCGCCTTGACTTGCTCTTCGACGAACGCGAGGAAGTCCTTCGTCCGCGCCGCGACGGGGCGTTCTGTGGCGTCGGGCTCGGTCCAGTCCTCGGCTTCGCCGCCGGGCCAGGCCGTGATGCGGGTGGGGCGGTCGCGGTCGAGGCGGGTGCCGGAGATCGTGACCCAGTCCCGCAGCCGCTCACGGGCGAGGCTGAAGTCGTGGTGCCAGGCGAGGGCTTGGTTGCCCTTCGCTTGGAGGTCGAAGCAGAACAGCCAGTGCTGGCGCAGGGCGGAGAGTTCCCAGAGGAGTTCGGGGTGCCGGTGCCACATCGGCGGGATCACCTGCGCGGGCAGGCCGTATGTGTGACGGAGCCAGTCCACCCACCCGTTGAGCTCGAGGAGCTCGGCCTCGAGGTCTGCGGGTGGGAGGGTTCGCCAGTTGATCGGCCGCGCCACCGCGGTGAGCGACTTCGCCAGGTCCGCCTGGAAGGTCTGCTTCGCGAACGCTCTCGCTTTGTCTGCGATGTCGGCGGGGAGCCCGGACAGGTCGATCCCGTCGAAGTCAGGCCCCTGCACGGTCGGATCCGAGCCTGACGGATCGGTGTCGGGCAGGTCGGGTGGGGTGGGGTTGTCGGTGGTCATCAGAAAGCTCCCGGAACGAGACGAGGCGAAGAAGGAGAGCCGCGGAGGACGCGGCGAAGGCAGGATGCGGGTGCGGCGACCAGGTGGAGGTGGTGGTGGGGTTGGTCGCCGCACCCGCGGCTTATCGGGCGACCGCGTCGCGCTGCACGGACGCAGCGCTGGTCGCCGCCGGTGGCTCCGGGTCGAGCTGCGCCTCGCGGTCGGCGAGAGCCTGCTGCACCTGTTCCCGCACCGGAGCCTCCTGTTGCGGGGCTTCTCGTTCTGGCGGGGTGCGGTCGACGGTGTAGCGGGTGAGGTTGTTGTCGTGTCCGATCCGGGATGCGACGAACTGCTCTCGTTCGGTGCCGTCGCCTCCGGTGTAGGCGCGGGCTTCGCCTTCGGCGATGAAGTTGTCTCCCTTGCGGAACTGCTCATGCGCGAGCTCCGCGGAGCGCCGGAACATCACCAGGTCGGTGAACTCCGGATCGAGTTGGGTGAATGTGCCGTCCTGTTCGAACCGGGCCTGAGGCTGCCCGACACGCATGTAGACGCGGGCGTCACCGTTGCTCGTGAACGTCAGCTCCGGGTCCGTGGTGACGAACCCGGAGAGGGACTGCTTGGTGCGGATGGTCATCAGCGGGTACTCCTATCGGTCTCACACCCGCAACTGCGGGGGCTACCGGACAGGTACGACTACCACCCTGCGACTATCGGGTACCGCTCTGGAGCAACTGCTCGATCTCGCTTCGGCCCGCCCGGAGCTGCTTCGCGTCCGTGCGGGATGGCCAGGGGCGCAGGTTCGTGATGATGGGGCGGGCGGTGCGGAGCATCACCACTCCCGTCCCGAACGGGAGGGTGCGGAGCACGTCCGGGGGCAGGATCGGGACGCGGCGGATCGACCGCTGCGACGAGTGTGACCCGTACGCGTCGGTCGTGATGCTGTCGGTGGTTTCGTCGCGGTCGCCGATGAGGGTGGAGAGGTCTTGCAGGTCGCGGCTGTTGGAGGCTCCGCCGAGGATGATCTTGACGATGGAGGCGTCCCAGATCGCGTTCGCCTGGTTCTCACCCCACTTCTCCCGCGCCTGGGCAAGGGACTGCAGCACTGGGAGTGGGGTGATGCCGGTGCCGCCGCCTTCCGCCATCAACGTCGGCAGGCTGGGCAAGGGTGCGAGGTTCCCGATCTCATCCAACGCGAGCAGCAGAGGCGGATCCATACGCGCACCGGGTGAGCGTGCGGCGATCTTCCGGGCGGTTTCGACGAGGTCTTCGATGAACGCCGCGACCAGCGCCGACGACGCCCCAGCCCCCGCACCGGTGGCCAGGAGGTAGAGGGTCCCGTTGCCGAGGAGAAACGCCTCCGGATCGAACTCCTCACCCGGCCCCGGCGAGACAGCGTCCAGGACGCGAGGGTCCGCGAGGGCGGAGAACGCGAGGGACACACCCTGCCAGATCGAATCCCTCGTCCGCGGGTCTGCCTGCACCATCGCATCCAACGAATCTGCCCATCCCTCCGCAGCTCCCGGATGAGAGGACAGCACCCGTACGGCGTCGGCGGCGAGGGTCGGGTTCAGCGCCCACTGGTACAGGGTTTTCGCGTCCCTCCCGTCGAGGGCGGCGGCATGAAGGAGGGCTTGGATCGCGGCGGTGGTCTTCCCTTCCCAGAACCCGGCGTCTTGGACGCCGCCGAACCCTGTGGCCGTGGCGAGGCCTTTCGCGCGGATCATCGCCGTCAACGGATCCTGACAGCCCCGCACCGGCGACCACCGCATCCCCGCAGGGAGCCCTGGGGCGAGCTGCTGGGGGTCGAACACGGCTACCTTCCCCTTCTCCTCCCGTGCCTTCAGCGTGGCGGTGAGGTTGTCCGGACGGGTGCTGGTGGTGATGACGGCTCCGGGGGCGTCGAGGATCGCGTTGATCACCACGTGCAACCCCTTCCCCGAGCGGGGCGGGCCGATGAGGAAAATGCTGTCTTCGACAGTCGCCCAGACCTGCCCGCCCTTTCCCGTGCCGAGGAGATACCCCACTTCCTCGGGGTGAGGCTTCTCGGTGAGCGAGGGCCGCAACGTCGCGGCCTTCTTGACCAGTGCTTTCGATGAGGCGACGCGGGCGACCTCGGCGGCGGTGGCAGTGCCCGCGAGCCGGTGCGGGTCCGTCTTCGACCGGGAACGGTGCACCGCTCGCACCACGAAGAATGCGGCGGTACCGAGCACGCCGAGGAACAGGGTGACGACGGCCCAGTAGGCGAACGGATTCAGGCCTTCCGCGCCGAGCGCCGCACCCGGGTCTGCTGGGGTGGCGAGGACGGCGAGGCCGGTCGTGAAACCGCCGGACGGTTCAGGAAGCCCAGTGAGGAACGCGGCGACGGAGCCCGCGACACGGAGGATCCCGGTGAATGCGGCGGCGGTGACGAGGGCTCCGAGGGTGAGGTTGATGAAGAGGTCGTTGGCGGGTTTCGCCTGCACAGGACCAGACACGAGGAACGCACCTTTCCGACCCCGCAGAAAGAAGGCGGCGGGGTCAGGACAACAGGTACGACGACGAGTGGATGAGTCGGGCGGTCAGTCGATGCGCTGCACCGAGGTGGTTCCGGAGATCCGCCCCAGCAAGATCACCTCACCGGTGATGCTGGGCTGCTCGGCACGGTCGATCAGGGCGCGTGCTGTCCCGGTTGGGCCAGCGGACGTATGACACAGGACCAGGGCGAGGGCGACGTCTTCGCCGGGCACGAACCCGTCCGCGGTGAACTCCAGAAGGTTCGGCACCGTCACCGGTGCGGGTGCGTCGTCTTCTGGTGGAGCGAACGGCGACCGCGGCTCAGGCGTGGGTGGGGTGAGGATGTCTGCGTGGACGCTGCCGTCCAGTTCTCGCACCTCCACCCGAGTCGGTGATCCGAGCCGAGCGACGAGCTCGGTCACCGTCCCCGTGATCTCGTCAGGGTGGATCGGGGTGGCGGCGAGACGGTCACCGTTCACCGTCACGATCAAGGTGTCGGCGTTCACGGCTTCGAGGAGGATCTGCGGCAACACCGCAGGCACCACCACCCCCGGTTTCGGGGTCACGGAGGGTTGCTGGGTGCGGGTGTGGGGGTGGCGTCGAAGGGTCATGTCAGGAAGGTGCGACCCGCCCCCGAACGCCCCATCGGGTGATCGGTGATGGGGTCGGTGGTGAGGGCTTCTTCCCGGGCGATGAGCTCGCCCAGCGCGTCCGCCCACCCACCGGTGATCTGCAGCAGCGTCTCATAGTCGGCCGAGGCAACTTCACCCTCGGCGAGCGTCACCCACGGCCAGCTCCCATCCGGCTGCTGCAGTCGAGCCTCGGAGGCCCATGTCCAGGACACCGGGACGCGGTTCTCGTCGGACCAGTCGACCCCGGGCGGGAACTGTTCCTCGATCGCGAACCGCGGTGAGGAGCCGTGCAAGGGGTACAGCACGAAATGCCCGGCCCCGAACGTCACCGGGTCGTCGTACAGCAGGATCAACCGGTCCTGGGATTGCTGCTCGATCCGCTGCAACCCGTCATCGAGCGCCATCATGTTCCGCACCAGCGCCTCCTCCGACAACCCGTCCGAACCGCGTGAGGCCTGGTGCTCCGGGGCAGGTCCGTCTACGCTCAAGACAGGCCTCCAGAGCGCTCAGGATCCGCGAACTCGCGGGGATTCTGGGTCATCCGCTGGGTCGTGTCGAAGGCCCGCAGCTCATCAGGGTGCAACTGATGTTGAACGACGTATGAGGATTCTTTGATCCGCCACAGCCCCTGCCCGGTCCCGAGGGATGGGAGGAGTTTCTGTTCGGTGCCGGTGAGTCCGAGGGTCTTGCCGGTGGTGCCGATCTGGTCGGATTCTTGCCGGTAGATGATCCGCGATTCCGCGTTCGCGAGGAGGCTGTTGGCGAGGGAGCGCATGGCGGATCCGTGGTCGCCGACGTTGTCGAGGTCGGTGAGCTTGTGGAAGATCAGTAGGTTCGCGATCCCGTAATGACGGGCGAGTCGCCAGTGCGCGTCCATCCGCTTCAACAACGCCGGGTGGGACATCAGTCGCCACGCCTCGTCGTAGACGACCCACCGTTGCCCGCCGTTCGGGTCCAGCAGCGCGGACTCCATCCACGCCGACGAGCACGTCATCAGCACCGAGATCAACGTGGAGTTTTCGACGACACGGGACAGGTCGAGAGTGATCATCGGCAACGTCGGATCAAACGTCACCGTGGAAGGGCCGTCGAAGAGGCCTTGGAGGTCGCCGGAGACGAGGCGACGCAGCGCGTGGCCGACCATCCGCCCGTCCTCGGCAAGGCGGTCGTCATCTGTGGGGTCGGGGGTGAGGATGCGGTCGACGACCATCGGCAGGATCGGCACATCGTTACTGGCGACCACGGCTTGGAGGGCGATATCGATGACCGTGTGCTCCAACGGCGACAACGACCGCTCAAGGACGGTCTCCGCTAACGCGCCGATCAGATCCCGGCGACGAGACGCGACTGTGGACGCCCACTCCGCGTCAGAGAGCCCGCCGGGCCGGTAGCCCTCATCGAGCGGGTTGAGACGGTTCCGGAGGCCATGGCCGAGGACGATCGCCTTCCCACCGACTGCCTCAGCGACAGCCGTGTGCTCGCCCTTCGGGTCACCGGGGACGTACACGCGGCGACCGAACGGGATGCTGCGGGTGTAGAGCGCCTTGGCGAGGGAGGATTTCCCACTGCCGACGATGCCGGCGAGGACGAGGTTGGGCGCCGTGATGATGCCCCGCTGGTACAGCACCCACGGGTCGTACACGAAGGATCCGCCGGAGTACATGTCCTGCCCCACGAACACACCCTGAGACCCGAGACCGCCTTCGGCGAGGAACGGGTACGCGCCCTGCAACGCCGCCGAGGTGTCCTGATGCGCAGGCACCCGAAACCCCCGATACGCCCTGAGCGCCGCCGCCCCCGGCTCGCCGCCTTTAGGGAGATAGTTCGTCGACCTCGCCTCGGCACGTTCCGCGGCGACCTTCGCCTTCACCGCTTGCCGCTGCTCGGCCTGCTCCCGAGCGATGACCTGCCGGGCGGCACGTTCCCGGGTCTTACGGTTCTTCCGGCCGCTGCCGTCCTCGACAAGGACGGTGGAGTAGAGCTTCTTCGGGCTGGTGTGTTGTCCCATGAGCGGTGGCCTTCCGATGGAGTGTGCAGTGACACCGGTCAGGTACGCCTCACGTCTCAGATGCCTCGGCAGAGCGGCAGTGCTGCCGTGACGAACGCCTGCGCCTGCTGCCCGACCAACCTGCGCGTTTCGCACGACGCCTGGATCGCTGCTTGTTCGATCGCGGAGACTGCGGCTTCCAGTTCATCGGTGGTGGGTGCGGAGATGGCGAGGAGGCCGGTGTAGCGGAGGACGCCGTGGCCGCTGGTGAGGTCGGCTTCCTGTTGGAGCACGTCGTGGTATTCGGCGGACTGTCGGGCGTCTTCGATCTGCCCGACCTTCTGCCGCTGCGCCGCATCACTGATGTATTCGGTCTTCTTCTTCCGGATATCGCGGGCTGCCTGGTCGGAGCGGATCGGGTCACACAGCAGTGTGAACGCTCGCCGGATACCGCTGGAGAGGAGTACGGGTGCGAGGAAGCCTGGGTAGACGAGGGAGCGCGGCCACTCCGAGATCCACAGCACCGCGTGATGCGCGGAGTCGGAGCGCAGTTGGTCCCAGGTCTCTTCGACCGCGACGGGGCCAGCTGTCGCGAGGTCTTGTCCGATCTCCCCGGACCGTTCCAGGGCGGCGGCAATAGCGGGGTCATACGCGCTGCGGAGCATGACAGCGAGCTGCCCGGGCGTGTACCAGTCGGTGGGTTTCAGGTCTGCGGTGCGCAGCGCGGTGGTGAGGGTCTCCATCTCCTGCCTGAGGACGACGGCGGCGCCTTTGAGGCTGCCGCCCGCGGTGCGGATCGCCCGAGAGGCGGCCCGCATGTCCAGGCTCAGGGAGATGGTGGAGATGTGGCGTTCTCCGGCTGGGCCTGCTCGGTCGATGAGCTCCCGGTAGGTTCTTGCGACCCAGGAATCGTCGTCATTGCCCTGCTCGGCCCACCACTGCGCTAACCCCGACCCGGAGTCAGGGACGGTGCGCTCCAGCACTTGCAGGCGGGCGATCCTGGTGGACCGGCACGCGGTGGACAGCACCCGGCCCCAGGCGTGCACGCGTCGTTCCTGCTCACCGGGGTCGAGAAGGATGAACGAGGGATGGGTCACTTCCACCAGCGCGGTCAGCGTCTGCCCGTGCGGGTCGTGGACCATGACCGCATCGGTCTCGGGGTCCTCGTATTGGCGTAGCGGTGCCGCATCCCCAGGGAGCGCGAGCGTCCCCGCCGGACGAGGCTTCACGATGCGCTTCCGGTATCGGGTCTGGCGGAGGGTCTGCCGGAGGACCCAGTGGAGGGTGATCGGCACCCATTCGACGAGCTTCCTGCCCCCGACCGGCACCCAGGCGAGTGCGGCGGCGGTGCCCCAGATCGGTGACGTGTACAACGCGGCGGGACCACCGGTGGAAAGGGAGGCGATGAACACGGCGACCGCGATGGAGAGGGCGATGACTTGTGGGAGGGAGAGGCCGAGGATGATGCCGCGTTTGGTGAGGCGGGAGAACTTCACCGCTGACAGTTCGAACTCGGTGCGGGTGGACGCGGTGCTGGCCATAAGGTGCTCCTGACGCGGTGGGTGTTCGGGGTCGCCGGTCAGGTACGGACACCAATAGTGGGCGGTGGCCCGTGAACCACCCGCTCGGGTCAGGTCGCTGGCTGACCGTCCGGGTGCGTTGTTCACGGGCCACCGCCCAGATGACCTCCTCTCAGATGCCGGTCCTCTTACCTCAGGTCTTCGGTGCGGGCTTCGGCGGCGGAGCCTGCCCACCGCCGTCGTTCGCGGGCGGCGTCTGTGGCTTCGGCGCAGGCGCGTTCGCGGCCGGTGTGGTGGGCTGTGCGGGCGGTACGGACTGGTCCGGGGGTGGTGGCGCGGCTTGCCCCTCGCTGGCGGCTCCGGCGTGGTTGTCGGCGGTGCGGCCGATCGCGCCGCCGATCTTCGGGCCGGCCTCTGCCGCGCCCTTGGCGACTTTCGCCCCGGCGACTGCGGCGATTCCGACTGGGCCAGCCGCCGCTCCCGCCCCGGTACCGCCTGCTGCGGCAGTACCGCCGCTACCGGCAGTCGCACCGCTGGAACCTGCTGCCGCTCCACTCGAGGCTGCGGCCGTGCCGCCACCCGCACCCGGATTTGCTCCGGCTGTACTGCCGCCTCCGGCAGCGGGCTGCGGCGAACCACTCGGTGGCGGCGGATTCCCACCACCACCACCGTTTTTGCCGTCGCCGCCCCCACCGTCGAGGACCTTCTGCGGGCCGCTACCGTCGGGCTTGCCAGGGAGGGGCATGGGCCGGTTCATGGCCTGCTTCGACTCCTGCTCCGCACTCATGACGTGGTACATGTCGAAGCCGACGAAGGAGATGAATTTGTAGACCATGTAGGGGGCGAACGCGGCGATGAACATCAACACGATCCCCGCGATCGGATCCGCAATGGAACTGAGGTCCATATCGATCGGCGCGTTGACCTGATTGATCGCCACTAGGAACACCACGACGATCACGAGTTTCGAGAAGATCAGCGCGAGCACAAAGCTTGCCCACTTCCCGAACCACCCCTTCGTCGCATCCCAACTCGCCCCGGATAGAGCGATGGGTGCCATCACGACCGCGACCAGAATCAGAGCCTTACGGATCAGGAGGCTGAACCAGACGATCGCTGCCGCGCAGATGGCCAGGAAGCTGAGGAAGATGGTGATGATCGCCCCGGCACCGGGGGCGGTGAGGTTGATCGCGGTGAGACCTGCGACGAGGACCCCGATCTTCCCACCCATCTCTTCGAGGGTCGTCCCGGTGGCCTGGACGATCCCGATCGAGAGCTGGTCGACGACCTCCAGCAGCGTTGCCGTCAACGTGATGACCAGGAACGACCCGAGCACCGACTTCGCTAAACCCAGGGCGGCGCGGGACAGGGCGGTCGGGTCGCGTCTGATGAGCCCGGTGATGAGTTGCAGGCAGAAGAAGATCAGCATCAGGAAGATCGCGATGCCGAAGATCACGTTGTACACACCGACATACCCGGCCCCGGTGATGTCGACCAGGGTGGTGGAGTCGAACAAGGCCCAGACGCCTTGGAAGATCCAGGACGCAGCTGCTCCGATTGCTTGGGCGAGCCAGTCGAATGGTGCAGCGACGAGGGTGGCTGCGCCTTCGCCGACGGCGTCGCAGACGTTGCTGATGATGGGGACGTCACAGATACCAGCCACAACACCCCTCCCTTCGAATCGAAGTTCCAGGTGGTTAGGAGACGGTCTGGCCGACGTTCCAGAAGAAGTTGATCAGCGTCACCGACGCTCCGGTGATGATCGCCGCGCCGCAGGAGATCAGCACCCCGACCTTCCCCCGTGACGCCAGATGCGGGTTGGACGAGTTCGACCCGAAGCCCCAGACCACGGCACTGACGATCAGGGCGAGGACGGACAGGATCAGCCCGATCGTCATCACCGCACCCACCACGGTCCGCAGCGCAGCGATACCGGGCAGGCCGGAATCGTTCGGGGAGATGTCGATGTTCGCGGGCAGCACCGCAGCGGTGAGGGTGGTGAGAGTGTCGAGGACGGCAAGCATGGTGGGGCTCCTTCACAACCGATCGCCCCGTACCCGGTCGTGCGGGGTCACTGGGACAGGTGCGATGCCGGAACGTGCGACCCGGCTCAGAGGGTGTCGCCGAGGCTCAACAAGAAGTTCATCCAGGTGACCCCGGCGCCTGCGAGGACGGCGGCTCCGAGCGCGACGAACACCCCGACTTTTCCTTTCGCAGCGGTCTGCGGGTTCCCCGCTGACGAGGACACGGCCCAGACGATCCCGGAGACGACGAGCATGAGGATCGAGACGATCAGCACGATCGTCAGCAGCGCGCCGACGATCTCGATGAGGGTCGAGCGGCCTCCGACACCACTCAGGTCGGGGTAGACGTTCTCGGCCGATAGCAGCGTCAGGGTGGTGGCGGGCATGGGTTCTCCTCAAAACGGTGGGCGGGCACCGGTCAGGTGCGCCACCCACCCCGCCAGGCCTCCCTCAGCTCGGGTCAGGTGGTGCAGCCCGGGCCGCCGCCGACCGGCGCGTCGATGCCTTCCACGCCGTGTTCTGCGAGCCAGGGTTCGGCGTCGACGGCGGGGGCGTTCGCGCCGCCGGGATGGACCTGGAAATGCAGGTGCGGGCCGGTCGAGTGGCCGGAGGATCCGACGTCGCCGATGTGTTGGCCCGCGGTGACCCGGTCACCAGTGGTGACGTGGATGCCGTGTGCCCACATGTGGATGTATTTCGTCGCGACCTTCTCGCCGCCGATGGTGTGTTCGAGGGTGATCTGTCCCGAATACCCATCGACCATCCCGGCGTAGGTGACCAGGCCGTCGGCGAGGGCAAAGATCGGTGTGCCGTCGGGGGCTGCCCAATCGGTCCCGGCGTGCAGACGCGCTTCCCCGGTGATAGGGTCGATCCGCGGCCCGAACGACGACGTGTGCACATAACTGCCCGTCGGTAGTGGGAACACCAGCCGGCTCGTCTCGGGAATGTTCGTGTCCCCGGGCACACCGCTGCCGTTCCCGCCGCTGTTGTTGCGGGTGAGGGTGTCGAGGATCGTACGGGCGACGGGCTCGTAGTTCTGATACCGATCCGGGTACGCGGACACTTCGACGGCCTGCGCGGCTTCGCCCTTGCCCATCTGCTGCCACCCCGGGATGTCGAGCAGACCTCGCGGTGAGGGGTAGTTGGGGCCGTCGGGGCCACCGTAGAACGCCCGCGCCTGATAGGTCGTGTCCATGAGCTCAGCGACCGTGCCCCACCCGGACTGCGGACGCATCTGAAACAGACCCAAGCTGTCGTGATCGGAGCCGTTGCCATCGTTGGGGTAGCCGCCGGACTCGGGGTAGGTGCCGGTGTTCGCGAGCTGCCGCAGCGTCGACTCCGTCAGCGCCGCCATCAACGCGATCAGAATCCCATCCCGCCCCACCCCAGGAGTATTCGCTCCGACGGTGATGATCGTTCCGGCGTGGGTGAGCTGCTGCTTGTTGAGGGTGAAGGTGTATCCGTCTTTCATGGTGACCTCGAGCGAGTCGGGGATCGGGCCAAGGACGACACCGCTGGCGATGCAGTTCCCCTGGTTGAGGAGGGCCGGGTTCACGAGCACGCCGATGCTGAGCAGCCCGAGCATTGGGGTGAGCAGCATGAACGTGGCTGCGGCGGCAAGGAGCTTATTCATCCCGTGCCCGCCTTATCGAAGGGGGTTGTCGAGTTCGGACAGGCGCAGCAGATGGCACCGGTCGAACACCGGCTGACAGGACACAAACACCGTGAACGCCACCGCATGCGAGCTTTCGACGGGGTCGTCGTACCAGACACCGTCCCGGTGCCTCGTGCCCTCGACCGTGTACGCCACCGTCCCCTCGGTGATCTGCCCACCGGAGGCGGCGACGGCTTCCTCCCACTGGTCCGGGACGTACACCCGATCGATCTCAATGTGCTGGCGGGTGCGGTACTCGGCGAGATCCCGCCACGTCGACGCCGACGGGAAATACCCGTCCAGGTCCGCGATCAGCCCCGGCATCTCTGACCCGGACGGGTCGGCGTCCTCGAACAACACGCCCCGGTGATCCGAAGGGGTCAGGAGGGTGAAGGTGTCCCAGTCGAACAGCGCCTCCGCGACCGCACGGACGTAGGCCTCGGGGTTGTTCGTGCGCGGCAGAGCTGGCAGCGCCGCGTCTTCCGGCTGTCCGTTCGGGTCGGTGGGGTCAACCGGTGCCGTGGACGCGGGCGCGCGGTCCCGGGGAGCGTCGCTGTCTCGGGGTCCGGTGATGAGGCCGTAGATGCCGATTCCGGCGAGCACCGTGACAACGAGACCGGTAGCGGTGAGGGTGATGATCAGACGGCGGCGACGACGCTGACCATCGGGGTTGAGAGAGGGCATGGATGAGGCCTTCCAACGAGAAACGGGCGGGGCACTCGATAGGTGCGCCGCCCGCCCGTCCTCCTCGTCAGCGGGTGAGGCCCGTGCTCTGGTTGGTGTGTCCGCTTGCTGGGAGTTCGGGGTCGAGAGCCGCTTCCCGTTCCGCGAGGACTTCAGCGAGCCCCGCAGATCGTGTCGGTGCGGAGTCTGGTTGCCAGGCGATCCGCCCGTTCTCGCTGTGGGCTTTCATCACGAGCTGAACCACCTGCTCCGTGGAGGCCGCGGCGATCATCAACCAGCCACCAGCCTTGACCGTGTGATCGTGCCCCGCAACCCGGTCACCGTCGTCGGTAGCGGCGAACGAGGCGCGCCGGTCGTGCCAGGCCGCGAGCTGCTGCAGCCCCTGCTTGATCCGCGACAACGTCAGATGCAACGACCCGAGAACCTCATACGTGTCCTCTGGGGACTCGATCTGCCGGGTCGCATACGCCAACCCCCGTGCGGCCTCCGCCAACTCATCCGCATCCCGAGAAGGGTCCTCAAACGTCGGCATCGGTGGTGTCTTCCCGTGCGGTGCGTGCCTGGTCGAGGAATGTTGCGGCTTCAGTGATGTAGGTCTGGACGAGTTCCCACTGCTCGGCGTCGGCGTATCTTCCGAAGTCTTCGGGGTTGTAGCGGTCCCACCAGCCGTGCTCCCGGCGCAGCAGATCGACGAGCTTGCGGATCTGGTGTTTCTCCCGCAGCAGCGGGTCCACGTCTTTCCACCCGATCAGGGCCGGGTCGGTCGCGGCCTTCTGGATTTCGGTGACGCGAGCCAACGCGAGCCCGGATTCCTTCAAAGCTTCGGCCGGTGAATCGATGTCATGAAGGGTTCGCAGTTCTGTGGCGGCAGCGGTGCGTGCCTGCTCCGGAGTGTCGGGGTGTTCGGCAAACCGGGTGAGGCGGGAGAGGTTCTGTCTCGTCTTGACTGCTTGGAAGCGGCCGTTGACCTTCCGGTCCTCGTTGATCTCCAGCAACGCTTCGGCGGCGTGCTGGCGCACATAGGGGTCTTCGCTGTCGTCCGCGGCGATGTGTTTGAGCTGGTTGATCTGCTCCAGCATCGTCCGCGAATCCCTCCCCGTCACCGCGCGTGCCGCCTGCACCCGCGCCTTCCTATCGTTGAGATTGGCGAGGTCGAGCGGTGGTGCCGAATCGGCACCACCGCTCCTGTCCTGCTTCTTCCCGCCGTCGCCGAACAACGATCCCGCCTTCACCCGTGCCGCGTCCTCCGCGTAGAGGGCTTTCAGTTCTTCGTAGAGTTCTGCTTGTTCCAAGGGTTTCAACGCTTTCTGGAGGGTCTGCTCGTCACGGACCGCGAGAACGTAGGAGAGCTTGTCGGACACGCCCGGGACGACCCAGATCGGCGTCACCCGCATCCCGAGACGCTGCATCGCCGCGACCCGGCGGTTCCCGGTGATGATCACGTACCCCTCGGTCACCGCGGGCGGGTTCAACACCCCAGTGCGACGGATCGACTCACACAGCTCATCCAGATCCTCATCCGGGTCACGCCGAAACTGCGACCCGCTCTTCAACTGATCCAGCGCATGCTCCAACACCAAATGCCCCCGACTCACGACACACGTCCGTTGTCTTCTTGCCGGTCAGGTATGGAGGCCATCCGGCGGGAGGTGTTCACGAGGGTCTCGTCGCGGAGGAGGTCGGCGACGTCGTCACCGAGCAGGACCCGGGCGAACAGCCCGTAGTCCCCGGCCTTGCGCCTGCCGGTCTTCGTGCCGACGACCAGGCGGACGAGGCTTGCCCATTCGTCGGGGGTGTAGCCGAGGCGGATCGCGATATGCAGCTCACGAGAAACGATCTCCAGCGCCGAAGTGCCCGAGGAGAGGCCGGTGATGCGGTGGGCGATGTAGTCCACGGCCTGCTCAACGGGACGTGCGGGCCAGTCGGTGAGGACCAGGAATACGCACGTTGCGCGGATCACCCGATCCACCGACCGATCCTCCCCGCCGTGACCGTCGGTGTGGAGGGAGTGGGCGTGGGGGTGGACGTCGTAGAAGAACTCCTCGTAATGCCCGGCCCGCATCGGCTCCTCCGCCGGCCTCTTCGACGGACGCCGCGCCTTGTCCTGCGACGTCATGTTCCGGTCCGCGTGGACTTCGGCGGCGATGCCGAGCGCAACCGCACGCGTGACTACCGCCCAGGGATCATCCGCCCGCAGCGTGGTCGGTTGCCGCATCGCGAGGAATGCCTCGTAGGCGGCATCAGCGGGATCGCGCCGCCAGGCTTTCGCGATCGGCGCATACTTGCCGGTGGCGTAGACCATGAGCTCCGCGGCTATCGGGCTGGTGGCCCAGGCGTTGTGCTCGTTCAGCTCGGTGAGCAGCTCGCGCAGCCCCTCACTCGTGCGGAAATCCGGCAGCGGCAATTCCGCCGATGTGGGTGTGGATGTGTGGTGGTTCAAAGCGACTCCTGAAAGAGAGATGAGATCCGTCAACAGATAGGTGCGACACCCATCCCGGCGAACCCCGAAGAAGGGGTCGCTGATCACCGCCATCGCAGGCACGGGGGCCGTGCTTGGGCATGGGGAGCCCAGCAGACTGGCCGCGTTCGTGCGGGTCTGTGTGGTGCCGCCGGGTGCGACTGTGAGCAGCCGGGCGGCGAGAACGCTGGTTAGGTGGTGTGGGTGTCGTGCGGCACTCGGGTGGTGCCGGGACAGGCAGCGGTCACCGGCTCACCCCCGTCCTCCCGACCCCACGCCCCAGGGCGCTCGTCGGACTGCTCACATCTGGATCCAGAGACTCCTGCCTGCGGGCCAGTCGCTCCTGCAACTGGGCACGGCCTTCACGCACCCCGTCGAGGACTGCGTCCCGCAGGCGCGTGTTCAGTTCGGCACCGCGGTCCAGGACGACACCTCCGGCGCGGGCGGCGAGATCCGTGGGCCGCACCCATTGCACGCCCGGACGCTTCAAGGCCGGATCCGTGTTGTCGCGGGTGAGGGTGGGGTCGCCGTGAGTGGCGAACTCCGACACCCGCGCCCCCTCAGCCACCTCACCCGACGACGGCGTCGCTGGCGTATCGGTCCGCGCGTCCGCCTCATGGTCGTGATCCGCGAGGCGCTGTGGGTCGACGTGCTGGGGGGCGGGGGTGGTGGGGTCAGTCATGGGGGTCTCCGTCCTGTTGACGGTCAGGTGCGTTCACCCATCGGCCAACAGTGGTCGGGTGCACGCCGAGCTGCGCGGCGATCTGCCGCTTCGACACCCCCTCCGCATCAAGCGCAATCGCCCGAACCCGGGCATCTTCCTTGCGCCCGCTTCCTCCGCGGGCCGCCACCGGACGCCCCGCGGTGATCGTCTCTGGCCGCGCCGCGACCGTCGCTTCCGGCGGCTCGAGTCCCGCGTCCTGTTCGGACTGGGGTGGGGTGTCGACCGCCGTGGCTGTGCTCGCCTGGTCGCTCGTCAACGGCTGAATGCTTGGCTCGCGAACGGTTGGGGTGGGTGTGGTGTTGCGGGTGAGTTCGACGGTGAGATGCGTCATCGCCAGCAGCACCAGTGGTGGCACCGACGCGACCAGAGCGGCGATGAGGGCGGGGACGCGGGTGTCGGCGGCCACGACCGCGTGGGTGATGTTCGCCGCCACCGACACTCCGGCACCCGCGCCCAACAGCAGCCACGCGAACCGCCTCGCGGTGCGGGCAGAATCCCGCAGCGCGACGACGCTGATCGTGGCTTCCAAGATCACACCGTCCACGATCAACGGCCACATCCACGCCTGCCCCTCCGGAATCCCGGAAAGGACCGCGAGATCACGGAGCGTCGTGAACGACAACCAGAACGCACCCAACGCGAGCAGGATCGTTCCGGTGACCGCGAGCACGACCACGAACCGCGACACCCCACCGGATGATGGGCCGTCGGCTGCTTGTTTGCCCGGGCTCAGGTCTGGATCGCGCGGGGCGCGAGCCGTCACTGCCGGGCGGGTCATGGCTACCTCCCGAGCCCCGACAACGAGCGCACGCCCTGCGCGACGACGGGGTCATCCGGTACATCGGCGGCCCTCGTGGTGCGGTGGGCGGAGCGCATCGTCGCGGTGATCTCCCGCGGCTCCAGCCCGGCAGCGGTCGCAGCAGGTTCGAGCACCCCGAAGGTGTCGGGTTCGGACAGGCCGGCCTCAGCAAGCCGGCTCGCGCCCAGAAAAGTCCCGCGTTCCGATTCCCCTCCGGCAACGCGGCGACCCAGGCTGCAAGCTGCTCCACCGGCCGCTCCCGCAGCGCCGCCGAACCGGCCGGGCGGAGTATCCGCTCAGGCTGGGGTGTCAGAAGTTCGCGGATCGCATCCGCATCGGGAGGCCGCGGGTTGCGACCTCGGGCAATGGTCTCGTAGCGGCGGTCCCCACGAGTGGTGGTGATGGTGGAGGGCGGGGCGATGATGAAGCCGCCGGTGCCGCGGAAGTCCACATGCGCCCGGCCCCCAGACCACGACCCCCGCGCCACATCTGGATCTGCCGGGTAGTACAAATGCAGGCCACCCGATGGGGAGCGCACGGCCTGCCCCCACCCTCTGATCAGCCCCTCCTGCTGCAGGGTGCGGAGGACCGGGTATCCGGTGCCGGTGGCGTGCACATCCACATCCAGCACCTCGACCATGACCCCGGTGGGGATCCCGATATTCGCTTCTGGATACCTTCCCCACCAGGCGTCGATCTGCGTGGGGTCGGTGGTGGCGTCGTGGAACCCATGCGCGGTGAGCGGGCGCTTCTGACCGGGTGCGCAGGGGAACACGGGGATGCCCGCGGCGGCGTAGACGGCGGCAGCCTTCCCAAGCTCCTTGGGGAGGCTGGTGGGCATCGGCCAGGCAGTGGGGTCGGTGATGGTCATGTGCACCTCCTTCAGGACACGGCACGGGCCGGGGCTCGTGCGCGGTATCCACAGGGAAGGTGCGTCAACAAACCGTGCTGGCCGCAGATTCTCCGCTCTGAGCATCCCTTCTGAACCTCAACCCCTACCCGAGGTCGCGTGGTTGCCGCGAGCATTTTTGGGCGGGATGCGCCGTTTCGTCAAGAACATGCGCCAAATCGTCAAACACACCCACCCTCAGCACCGCCATTCCGAGACGCCCCTCTGCTACAGGCTGCGGCCAAAACCCCGACCCGGGGAAGGTGGCTCGGGGTCGTCCGGGTCCGTGTCCAGGTGCTGTTCTCGCTCGGCGAGCAGCTCGCTCAGCAGCGCTCCGCGCTCCAGGCTCGTCAGCGCCTGCTCAGGAGGGTGAATGTCCGAGGGTGTGGCAGCCGTCCGCCCGGTACCGAGGACCGCAGCGTTGATCCGGTCGAGGATTGTCGCGGGGTCGTACTGTTCGGTGTCCTGTTCGAGGATGCGGGCGATCTCGTTGACCACCGCACTGTCGTGCTCGGCCGGTGGGAACGCCGCTGACGCCGTCACCCCATCCCCGACCGGGACCTGGCCGACGATGAGCCGGAACTGGCCTTCTCCGTCGTACCCGGTCGCGTCATACACGCCCGGCGGCATCCACTCGTGTGCGTCTGACGCCTGCCCCGCATACAACTCAGCCCCAGCCGGGTCGTCAGGGTCAACCACGCGAATGTCGGGATCGGCAGCGAACAGCATCGCTGACAGTTCCTCCCTCTGCGCCCGGTCCAGCAAGGGTGTGCCTTCCCCGGCTTTCTCCCGTTCCACGAGTACACGGAGGGTTTGCAGGGCGATCAGATCCGAAGGCACCCACTCACGGTGAAACCGCTCCGGAAGGAACATCGTCCGCGGCCCACCCTTGGCCACGAGCCCCTGCAGGGCGTGTTCGCGGCGCAGCGCGGTCGCGGTGAACTCGGACCGCCACTGGGCGTGGTCGGATCGGAACCTCATGTCCTCGTACTCGCCCTCGAACGACGGGGCGACCGTGACGAGATAATCCTCCTTCACCGGCTCCACCGGCAACCGCTCCCGCTCCAACAGATCCACCAGACCGTCACGGACCCGCTCAGCCCGCTCCAACCGATCCAAAGTCTCCGGGAGACGCGAGGCCTGCACCGCGAGGGAGAGACACTCGTCCCGCCACCGCTCATGCGCGTCCTCAAAGCTCTCCGGATCGGGCGTGCCGTCCGGGAGGCGGAAGTCACCGGTGCCCGGTTCGGGTGGGAACATCTCCGCCACGATCTCCGGAATCCCCGACTCCTCGAACGCCTCCCACCCGGGTGACGGCACCGCTACCGGCGGGGTGGGAGCGGCGTCAGCTGCGGGTGTCCAGGAGCGGATGTGCGGGACGTCGTCGCCGAAGTCTTCACCGAATACCCGGTCGCCGTCTGTGCGGAGCTGGTCGGGAGGACCGGCAAGCTCCTCGATCAGCACCTCATCGACCATGTGCTGCGCCTCGGCTTGGGTGCGGGCGAGGACATCGAAAGCGACCACCACCCGATGCGGGCGCGGCGGCTCAGACGAATACCCCAAAGGCGGGATCGTGATGTCGGACATGATGAAAGACTCCATTCACACTCGGATAGACAGGACACGCCACTGCACCCGATCGCTCAGGTGTCACAGGTGGTTCTGTTCCAGAGGTACGCACAGAACCGCGTCAAGGGCGAGGCATCCCGGCAATGACGCGTCGAAACATCAGAAACACGCGCCGAAACGTCAAACTCCGCCACCGGGTCAGCGTGCGAGGTGACGCCCTGACGATTGGCCAGCGACGGAGCTCGGCGTCGAGTCAGGGGTGAGAGCATCCTCGCGTTCCTGCAGCGCATGCTGCAGATAGCGGTTGATGACGGTGTGGTTCGTTCCGTCCGCACCGCCCGTCAGAGGTACGTGGTGGAACGAGTACGCCGGGTACGGCGTCGCCTCCCGCAGCGCCTCCAACCACGCATCCACGTCCTCGGGCAGTACCCAATCCTGCGGCGGCGGATTCGACTGTAGGAACTCCGTCGCCCCGGCATATGCCTCAGAGTCTTCGAGCATCTCGTGGATCGTGACCGCCACCGCCCGCGCCAACGCGACCGGGTTCCGGTCGGCGATCACGGTCGGCTCGACCTCCGGGTCATCGGTCCAGACGATGATGCCGAGAGACAGGGCACTCGGCGGGCTTATCTTGCGCCGAGGATCCGCAGCGTTCGTGGGCGTCGATGCTGATGCTTCGCCCGGGTTGATGCTCATGGTGGTGGTTCCTTCCCTCGCAGGTTCGCGCGCACGATGGCGTGGTCGGCGTACCTGTGAGGTAGGACACAGTTGGCGGCCACTGGCATCGAGCAGTCGTCTATGGTCGAGAGATTTGCCGATACTGCTGCGGGGACAGACCGTGTACCTGACGGAAGGCGCGTGAGGCGTGGCTGGGGTCGGTCCATCCGACGCGACGTGCGATGGTTTCGACAGTGTCGCTGCTTGAGCGTAGAAGATCGGCCATGCGTCGTGAACGTTCGTTGCGAAGGAACGCTGCTGGGCTTGTGCCGACGTGGCGGGCGAAGAGTCGGGCGAGTTGCGATCGAGAGATCGCGGCCTCGTCGGCGAGAACATCCATGGTCCACGCGCGGCCAAGATCGTTCAAGAGCAACGCGATTGCGTGGCGCACCGAGGGGTGTTCGGGCGAGTGCTCGGGGACGGGTCGCGTGAGGATATCGAGCAGGTCCACTGCCAGACTCAAGCGGCGAAGTGTCGGCAAATGGTGCCGTTCACCGTCGATCAACCGTTGCAGGGAAGCATTCACATGCGGGAACACTGTGGAAGGCACATCGAGCACGGTCGGGTCCGACCGGTGACTATCTGAAAGCACAAGAGGAGCAGGAGCGCTGGACTGAGAGGTCCAGCGCTCCTGCTCCTCAAGGAATGCCGTGTCGAAGTATGCGGTGGTGGTGATGACTAGACCGGCGGGTTCTCCCGCATACCAGCGGCCTGGAGGGAGCAGCACGACCTGCCCTGCAGCAAGATCGACTTCACCGGTCTCGTGCCTGAGCGTCGTGGTGCCCGAGTTCACGATCATCACCTTGGTCGCGTCGACAGCAACCCGACCCGTCGAGGCGGAGTGGAGCACGCGCTTTACCGTCAGTGGAAAGGGAATAACACGCGCGCCCAGAGCCTGCGCTCGTGCTTCCGGGGATGCAGGCATCGCATCAACGCACCGAGTTCTGACCTTCGATGAGTCGAGCGAAGCGGAGGATGTAGTCCCGGAGGAACTGCACGGTCGATTCCTGCGAGATGTTCCCATCCTCACCGAAAAGGGTGGGTGATTGGGAAAGGAAGACCTCGGGCTGTCCGGGGGTGGGCATGTCGAAGTAGGAGAGTGCGAGCCGGAGGTTCTTCTGCGAGCTGTACCCGCCCATGCGGCCAACGGAGTGGCTGATGATCCCTGCGGGCAGGTTCTTCCAGGCGACATCGCTGTTGGGTTTGGAGCCGATGTCGATGGCGTTTTTCAGGCAGGCGGGGATGGTGCGGTTGTTCTCTGGTGTGACGAACAACACGCCGTCGGAGGCTTTGATGATCTCGCGGAACTGGGTGTATTCCGGCGGGGTGGGTTTGTCAGTGACTTCGGGATCGTCGTAGTCGAAGTCGTAGAGAGGAAGGTCGCGGATCTCAACGATGCGTGCGTCGTAGTCTTCGGGAAAGTATCCGATGGCATTGTGGGCGATCTTGCGTGCGTAGGAGCCGCGGCGCAGACTGCCGACAAGGACGGAGACGTTCTTACTCAAGGGGTGATTCTCTTTCTCTGGGGTGGATGTGTGGGAGTGACGGCCGGTTAGAAGTCCCAGTCGTCGTCGCTGGTGTCGACGGCTTTGCCGATGATGTAGGAGGACCCGGATCCGGAGAAGAAGTCGTGGTTCTCGTCCGCTCCGGGTGCGAGGGCGGCGAGGATTTCGGGGTTGACTTCGGCCTCTTCTGGGGTGAAGCGGGCGGGGTAGCCGAGGTTCATGAGGGCTTTGTTCGCGTTGTAGCGGACGAAGACGGCGACGTCGTCCATGAGGCCGAGCGGTTCGTAGAGCTCACCGGAGTAGGCCAGTTCGAGCTCGTAGAGCTCGTCGAGGAGCGCATAGGTGAACTCGCGCATGTGTTCCTGCTCGGCGAGGGTGTGGGTTTCGAGGCCGCGCTGGTACTTGTAGCCGGAGTAGTAACCGTGCACGGCCTTGTCGCGCAGGATGAGCCGGATCATGTCCGCGGTGTTCGTGAGGGTCGCGTGGACGGAGAAGTGCAGCGGCAGGTAGAAGCCCGCATACAGCAGCAGGGACGAGAGCAGCGTGGAGGAGACCTTCCGCTTGAGCGGGTCATCCCCGTAGTAGTGCGCGAGCACCTTCTTGCAGCGCTCTTGGAGGAGGTCGTTGGCGACGGCCCACCGGTAGGCGTCGTCGATCTCGGGTGTCGAGGTGAGGGTGGAGAACACGCTGGAGTAGGAGCGGGCGTGTACGGACTGCATGAACGCGATGTTGGTGTAGACGGCCTCTTCGTGCTCGGTGCGGGCGTCCTGGATCTGGCAGATCTCTCCGACGGTGGCTTGTACGGTGTCGAGCATGGTGAGCCCGGTGAACACGCGCATGGTCAGCGTGCGCTCTTCCTGGGTGAGTTTCTGCCAGGCGGGGAGGTCGTTGGAGAGGGGCACCTTCTCGGGGAGCCAGAAGTTCGCGGTGAGGCGGTTCCATACCTCGAGGTCTTTGTCGTCTCCGACGCGGTTCCAGTTGATGGGACGCAGTCGGGCTGCTGGGTCGTGCCGATAGCCCGGTGGGGTGACGGAGATCTCGGTGATCGGGCGCGTGGTGTCGGTGAGGGTCATGGGTGTTCCTTCGGGAAGATCGGATGATGTGCTCAGAGGGCGCAGGAGACGCAGCCTTCGATCTCGGTGCCTTCGAGTGCGGGCTGGCGGAGGCGGATGTAATAGAGGGTCTTGATCCCGGCACGCCAGGCGTGGATCTGTGCCTTGTTGATGTCGCGGGTGGTCGCGGTGTCGCGGAAGAACAGCGTCAGCGAGAGACCCTGGTCGACGTGGCGGGTGGCGGCGGCGTAGGTGTCGATGATCTTCTCGTAGCCGATCTCGTACGCGTCCTCGAAGAACTCGAGGTTGTCGTCGGTCATGTGCGGTGCCGGGTAATAGACGCGGCCGAGCTTGCCTTCTTTGCGGATCTCGATCTTCGCCGCGATCGGGTGGATCGACGCGGTCGCGTTGTTCACGTACGAGATCGATCCGGTGGGCGGGATGGCCTGCAGGTAGGCGTTGTAGATGCCGTGCTGCCGCACCGATTCCCGCAGCTGCGCCCAGTCGTCGCGGGTAGGGATCGCGACGCCTGCCTCTGCGAAGAGGGTGCGGACACGTTCGGTGGTGGGCTGCCAGTCGCGCTCGGTGTACTTGTCGAAGTAGGTGCCGTCGGCGTAGGCGGAGGTCTCGAACCCGGCGAAGGCCGTGCCGCGTTCGATGGCGATCCGGTTGGAGGCGCGCAGGGCATGGTAGGTGACGGTGAGGAAGTAGATGTCGGTGAAGTCGATGCCTTCCTCACTGCCGTAGCGGATGCGCTGTGAGGCGAGGAACCCGTGGAGGTTCATCTGCCCGAGCCCGATCGCGTGCGAGGCGTCGTTCCCGGCCGCGATCGAGGGGACCGCGTCGATGTCGGTCTGGTCGGACACGCTCGTGAGTGCCCGCACCGCGGTTTCGATGGTCGCGCCGAAGTTGGGTGAGGCGAAGGCGTGGGCGATGTTGAGGGAGCCGAGGTTGCAGGAGATGTCCCGGCCGACTTGCTCGTATCCGATCGCGGCGTCGTAGCGGGAGGGGGTGTTTACTTGGAGGATTTCGCTGCAGAGGTTGGACATGTTGATCCATCCCTGTAGCGGGTTCGCGCGGTTGACGGTGTCCTCGAACAGCACGTAGGGGTATCCGGATTCGAACTGCAGCTCGGCGAGGGTCTTGAAGAACTCCCGTGCGCTGATCGTGGTCTTCCGCACCCGCGGGTTCGCGACCAGCTCGTCGTAGTGGTCGTTCACCGACAGATCCGACAGCGGCTTCCCGTACTCGCGCTCGACGTCGTAAGGGCTGAACAGGTGCATGTCCCGGTTCTCCTTCGCGAGCTGGAAGGTGACGTCCGGGATCACGACGCCGAGCGAGAGCGTCTTGATGCGGATCTTCTCGTCCGCGTTCTCCCGCTTCGTATCCAAGAACCGCAGAATATCCGGGTGGTGCGCGTGCAGATACACCGCTCCCGCTCCTTGCCGGGCACCGAGCTGGTTGGCGTAGCTGAAGCTGTCTTCGAGGATCTTCATCACCGGGACGACGCCGGAGGCCTGGTTCTCGATCTGCTTGATCGGTGCTCCGGTTTCGCGCAGGTTCGTCAGCAACAACGCCACCCCGCCCCCGCGCTTGGAGAGCTGCAGGGCGGAGTTCACGCTGCGTCCGATGGATTCGAGGTTGTCCTCCAGGCGGAGCAGGAAGCAGGAGACGAGCTCGCCGCGCTGCGCTTTGCCCGCGTTCAGGAACGTCGGTGTCGCAGGCTGGAACCGGCCGGAGAGCATCTCGTCCACAAGCCGGGTCGCGAGGGCTTCGTCGCCCTGTCCGAGGAAGAGCGCGGTGGCGACGACGCGTTCCTCGAAGCCTTCCAGGTAGGTGGTGCCGTCGAACGTTTTCAGGGCGTAGGAGGTGAAGAACTTGAACGCGCCGAGGAAGGTCTGAAAGCGGTGCCCGGCCCCGCGAGCCCGCTCATGCAGGCCGGTGAGGAACTCCGGGACGTACGCGTCGAGGAACGCTTGCTCGTAGTAGTCGTTCGCGACCAGCCAGTCCAGGCGCGCGGCCACGCTCGGGAAGGTTCTCGTGTTCGGGAGGACGTGCTGGCGCAGGTACTCGTCGGCGGCTTCCTTGTCCTTGTGGAACTGGATCGACCCGCCCGGGGCGAACAGGTTCAGTTGCGCGTTGAGGGCGTGGTAGTCCTTCCGCGCACCGATCCCGGCGCGTGCGGGAGCCTCTGGGGAGATGATGGTCATGCGGTCTTCCTCTCAATGGATGTCAGATTGTCGGAGGCCTGCTCCCAGAAGCGGGTCAGGCCGTTGTTCACCTGTTCGATGTCGCGCTGCGTGCCGAGCAGCTCGAAGCGGTACAGCTCCGGAACCTGGCATTTGGCAGAGACGACAGGGCCGGCGAGGCAGTAGTGCTCGCCGAAGTTCGTGTTCCCCGCCGTGATCACCCCCCGGATCAGTGCCCGGTTCGCGGGGTCGTTGAGGAACGAGATCACCTGCTTCGGCACCGCTCCGGCACGTTCCCCGCCGCCGTACGTGGGGACAACGAGCACAAAGGGCTGCGCGACCCGGATCAGCCCCTCCACTCGTGGCCGCAGCGGGATACGGACTGCGGTCCGGTCGAGCCGGTCGACGAAGCGGCGGGTGTTCTCCGACACGCTCGAGAAGAACACGAGATCAGGCGACTCGGCGGCGGCGAGCTCGCGCACTGAGAGCGCGGCGCGCCGGGGCTCGTGGGGGGCTGGCATGGCGTTCCTCCTCGCTCTCTGGCTGTGACGCGCCACGCCACGAACCACTACATGTTGTGCCTCACCGATGTTTGGAGCGGCGTATCTAGTAATAACATCGATGTAGTTTACTTGTCTACGCCACGCCCATGTTTGGAACTACGGCATGCCGAACACTATGCTGTGTGGCATGGGACGAACGCACGTGGACGAGCGCAATGAGGGTGCGTGGCTGGAGGCCATCACCTTGTTTCAATCCGTGCGAGACGCCGACCACGACGCTGCGGCTCGCCTGTTGCGAACGTCTTCCGACCCCGAAGCGGTGATGCTGAACCTCCTGCGCATGCTCGGCGTGTACCTGCGCGGAGAAGCACCCGACAAGCTCGACCACTTCATCGCCGCATCCCATCGCGCTGGCCCGCCCCCAAATCCTCGCCCTCCGCTTCCACCGCCCACGTGAACTTCCACCCGCACCCCGTCACCCGCTCAGCTAAGGAACCATCCATGCCACGAAACTCCCGCTTCTTCTCCCGCCGTGCCCTGCCGCTGCTAGCAGCGTCCGCGCTCGCGCTCTCACTGGCCGCATGCGCAACATCCGGCGAGAACGATGCAGGAGCAGACGATGAGCGTCCCGTGGTGCTGACGACGTTCACCGTCCTCGCGGACATCGCCGAGAACGTCGCCGGCGACAACCTGAGGGTGGAGTCGATCACGAAGGTCGGGGCGGAAATCCACGGCTACGAGCCCACCCCGGGAGATATTCGCAGAGCGTCGGAGGCCGATCTGATCCTCGACAACGGAATGAACCTGGAGGCGTGGTTCGGACAGTTCGTCGACGGGCTGGATGTGCCTCACGTCGTCGTCAGCGAGGGGGTCGAGACGATCGACATCACCGAGGACGCCTACGCGGGCATGCCGAACCCGCACGCGTGGATGAGCCCGCTGAACGTGCAGATCTACGTCGACAACATGGTCGACGCGTTCAGCGACCTCGACCCCGACAACGCGAGCGCGTACGAGGCCAACGGTGAGGCGTACAAGGCCGAGTTGCAGACGGTGCAGGACGAGCTGGTCGACGAGCTGTCGGTTCTCCCGGACAACCAGCGTGCGCTGGTCACCTGCGAGGGCGCGTTCTCCTACCTCGCACGGGACGCCGGGCTCACCGAGAAGTACATCTGGGCGGTCAACGCCGAGCAGCAGGCCACCCCCCAGCAGATCACCTCCGCGATCGAGTTCGTGCGCGACAACGACGTGCCAGCGGTGTTCTGCGAGTCCACCGTGTCTGCCGCCCCGATGCAGCAGGTCGTCGAAGCCACCGACGCGATCTTCGGCGGCACCCTCTACGTCGACTCCCTCTCCGAAGCGGACGGCCCGGTCTCGACCTACCTCGAGCTGATCCGCCACGACGCGACCACCATCATCGACGCACTGACGGCACGCAACTGATGAAGACAGCGATCTCGGTGCACGACGTCACCGTTCACTACGGCGAGGTCCTGGCCCTGGACCACGCCACCCTCGACATCCAGGCCGGCCGGGTATGCGGACTCGTGGGCATGAACGGATCCGGAAAGTCCACCCTGTTCAAGACCATCATGGGTCTGCTGCGCCCTGACTCCGGCACCGTCCTCGTCAACGGCCAGAACCCGACCAAGGCACGCAAGTCCGGGATCGTCGGCTACGTGCCACAGAGCGAGGACGTCGACTGGGCATTCCCGGTGACCGTACGCGATGTCATCATGACCGGCCGCTACGGGCACATGGGATTCACCCGCCACGCGAAAAGATCCGATCACGAAGCCGTCGACCACGCCCTGGAACGAGTGGAGCTCACCGAGTACGCGAACCGGCAGATCGGACAGCTCTCCGGCGGCCAAAAGAAACGCGCCTTCGTCGCCCGGGGCATCGCCCAAGGGGCGACGATCCTGCTGTTGGATGAGCCGTTCGCCGGGGTCGACAAACGCTCCGAGGCCACGATCACCCGGCTGCTGCGCGAGCTTGCCGACGACGGGGCCACCATCCTCGTCTCCACCCACGACCTCCACGCCCTGCCAGGCCTCGCTGACGAGGCCGTGCTCCTCATGCGCCGCGTGCTCATGCACGGCGACCCGAACGAGGTACTCCAGCCCGACAACCTCGCCCTGGCCTTCGGCCTCGACGTCCTGAACCGAGGCGACAACTGATGAACCTGATCGACTTCTTCCTCGAACCCCTCAGCTACGACTTCATGGTCCGCGCCCTCGCGACCACCCTGATCGCCTCGATCGTGTGCGCGGTGCTCTCCTGCTGGCTCGTCCTGATCGGCTGGTCACTCATGGGCGACGCCGTCTCCCACGCCGTCCTCCCCGGCGTCGTCCTCGCCTACATCGTCGGCGCACCCTTCGCCCTCGGAGCGGTGATCTTCGGATTCCTCGCCGTCGCCCTCATCGGCGCAGTCCGAGACACCAGCCGGGTCAAAGAGGACGCCGCGATCGGCATCGTGTTCACCACCCTGTTCGCTCTGGGGCTCGTGCTGATCTCCGTCACCCCGTCGCAGACCGACCTGAACCACATCATCTTCGGCAACCTGCTCGGCGTCTCCTGGGCCGACCTCACCCAGGTCATCATCCTCGGCGCGATCACCTTCACGATCCTCGTCACCAAACGCCGCGACTTCACCCTCTACGCCTTCGACCCCACCCACGCCCACGCCATCGGCCTCAACCCGAAGATCCTCGGCGCAGCGCTCCTCGGCCTCCTCGCCCTCACCGCCGTCGTCGCCCTCCAAGCCGTCGGCGTCATCCTGGTCGTGGCGATGCTCATCATCCCGGGAGCAACCGCATACCTGCTCACCGACCGCTTCGGACGCATGCTCGTCATCGCCCCCGCGATCTCCGCAGCCTGCGCCGTCATCGGCCTGTACTTGAGCTACTACCTCGACACCGCCTCCGGCGGCATGGTCGTCCTCGCCCAGGGAGCCGTGTTCGCGCTCGTCTACCTCTTCAGCCCCCGGCACGGTCTCATCGGAACGCGGGTCATGAGCACACGTCGCAGACGCGCACTCGCTTCCGCTCAGTAGGGGCATCCCGCATGCACGGCAAGAGCGACCGGTCAGGGACCAGAGCACGCTATCTCCGTGCCATCTGGTCCCTGACTGAGAGCAGTGACGCTCCGGTTACGGTGACGGGCATTGCCCGAGCGCTGCGGTTCGTGCCGGGGAGCGTGTCCGAACAGGTGAAGCGACTCGTCGATGACGGCCTCATCGACCACGAACGGTACAAGTGCATCTCTCTCACCCCTTCGGGACGCCTCGAAGCGATGCGGGCACTGCGGGCGAACCGGATACTTCGATGCTTCCTCAACGACGTCCTCGACCTGCCCTGGAGCGAACTCGCCACCAATGCCGAAGCATTGGAAGCCAGCAGCTCACCGCGCTTCCTCCAACGAATCGAAGCTTCCCTCGAACAGCCCACCCACGACCCCTACGGGCAACCCATCCCCACCCCAGACGGTCACATCGAATCCCGCCGAGATGCCCGTCTGCGGGAACTCGCACGCCCGCGATGGGCTCCCGTGAGGATCACGCGCGTCGCCGACGCGCCACTCGAAACACTGGTCTTCCTCGACGAGCGACACCTTCGCCCCGGCACATGGTTACGCATCCAGGCCTGCACAGCGGAAGTCGACATCATCGAGGTCCGCACGGCGGAATGGCATGGCACGCTGCTCCCTGCCGGAGCAGCCGTGCTCCATGCATCACTCCACGACGAAGCTGCGGGGTGACAGTATCAACTGGCCACGACAGACACATAGAGTGCATCTGTCGCCGAACGCCCCAGTGCTACCGAGGTGTCCGATCCCGTAACTCGCGCGTCCAGTGCGTCCGAGAACGGGGCACCTTCGCCGATCTCCAGCGTTGATCCGATTACGAAACCATGCTCTTCGAAGAACTGCAGGAGCGCCGGGTCCGAGTCCGAAATGCGCTCGACCACCACTCGGTGCCCCGCCCCGACTTCGGTCAGCTGCGTCGCGTCCGGGATATGCACAGTCCCGTCAGCGGATGGGATCGGGTCACCATGAGGGTCGCGGGTGGGGAACTCCAAAAACTCGTCGATCCGGTCGATCATGAAATCTGACACCGCATGCTCAAGGTGCTCAGCCTCGTCATGCACCTGATCCCACGAGTACCCCAAGACACTGACGAGGAACGACTCAATCAGCCGGTGCCGACGTACCATCGCCAGCGCGTACGAGCGCCCCGTCTCCGTCAACTCCACCGAACCATAAGGCGCATGCTCGACAAGACCCTGCGTAGAGAGCTTACGGACAGCATCCGAGACCGAAGAGAGCTTCAACCCTGTTCGCTCCGCGATGAGCGTCGGCGTCACCGGCACCGACGACCACTCCGTCAGACCCCACACGGCCTTCAAATAGTTCTGGGTGCTCGCGGACAACTCAGAGACGGACATGAACTCAGCATAACGCCGAACATGCAACTACGGCATGGCTATGTTCAAAAGTACGGCGTCGAGGCGGCGCGTACATCGACAGACGTTCCCCGGCCACAGGAGCTACCGGTCCAGCCTCGACTGGACCAGTGGAACGTATGACGCATCCTTCTCGAAGCACAGCACTCGATAGCCATCGCTGACCGCTGCTTCCACCGTCGTCCCCGATCCAGCGAATGGCTCCAGCACCACTCCGTGCGGCGGTGTCACCAGCGTGACGAGCCAGCGCATCAACGCCAGCGGTTTCACGGTTGTGTGCGATACCCCGAACGCGCGGGGTCGTTCCAGTGTGGGGGGTTTGTGGTCGAAGCGGAAGATCGGGAACTTCCGCGACAGTGACCCGCCCTGCCACGTCCCCGTCAACAAATCCAGCGCATCCGCCTGACCAGCGTCGAAGGCGACGTTCATCGGCCACCGGTCATCAGCGAACCTCGCCCCGTCAATGTTGATCCCACCAACACCATGCTCTAGAACGTTGCGGACGACGTTTCCTTCAGGTGGTTTGCGGGCGATGATGATCGGCTCGAACGCTGGCCGCAGCGCTGTGCCCCACCCCTCCCACCGCGCCGCGTCCTCGGTCACCGGAGTGCCCTTCGACAGAACAGTCCGGGTCGCGCCGAGCACCCCATCACGATCGGCGGTCTGCACGATCCGATCGGTGCGTTGCACGCCGTGGTGCTTGTCGATCGCGTGCGAGAGGTCCATCGACTTGGGCATCCCGGTGGTGTGCAGCCATGCAATCTGGTCCCGGATCTCGAACCCTGCATTCTCGATCCCACGCACCATCCGGTGCCAGGTGCGTGCACCACCGAACGCTGCAACATACGCCCCTGGCTTCAACGCGCGCAATGCTCCCGCAGCCCACGCCGTGCACCAGGTTTCGAACACCTCCGGCGCACTCATCCCGCTCGTGTCGATGTGGATCAGCGACTCGCGAAACCCGGAAGCGTCATCCCAGGCCTGGCCGTTGAAGCTCAACCCGTACGGCGGATCGGTGACCAGGGCGTCGATGCTTGCTGCGGGCAGGAGTGGGAGGAGCTCGACCGCGTCCCCGAGGTAGAGCGTCGCCCGGTCATCGACGAACACCGGTTCCGGAAGTTCGGTCAGGCGCGCGGCGGGCGGCGGGGTGGGGTCGGGCATGGCGGTGGCTCCCTGCTGTTCGGGCCTGTCCGCGCTCGTGTGCGACGAACAGGACTACCCAGCAGGTATGGGCCACACCGACAGGCCCGAGCCGACACAGCCCCAGCGTCGACGCCACGTCAGAGTCAGTCCCGGCGGGCCAAATCTGAGCTCCACGAGGGGCCCGCGACTCGCCGATTCCCCGTGCCAGATTTCTCCCACACACGATCGGCAATCAACGAAGGACGATGACGAATCGCATCAGATGCGATCCCGTCACAGTTGTTGGCTGCGGCGGCTTGGCCCGTTTTCCCTTGGAATCTCAACGATCTGACAAGGCGGGATCCTTGCCGTCCTGACCAGTCAACGCGCGCCACTTCGAGTCTCTCGCTCGTGACCTGGGCTTTCTCTTGCCTATCGCAATCGATGCGATATTATCGCATCAGATGCGATCCCATGAAGGGGGCGATGTGGCTGGTGACGAGGGTGCGCTGGCGGGTTCTGCCCGGCTGGTTCTGCTGGACGGAGTCGCGCTGCTTCGCCCGGACGAGCAGGTGTTCGAGGCGATGCTCGAGGGGTGGCGGAACCAGGGCCTTGCCCGGAACCTTGCGCGCTCGACGGTCCAAGCGCGGGAGCGGCAGGTCCGTGCGTTCCAGGCGCGCGCGGGCGTGTTCCCCTGGGAGTGGGCGGCGGTGCACGCGGATGAGTGGTTCGCGGATCTGCGTGCGGTGCACCATTGCACGCGCTCGACGGTGCGCGGCTACCAGGTCGCGGTGCGCGGGTTCTGCGCGTTCGCGATCGATCCGGCCTATGGCTGGGCTGAGGAGTGCATGCGCTGGTTCGGGTCGCACCCGGTGCAGATCATCACGGACGTCAACTCGGCGCAGCACGTCGCGGATGTCGAGTCGGAGCCTGCGAAGCGACCGTTCACCCGACGCGAGTTGCAGGACCTGTTCGATTACGCCGACGAGCAGGTCGAGTTGAAGCGCTCCCAGGGCAAGAAGGGGTGGATGGCGGCGTTCCGGGACGCGACGATCTTCAAGACCGCTTACGCGTTCGGCACGCGCCGCACCGAGACGCAGATGCTTGATGTGTCTGACTTTGGCCGCAACCCGGAGGCGCCGGAGTTCGGCGGGTTCGGGGCGGTGCACGTCCGCCACGGGAAAGCGAAGCGCGCTTCGCCGCCGAAGCGACGCACGGTGCTGACCGTTTGGCCGTGGGCGGTCGATGTCCTCGAGCAGTGGTTCACCGAGGTCCGCCCACCGTTCGGCACCGACGAGAACCCGGCGGCCTGGCCCTCGGAGCGGGCGCCACGGGTGAGCGCAGCGCTACTGGATCACCGGATGGCCGACTACCGGGGAGGGATCGGCCTGGACCCGGTGCTGGACTTCCACTCGCTGCGCCGCTCCTACGTCACGCATCTGATCGAGGACGGCTGGGATCCGAGGTTTGTGCAGGATCAAGTGGGGCACGAACATGCCTCGACCACGTCGATCTACACCGGGGTCTCCTCAGACTTCCGCACCCGCACGCTGCGACGCGCACTGGACCAGATCATCGCCGACGCGGTCGGCCCGCAACAGGAGGAAGCACGATGACCAGACAACGACGGAAGGTGTCCTACGAGTGGCGGCTGCGAGAGGTGATGGCTGCCCACAAGCTCTACGCCACCACCGAGCTCGTCCCGCTGCTCGCCGAGCGCGGCATCGTGCTCTCAGCCTCACAGGTCCACCGGCTCGTGACCACGACCCCCGAGCGACTGTCGCTTCCTGTGCTCGCCGCGCTCTGCGATATCTTCGATGTCACCCCGGCAGAGCTGATCCCCACTGACGCGACGGGTGTCGGCGTCCGCAAGATCGCCGCTGGCGACCGGCCCGCGAAGCCGACCGGCATCGGCGACCTGCGCCCCGTCCGCGCCCGGATCGTCCGCCCCGGCGAGTGACCGCAACCGCCGCGGACAACGCCGCGGGTGAAGCCTCCCGTTGCGCCCGCTGCGATCGCCTCGTCCGGGACCGGTACGAGCGGGTTGAAGGGGCTGGCGAGGTCGTCCTGGTCTGGATTCGCCGATGGCCGGACGGGTTGATCTGCTCCGGTTGCTTCGCGACCGCGATGGAGACCTACGGGATCTGCGACGGCTGCGGCACCGACCGTCTCCTGCCCGGCGTCGGCCCCGCTGGGCAGCGTTGGTGCACCGACTGCGCGGGTGGGTTGGGCGACTTCACCTGCACTCGTTGCGGCCGAGAAGGGTGGCGCGAGCACGCCGGCATCTGCGGCTGGTGCGTGTTGCAGGACCGCGTCGACGAGATCCTGGACGACGGCACTGGCAGGGTCCGGATCGAGCTGATGCCTCTGGCGGCGCTGATCATCAGCATGAAGCGTCCCCGGTCTGGCATCCTCTGGCTCAGCCGCCCCGAGCCGCGAAGCGTGCTGCGCGCGATCGCCCGCGACGAGGTCCCGCTCACGCACGAGGGCATCCACAGCCTCCCGCATCGCCGGTCCACCGTCTATATCCGTGATCTCATGGTCACCGCCGGTATCCTCCCGCCGATCGATAAGTCCCTCTTCTACTTCGAGCAATGGTCGCGCAGCTGGCTCGACGAGCTTCCTGACCCTGAGCAGCGCAAGATGTTCCGGCTGTTCATCACCTGGCACTACCTACGCGTCTTCCGAGAACGCATCGACGCGCGCGGCGAGCTCGGCTACGCCGCCCCGCAGATCGCTCGGCATCAACTCCGCACCGCCGCTACGTTCGTCGCTGGCCTCGCCGAGCAAGGGCGGACCCTGGCGGAGGCCACCCAAGCAGATCTCGACCGCCTCTTCGCCGAGGGCACTCCGCGACTGCGCGACACCGTCCACCCATTCCTACGCTGGACGATGAATACTCGGCGCATGCCGAAGCTCGAACTACCGCCTCCCGTCAAACGGCCTGTTGCGCTCATGACTCAACAGCGTCGCATCGAGCTCATCCGTAAGGTTCATGACGGCGACGGCATGGAACTCACCGACCGAGTACTCGCCCTGTTCGTCCTGCTCTACGCCCAGCCCCTCACACGCATCCAGCAGCTCACCATCGACGACATCGGCATCGACGACGAGGGGAACCTCCTGGTCCGGCTCGGCGATCCACCGATACCGGTCCCCGCACCGTTCGCCGACATCATCCGCAAACACGTCGCCGCCCGACGGAACCAGACCACCGCGACCAACAAGACGAGTCCCTGGCTGTTCCCCGGACGCGCGTCCGGGTGGCCGCTGCACACCACGTCGATCAGAGACAGGCTCCACAACCTCGGCATCCCGAACCTCAGCAATCGAAGCCGCGCGATCCGCGAGCTACTCCGCCAAGCCCCGGCGATCATCGTCGCAGGGATGCTCGGCTACAGCCCAACCGGCAGCGAGCGGATCGCCACCGAATACGGCGTCACTTGGCAGCAATACGCCGCGATAGACCGAGACCCACGCCGCCCGCCACACCTCATCGACTGACACAGCAGGATCATTCGAAATCTGCAATAATCTGCGTATGAATGCAGATAATAAATGTTCGCTCGGGCGGGAGAGCGCCTACGTCGAACTCGCGGTCGAGGTGTTCTCTATGCTCGCCGACGCGACCCGGGTGCGGATCATTCTCGCTCTGCGGGATCAGGAGCTGCCGGTGAATAGCCTCGCGGAGCTCGTGGACAAGTCGCCGGCGGCGGTGTCGCAGCATCTCGCAAAGCTGCGGCTGGCGCGGATCGTGCTGACCCGGCAGGAGGGCACGAAGGTGTTCTACCGGTTGGCGAACGAGCACGCCCGGCAGTTGGTCGCGGACGCGATCTTCCAGGCCGAGCACTCTCTCAGCAACGACCCCGCCCACCACCGCGGCATGCATCCCGCTCCGGAGGAGACGCGCTGATGCTGCGGGTGCTGCGCAACGGCACCTATGCGAAGCTGTTCTCCGCCCAGGTGCTCGCCCTGCTGGGCACGGGCCTGCTTACCGTCGCGCTGGGGCTGCTCGCGTTCGACATCGCCGGCGACGCCGCAGGATCGGTGCTCGGCACGGCGTTGACGATCAAGATGGTCGCCTACGTCGGCGTCGCGCCGCTGATCGCTGCGGTCGTCGACCGGCTCCCCAAGAAGGCCGTCCTGGTCGCCGCGGACCTGGTGCGGCTGGTGATCGCACTGTCGCTCCCGTTCGTGACCGAGGCGTGGCAGATCTATCTGCTGGTGTTCGTGCTGCAGTCCGCGTCGGCGACCTTCACCCCGGCGTTCCAGGCTCTGATCCCCACTGTCCTGCCCGAGCCGTCCGATTACACCCGTGCCCTGTCCTTGTCGCGGCTGGCCTACGACCTCGAGTCACTGTTGAGCCCCACCATCGCCGCCGCCCTGCTCACGGTGGTCAGCTACAACAACCTCTTCGTCGGCACCGCGGTCGGCTTCGTCCTCTCCGCCACCCTTGTGCTCGCCTCACGCCTGCCCCGACGCGTCCATGAGCCCAGCACGACCACGTTCTGGCAACGGCTTTTGCTCGGGGTGAGAGTGTTTGCGCGCACCGACACCCTCCGGTTCCTCCTGTTGACGAACATCGTGGTCGCCGCGGGCACCGCGATCGTGCTGGTCAACTCGGTCGTCTACGCCAAAGGCCTGTTCGGCCTCGACGACACCGCCCTCGCGATCACCCTCGCCTGCTATGGCATCGGATCACTGATCGTCGCGCTCAACGTTCCCTGGATCGTCGACCGGATCGGAGTGGTCCGCACCATGATGGCCGGCGCTGCGGTAATCACGATCGGCCTGATCACCGCGGCGATCGTGACCGCAGTCGACACCGAGTCCGGCACCGGGTGGGGATGGCTGCTGGCGACCTGGGTGCTGCTGGGAATGGGCACCTCCCTGGTGAACACCCCGTCGTCGCGCCTCCTCGCCGACGCCTCAACCCCGTCAAACCGGAACCTCGTCTACACCGCACAGTTCGCGCTCTCCCACGCCTGCTTCCTCATCACCTACCCAATCGCCGGATGGATCGGCGCCGCCAGCCTCACCCTCGCCGCGCTCGTCCTCACCGTCGTCGCGACGTTCGCAGCCGGCGCAGCCATCACCTTCGCTGCCTCCCGACGGCTCAGCACAAGCAGCGACGCTCCCGCGCCCGCTCTCATCCGCGAATAGCGCCCCCAAGCACCAGGGCAGAGCACGAGACCATGCCGCGCGCGACCGCTGCGACCGCTGCGTCGGCGCTTCTCACGATCGAGAACACATCACTCGAGTTCACGTCAGGGCGCCAGTTAAAGGCCCCCTTTAGACGGAAAAGCGACAGCCCGCACTATCGCTGACGCACCCGCCGGTACAACGTCGGTGTCCTCGGACCTCGCGCTGAGAGCTCCTTGTCCCCGGGGCCGGCTCATCCCCGGAAAGCAGCGAGTCAGGGCGAGCCCAGACCATCGTCGCGATCAGACGTGGATGCTGCCGCCGACACGGGCGTGGCAGGCATGCGGCGGAAGCGCGGGTGGGCGAGGACAAAGACCGCGACGACGGCCATGGTCGCGGTGCCGACGATGATCGGCAGCGGCGCCCACAACCCGTACAGCGCGGTGCTGGCGGTCGGGGCGATGACGAGGGTCACCCGCTGCACGGCACGATGACGGCCTGGGCGAGGACCATACCGACTCCGGCGGCCAGGAGCGCGCCGCCGGTGACGAGTCCGGCGGCGGTCGCGTCGAGGCCGAGGCGGTCTTGGACGATGAATCCGGTGATGACCTGGATGAAGCCGAGTGCGGTGAACATCCCGAACCCGGCGAGCAGGAACGGCCAGACGCGTGAGTCGAACGGGCTGACTCTGGTGGGGGTCTCGATGAGCTCGTGACGCGGCTCCCGGCGCAGCCGGAACAGGATCAATGCGAGGCCCGCGAGTAGCAGCACCGGCACGGCGATCAGCGGGGTGAGGATGCCGAGGGCCGAAAATGCTCCGCCGATGACGGACCCGCCGATCATGGCGATGCCCTGCACCGCGCCGACGCCGGCCATGCCCTTCACCCGGGTCTTCTCGTCCGGGGTGACGTCGGCGATGTATGCCTGCGCGGTGGGTGGCACGGCGGCGATCGCGGTGCCGAAGCCGATGCCGCACAGCAGGAACAGGGTCACGCCGGTGATCGCGCCGTTCATGCCGAGCCAGGCCAGCAGCGCGAACAGGATCATCGCGATCGTGGCGAGCATGAACGCGGCCACGAGGACGGGCTTGCGGCCCAGGGCTTGGGGGCGGCGCCCCCAGAACTGGCTGGTGAGCACGACCATGACCGCCGCCGTCCTGATCGTGACACCGATCTGCCATTCGGCGAGGCCGACCTCGCGTGACAGCGGCGCGAAGATCGGGTTGAAGGTCATCTGCACGAGGTAGGTGAGCAGCACCGCGGCGAGGTTAGTCAATGGTGAGCCGCAGATCGGTGGGCGTTTAGTTCATATCTTCACTGGAGTATGAGCTGACGCTGCGACCCGGGGCAGCATTGTTCCGCGATGTGTGGGAGTTGTGGACGAATACACCACTGTGCCGTGCACACCGAGGGCCTCGTCTTCAGGGTTCGCAGTCAAACACCGCCAAGTTTCCGCCCTGTGGGGCTGCTCATTGCGTCGCTGAGGAACGCCCGTCGGGTGCAGTCAGATCGAAAGGCAGACGTTCAGTGGTGTCTCTCAGTTTTTCTCCGCCGTCGAGGATGAGTGAGAGTTTGCGGTTGAGCCACTGGCGTGGGGGCGTGACTACGGCGTCACGCATCGCAGCTCGTGCTCGTTGGAGCGCCGCAGCCTCGTCATCGTGAGGCTCCCATGAGGACGCCATCTCGGCGCGCGACACTCCTGGGGCCGGGGTGTGGCCGTCGAGCCTTTCCAGCCCGAGCCGGTGATCGATGACGGTGTCGATGACGGTGTCGATGACGAGCATGGCGTCGGGCATTGCGAAACTCTCCCGTTCGAGGTGTGCGGCGAGGGCGAGGAGGATGTCCATGGTGCGTTCGGGCATGAGTCCGGAAGAGAGTGCGGTGACGACGCCGGGATGTTCGGCGAGGGCCTCCCACAGGCATTCGGCGTAGGCGAGGAGCACAGCGCGCCAGTCGCCCGCGACCGTGGGCCAGGGAATGTCATCGACGACGCGGTCCCAGGCCAGGGCGAGCATCGTTGCGCGATCGGGCACATGGCGGTAGATCGTCGCGGGGGTGACATCGAGGCGTTCGGCGACGAGTGGTACGGTCACGTCGGTGAAGCCGATGTCGAGCACCGCGGTGAGGACGTCATCGCGGGTGATCTTCGGTGGTCGGCCGATCAACGGTTCGCCCTTGGGCCGTCTGGGTGCGGTGGGCATGGATTCAGTCCATCACATTCGCAGACTTCGATATGCGCCAGCCTTCGCTCTGGTTGCGGAGTCGCCAGAAGGTGGCGTAGGTGCCGTTCTGCGCGCGGAGCTCGTCGTGGGTGCCTTGCTCCACGATGCGGCCACGGTCCATGACGATGATGCGGTCGGCGGCCACGATGGGCGCGAGCCGGTGGGTGGTGAGGAGGATGGTCCGTTCTCTTCGAAGCGTCAGCAGGGTGCGCAGCACGAGGGTTTCTGTCTCGGGGTCCAGTGCGCTTGTGGGTTCGTCGAGGATGAGGATCGGCGCCGATGTGAGGAGCGCACGCGCGAGGGCGACTCGTTGCCGCTCGCCGCCGGAGAGCTGTCGCCCGCCGGCACCGACGGCGGTGTCCCAACGGTCCGGCAACGCGTCGAGAAGTGTTGTCAATCCTGTCTTCTCGGCGATGTCGTCGAGTTCGTCATCGCTGGCCGTGCGCCGGCCGATCGCGACGTTCTCCCGCAGTGTGCCCGCGAAGACCGCGCTCTCCTGAGTGACGAGGGCGATATGGGACCCGACCTGCTCGGCGTCCATTCCTCGCACGTCGAGACCGAGGACACGGATGGTGCCGGTTGCTGGGTCGAGGTGGCGGGAGAGCAGAGCGGCGAGCGTGCTCTTGCCGCTTCCGGAGCGGCCGACGACGGCGGTCAGGGAGCCCTCTTCGACCTGGAGCGTCACATCATCGAGCACCGTCGTCGTGCCGTAGGCGGCGCTCACGCCGACCGCGGTGAGGAGCGCCGCCGGTGGTACGTACCCCGCGGGTGTATCGACGGCGAGCGGGCGCTCCGAGAGAAGTGCATCGATCTCGTCGAGATGCGCGGTCGCCATTCGGAGCGCCGCCCCGTAGGTTCCGGCCTCACCGAGGGGGCGCAGCGCGAGGAACGCGGCGACCAGCGCGGCGAGGACGGTTCCTGCCCGATCGGCGGGTAGACCTCCGGATGCCGCCGTCCCGGCGACGACGAGGAGCACTATCAGGAAGGCGAGTTGCACGATGGAATGGGTCGAGGCGATTGCGGGGATGACGCTGAGCACCTGGGCGCGCTCAGCGCGGCGATGACGGTCGAACGCCGCGTTCAGTCGGTCTCTGCCGATGGATCCCGGCCGCCCGGTGCGCAGCGTCTCCTGCCCTTGAGCGAATTCGACGATGCGGTCTGAGAGCTCGGCTTCGCTGCGGTGCACGGCGCCGTCGCGCCGCGTTCCGACGCGTTGCGCCAAGAGCATTGCCGCCAGAGCGAGGAGAATGCTCGGCACGGTGACGACAGCGACGAGCGGATCAAGGATCGCGGTCCCGGCGATCACCGTCACCGGCACGATGATCGCGCGGATGAGCGGTGTGAGCTGGTGATTGGGCAGGCCGAGGACGGCGATCGATCCTCGGTTGAGCACGGAGGATGCGCGCCCGCGATGGGCGGCGGTGAACCAGCCGGGCGGAAGCATGGCGAGGTGGTCCGCGATGCGGCGACGGAGGGTGCCGAGCAGGTCGAGGGAGACGTCGAATCCGCGCAGCGTTGAGACGTAGCTCATCAACCCTGCAAGCATGGCGAGCAGGGCGCAGGCGACCGCCGCCGTGGTTGCCGCGCTGATGTCGTTGCGGAGCAGGGCGGACAGCGCAACAGCCCCGACGACGGTGGCGATGCCGATGACGATCGCGGTGAGCAGCGAGGCGACGAGGTAGCGCGTCATGAGTGAGGCGCGGCCCGCCCCGAGGAGTCTGCGGAAGCGGCGGACGATGGTGATCATCACTGTTCCCCTTCGGTGGGGTCTTCTGGTCGCATGAGCTGGGCGTTCCAGAGCCTGCGGTAGAGCCCTGTCTGTGCGAGCAATTGCTCGTGCGCGCCCTGCTGCACGATGCTGCCGGAGTCGAGCACGATGATGCTGTCGGCATCCGCGATGGTCTCGAGGCGGTGGGAGACGACGACCGTGGTGGTCCCTGGTGCTGCTGCGAGCAGCGAGGCGAGCCCGCGCTGCACGTCATGTTCGGTCTCGACGTCCACACGGGCGGTGGGCTCGTCCAGAACGAGGACGCGGGGCGGCAGGTAGGCCACCCGGGCGATGGCCAGTCGTTGCTGCTGCCCGCCGGAGAAGGTGTGCTCCTCACCGGCTATGGTTTCGGCGGCGCGCGGCAGAGCCTGAACGAACTCCTCTGCTGAGGCCGCACGCAGTGCTGCGGCGATTCGCTCCGGGTCAGGATCGGAGGTGAGCGTGATGTTCTCGGCGACGCTTGCCCGCAGCAGGTGGCTGTGCTGGCCGAGGTAGCCGATCGCCGAGCGTCGTGCGTCCCGATCGATGGCCGAGAGCGGGACATCTCCGATGTGCACGGACCCGGAGGAGGGGGTGATCAGTCCGACGATGATCCGGGCCAGCGTGGTCTTGCCCGCACCGCTGGGCCCGACGATCGCGACTTGGGCACCCTGAGCGATGCGTAGCGTGATGCGATCGAGGATCGGGGTGCCGTCACGTTCGTAGCTCACATCGTCCAGCGTGATGTCTGCGACCGGTGGAAAGGGCTCTGTGCCCCGCGCTTGCTCGCCAGGAGTGTCGAGGATGTCCTGGATGGCCTTGGCGGAACCGCGAGCCATCTGCAGGGAGCGGGAGTTGTCGGCGATGGCGGTCAGCGGCTGGGAGACGGAGAGGCCGAGGAGGGCGACGGGGATGAGCGCGAGCGGCGAGGTCCAGCCCGCGGCGACGAATGCCGTGCCGGAGCCGATCACGATGGCCAGGAGAGTGACCGGGGAGACGAGTTGCGCCTGCAGCGTCTCGGGTTGGATGAGTGGCTTGGCCCAGCTGAGGAAGTAGTCGACGAACCGGGTGTCAGCTCGCCGCAGGCGGGTGGTGAGCGCTCCGGCGCGGCCGAAGGAGCGCAGCAGCGGCACGGTGTCGAGGAACTCGGTGATCTCGATGCCGAGCGCTCCGGCTGCCGCACCGTAGCCTGGCATCTTCTCGGCGTTGACGGCCGACATCCGCCGCCCGAGGAACACGGCCGCCACGACGGGAACCGCCAGCACCAGCAAGAGCCGAACGTCGATGACAGCGATCGCTGCGGCGGCGAATCCGGGAGCAGCGATCGCTGCGGTGAGGTCGGTGTAGGAGTGCGCGACGAGATGGTGCATCTTCGTGACGTCGTCGGCGACCACTGTGCGGATGCCGCCCGCGGGGTGATCCTGGAACCACGAGAAGGGTGCGCGCTCCAGCGCGTCGGCGAGGCGGTGGCGGATGCCGTGGGCGAGGTCGGCGTCCGCCTGATGGGTGAGCACATCGGCGAGGATTCGCAGAGCGACCCCGCCGATCAGTCCCAGCGCGATGCCCACGAGCCATCCCCACGGCGCAGCCGACGTGACGAGCAGGGCGTCGGCGAGTCCTGCGACGGCGAGGAGGCCAGCGGTGGTGCACGCGCAGGAGAGCGCCGTGAGCGCGATGGCGGCTCGGACGCGCCAGCGGACGGGGCGGATCAGCTGGGCAACCTCCGCGGGCTGTGGTCGGAGGCGGGACTGCTGCGTCGCGTTCATCGTTCGTCTCCTCCCACGCGCGGGACGACCATCGGCGTGCCCGTGACCGGGTCGGGCACGATGAGCGCGTCGAGGCCGAAGGCGTTCTGCACCGTCTCAGTGGTGAGCACCGTGTCGGGGGTGCCCTGGGCGGCGATCCGCCCCTGGTCGAGGGCGACGATGTGGGTGGCGTATCGCGCAGCCTGATTCAGGTCGTGGAGTACGAGCACGAGGGTGCGTCCGGTGTCACGGTTGAGTCGTCGGCAGAGTTCGAGGAGTTCGTACTGATGGGCGATGTCGAGGAAGGTCGTGGGTTCGTCGAGCAGCATGAGGGGGGTGTCCTGTGCGAGCACCATCGCGATGAACGCGCGCTGGCGCTGCCCGCCGGAGAGTGAGCCCACGGGATGGTCGGTCGCCTCGGTGAGGCTCGTCTGGGCCAAGGCGAGAGCAACCTTCTCGTCGTCCTCGTCGCTCCAACGCTGGAAGGTGCCGCGGTGCGGATGGCGTCCCCGGCGCACGAGATCGCGAACGGTGATCCCGTCCGGCAGCAAGGGTTGTTGCGGCAGCACTGCGAGACGCTGCGCGGCCTGTTTCGTGGGCCACTCCTGGAGGTCCCTGCCATCGAGGAGCACACGTCCTGAACTCGGTCGGAGCACGCGTGCGAGCCCGCCCAGCAGAGTCGACTTGCCGCAGCCGTTGGGGCCGATGAACACGGTGACGGAGCCTGCGGGGATCTCCAGATCGAGGTCCTCGATGATCGGGCGTCCGCCATAGCCGAGTGTCACTCGTTGGGCGATCAGTGGGGCGGGGGTGTTCATGCTTTCTTCCTGGTTTCCGAGATCAGCAGCCATACGAGGTAGACACCGCCGACGCAGACTGTGAGCACGCCGACAGGCAGTTGGATGCCGGGGATGGCATGCATTGCGATGAGGTCCGAGGCCAGCAGCACGATCGACCCCGTGAGCATCACCGTCAGCGGCTGGGTCTGCCCCGCGCCGGTGATCCGGCGGGCGATCTGCGGTGCGGCGAGGGCGACGAAGGCGATGGGCCCGGTCACCGCGGTGGCCAGGGCCACGAGCACGACCCCACCGAGGACCATGCCCCACCGCAGGCGTTCGAGCGCGACTCCTGTGCCGATCGCGAGAGTGTCACCGAGCTCGAACTGGTGCATCGACCGGGTCATCGGCAGCACTGCGGCTATCGCAACGATGAGCAGCACCGCGGTCGGCGCTGCCTGCTCCCATCGCAGGCCGCTGAGCGAGCCGATGCCCCAGACACTGGCGGCACGGGCGACTTCCACTCGGGCGGTGAGCAGAAGGTAGCCGTTGAGCGAGGTGAGCAGAGCGCTGATCCCGATGCCGACGATCACGAGGCGGAATCCATCGAGCCCACCTCGGTAGGCGAGCAGGGTGACGACGATCGCGGTGATCAGGCCGCCCCCGACCGCGCCGGCCGCGAGAGCAGCGTATCCGCCGCCGAAGAACAGCAGCGACATCAGCGCCCCCGTGTAGGCGCCGGTGGAGAAGCCGATGACGTCTGGGCTTCCGAGCGGGTTGCGCGTCAGCGTCTGGAAGATCGCGCCGGCGAGGGCGAGCGCTGCACCGATGATGATCGCGCACAGGGTTTGCGGGAGGCGCCAGCTCAGGAGCACGAGTCGTTTGAGGCCGGTCTCCTGGCCGGTGAGGACGGCGATCATGTCGGCCATGGTGACCTGCACATCGCCGAGGGAGAGCGCGGCGAGGAACAAGATCACGAGCGTGGCGATCATGACGGGTAAGACCCACTGCACAGAACGCCGGGTGATCATCGCGGGACCCCGATCATCCGGCGCGCAAGCACGATGAGCAACGGTGCGCCGATCGCCGCTGTCACGAGGCCCACCGGGACTTCCCCTGACGGCAGGACGACGCGGGCGAGGATGTCAGCGGCGAGGAAGATGGCCGGGCCGATCACGATGGCGCCGGCGACGCTCCCGCCGAGTGAGGGGCCGACGAGCCGACGCGCAATATGCGCGACAACAAGTCCGAAGAAGAGGATCGGGCCCGCCGCGGCCGTCGCGGCACCGGCGAGCACAGCGACGGCGAGGATCGCGAGAGCGTTCGTGCGGCGGACATTCACCCCGAGAGAGACCGCTGTCGTATCGCCGGACGAGAGCATCCCCAGCCCTCGCAGCGAGAAGAGCGCGACGAGGAGTCCGGCCGCGACCAGCGGCGCGGTGACCGTCACCGCGGAAAGATCGGTGGTGGCGATGGATCCGGTGTTCCAGTCCCGCAGCCGCGCGAAGGCCGTCGGGAACACGATGGTCAGAGCAGTCGTGGCTCCGCTGAGCACTGCGCCCAGGGCGACACCCGTGAGGGTGAGCCGCACCACGGCGGTGCCCTGTGCTCCGGCCGTGCCGATGAGGAACACGATCGTCATCAGGACTCCCGCGCCGAGCAGCGCCCACCATACGAAGCTCGCAGGCGCCGCGGTCCCGGCGACCGTGATGGCGACGGCGACCGCGAAGGCCGCCCCAGCGTTCACACCGAGCACGCCGGGGTCACCGAGGGGGTTGCGGGTGACGGCCTGCGCGATGCAGCCGGCGACGCCGAACGCGCAGCCGGCGAGGATCGCCACCAGGGTTCGCGGCAGACGCAGCTCCGCGACGATGACGTGCGCCGCGGAACCGTCGAAGGCGAACAGCGCAGGCAGCACATCGACAGGGCCGGCCTTCCCGGCACCGATGCACAGACTCGCCCCGGCGAGCAGGACGACGATCAGCGCCGTGGCGGCCACGATCAACGGTCGTCGCACATCATCTCCTTGGATCGGGTGGTCTCGGGCAAGGCGATGACGTCGCCAGGCGCGAATGCGCCGGGCGACATCATGGCCCCGGTCAGGAGCCGATCGCGGCCTGCAGGGCGTCCCACCGCTCGATGGCGTCGTCGATCGTGCCGAGGGGGGCAGAGACGCCGCTCGTGAGGATGGTCTCGATGTCGTCCAGCACCCACCACGTGCCGAGAGCGAAGTTCGCCGACCACAGCTCGCCATTGGCAAGGAACACGCGATCGTTCTGTGCCGCGGAGAGCGTCGAGAAGGTCGGCAGCGCCTGCACGGCAGCGGCGTTGTAGATCGAGCCGTCCATCAGCACGACCGTGTCGGCGTCATGCTCGGGCAGTTCCTCCGCCGAGAACATCACAGCGGTCGTCGACGCACCTGAGGGAACACCATCGACCTCGACCTGTGGGCGCGTGAACCCGACGGCTTCGAGGGTGAGCGACATCGGGTTGATCATCGCCGGGGAGTAGTAGATGTCCTGGAACGACCCGAGCACGGAGATCGAGCCGATATCACTGCCTGCTTCGGCGGTCACGGCATCGAGCTTCTTCTGCAGCGCGGTGGCGACGGCATCCGCCTGCTCCTCGCGCTGGAACGCCTGCCCGGTGAGCTCGAGCATCTCCTGCCACGGCTTCTCGTAGGGCAGCACGATCGTCGGGGCGATCTCGCTGAAGCTCGGGTAGGTCTCCTCGATCGTCGCACCCGGTGTCGTGAGCACGATGAGATCGGGCTCCTCGGCGGCGATCGCCTCGAAGTCGGGCTCCAGGATCATCGTCGGCGCAGCGATGAGCTCGACGCCTTCCTCTTCGAGGATGACCGCGCCCACCTCACTGCTGAGCCCACCGAACACGACGTCCGGAACCACACCGATCTCCATCATGTTGAGGGCCGCGTACTCGTCGAGCACCACAATCTTGCCCGGGTTCACCGGCACGTTCTCCGTCGTGCCCGCCTCGTGGGTGACCGAATAGGTGTCGGCGGAGGGCTCGGCGGTCTCCGAGGAGTCGGGGCCGGCTGAACAGCCCGCGAGGAGGAGGGCCGAGATGGCGGCGGCAGCGAGGAGCTGTGGTGAACGGAGGCGCATGATGCTGTGGAACCCTTCTGAGAAGCCGACTTATGAGCCGCGCATATCGAAATAGCTTAGGCCTACCTTACCTAACGTTCGATCTCTGCATGTCGCTAGCCGGGCGGATCACCCAATCGCGGCTCGGAGCGCGCGCCAGCGATCGACGGCGTCATCGATAGTTCCCAGACCCGTCTCTCCAGCGAGGATCATCTCGAGATCATCCAGTAGCCACCATGTGCCCAACGCGAAGTTTCCGGACCACAGCTCGCCATTGGCTACATACGCTCTCCCTTCCCTGACTGCCGTGAGCGAGTTGAAGGTCGGCAGCGCCTGAACGGCCTCAGCGTTGTACACAGAGCCAGAAAGCACCACTACCGCATCAGCCTCGTGCTCCGGCAGCTCCTCCGGGCTCCACGGCACAGTGGAAGTGGAGAAACCCGAGGCTTCCGCCTCTCCCTCGACCGGCGGTCGCGTGAAGCCAGCCTGCTGCAGTGTCACCGAGAGAGGATTGGTGATGACCGGGGAGTAATAGAAGTCCTGGAAAGCAGCGAGAACGGCCATGCTTCCACGGGTGCCGGGGATCGCTAGCACGTCATCGAGGCGTTGCTGCAACGCAGCGCGGGTCACCTCCGCCTCCGCCTCACGATGGAACGTCTCACCGACGACCTGCAGCATCTCCTGCCACGGCTTCTCGTATGGCAGTACGATCGTCGGCGCAATCTCGCTGAAGCTCGGAAAGCTCTCCGCGATCGACTCTCCTGGATCGGTCAGGACGATCAAGTCAGGTTCCTGCGCAGCGACAGCCTCGAAGTCCGGCTCGAGGATCATCGTCGGCGCCGCAATGAGGTTCACCCCCTCCTCCTTGAGAACGACGGCACCCACCTCGCTGCTGAGCCCACCAAAGACGACATCCGGAACCACACCGACGTCCAGCATGTTCAATGCCGCGTACTCGTCGAGCACCACAATCCTCTGTGGATGCACCGGCACGTCCGTCGTCGCCCCCGCCTCATGGGCGACGCTGTAGGTGTCGTTGGACAACTTCTCCGACTCAGGCGCGACCGCACACGACGAAAGCAGTGAACCTGCTACTCCCGCGCCCACCGCAGCCGCGACCACCCTTACCCGAACAGCCTTCATTACTCAGCTCCGCACTATCGATAACGATTATCACTATTACTATAGGCGCATCTCATAAGCGTGTCGTGCGGTCCAGACGGCTGCGGCCATTCCATGCTCATGTCACGGTGCGCTGACACGGAACGCGCTCAACGGCCGCGAGCTGTCCATCACACCGGAGAGTTCCGGAGCAGGTGAAGATCGCCCACGCCGCTACTCGTCTCCTCCGCTCACGAACAAGACAGCACGCAGGGCTACCCGCGGAGGTGAAATCACAACCAAGCAGCATGCAGCGGGTGCCACCCCTGCTCGCGGCTATGGACCAGGCGCATGCCGTCGCTTCTCCGAAGAGCGCTGTCGGCATGAAACTCTGTGCGGCATGCGTCGCAAGGGACACCGCCGTCTTCGGCGTAGTCAGCGGAAGAGTCGTCGCGTACCTGAGGGGTGTGACGGTGTCGATCAGGGTGATGACGGCCGGTGATGGATACCGGTACCTGCTGAACTCTGTCGTCACCGGAGACGGCGACCGTGACGCCGCCTCCGTGCTGACGAGGTACTACCTCGAGTCGGGAACACCCTCTGGCGCCTGGATTGGGGCTGGGCTTCCTGGTCTCTCGGGCGACATTGCCGCTGGTGCCCTCGTGAGTGAGGAGCAGTTGCGGCGGCTGATGGGCCACGGGCAGGACCCGAACAGCGGTGAGCAGCTGGGGCGTCCGTACCGGAAGTTCGCGACCGCAGCGGAACGTGTCGATCGTCGACAAGGCAAGCTCTCTGACTCGCTTACTGACGAGGAGCGTGCGACCCAGACCGCGCTGATCGAGGCCGAGGAAGCGGCGAAGCCAACGGGCGCGCCGGTGGCGGGATTCGATCTGACGTTCTCGGTTCCGAAGTCCGTCTCCACGCTGTGGGCGGTCGCTGACGTAGGCACGCAGGCGCTGATCACCCAGGCTCATCACGCGGCGATCCAAGATGTGATTGAGCTGTTCGAGCGTGATGTCGCGATGACCCGGATCGGCGCGAAAGGGCCGCGGGGCGCAGTCGCCCAGGTCGAAGTCCAGGGTGTGATCGCGGCAGCGTACGACCACTACGACTCCAGAGCATCGGATCCGCAGCTCCACACCCATGTGGTGATCGCGAATCGGGTGCAGGCCGTTCATGACTGGAAGTGGCGGACCCTCGACTCTCGGGCGATCCATGCTGCGGTGACGGGGCTGTCGGAGCATTACAACGCGGTCCTCTCCGACCATCTCACCCAGGTGCTCGGCGTGGGATGGGAGGTGCGCGAGCGGGGTGCGGGCAGGTCGACGGCGTGGGAGATCGCCGGTGTGCCGCAGGAGCTGATGGATGAGTTCTCGTCCCGCACCCGTGATATCGAGCAGGTCAAGGACCGCCTCGTCGCCGACTACGTGGCCAAGCATGGGCGGCAGCCGTCGCCGAAGTTGCTGTGGCAGTTCCGGCAACAGGCCACTTTGGAGACCCGGCCCCCGAAGCATCACCACTCGCTGAGCGGCCTCACCACCGGCTGGCGTAAGCGTGCGACCGAGCTTCTCGGGGAGGATGCTCCGACGTGGGCCACAACGCTGCTGACCGGGAGCGTTGGGGAGCCGCTGCTGCGCGCGGACGACATCCCTCTCGGCGATCTCGATCAGGTTGCCGAGGTCGTGGTGGCGCGGGTGAGTGATCGGCGGGCGACGTGGAAACGATGGAACCTGCATGCGGAGGTTGTCCGGCAGACGATGGGACTCCGGTTCGCGTCCGCGACCGACCGCGACCACATCACTCAGCAGATCGTCGACGCCGCAGAAAGCGCGTCTCTGCGGCTGACTCCGCCGGAGCTGGCGTCGAGCCCGCCGAACTTCCGCCGCATGGACGGGACGAGCGTGTTCCGCCCGAAAGCAGCGACCGTGTTCTCCTCCGAACAGCTGCTCGCTGCCGAAGACCGCCTCCTCACCGCGTCGAACAACAGGAGCGCTCCGACCGTGCCCCTCACGTGGGTCGAGCAGGCCGCGCGGAGGAAGAACCGAGACGGCCACACGTTGTCACCGGATCAGGAGCGGGCGATCGCGAAGATCGGCGTCTCTGCCCGTACCCTTGACGTCCTCGTCGGCCCCGCGGGGACGGGGAAGACCACGACGATGTCCGCGTTGCGGCGGGCGTGGGAGAAACGCCACGGCACTGGCTCCGTGATCGGTCTGGCACCGTCTGCTGCTGCCGCTGATGTCCTGGCCGGGGATTTGGGGATCTCGACGGAGAACACGGCGAAGTGGCTCCACGAACACCGCCACGGCAACTGGAACCTCACACCCGGTCAACTCGTCATCATCGACGAAGCCTCCCTCGCCGGAACCCTCGCCCTCGACACCATCACCACCCACGCCACCGAGGCCGGCGCGAAGGTACTCCTTGTCGGCGACTGGGCGCAGCTCGCGGCCGTGGATGCGGGTGGGGCGTTCGGAATGGTCGTCCGCGACCGGGACGATACCCCGGAGCTGAATGATGTGCGCCGGTTCCGCAACGAGTGGGAGAAACACGCCTCCCTCGGCCTGCGCATCGGCGACACCGACGTCATCGACACCTACCTCGACCACGACCGCATCACCCCAGGCGGCTACGAGGACATCCTCGAACAGGCATACCAGGCGTGGCGCGCCGACCAAGCCGAAGGGAAAGCATCGGTGTTGATTGCGGAGACCCTCGACACCGTCTCCGAGCTCAACACCCGCGCCCGCACCGACCGCATTCTCGCCGGTGACGTCGCCCTCGACGGCGTACGGCTCCATGACGGGAACGAGGCTTCCCGTGGCGACCTGGTCATCACCCGGAAGAACGATCGGCGACTCTCGCTGGGCCGCGGGTGGGTGAAGAACGGCGACCGGTGGACCGTCACCCAAGCTCACGACGATGGTTCCCTGACCGTCCGCCGCGCCCACTCGAAGTGGCGGACCACCATCACGCTGCCCGCTGCATACGTTGCCGCGAACGTGGAGCTGGGATACGCGATCACCGCCCACCGTGCGCAGGGCTCCACCGTCGATACCGCGCACGCGATCGTGCACTCACCCGAGATGACCCGCGAGTCCCTGTATGTGGCGATGACCCGCGGCCGGGAGTCCAACCGGGCCTACATCGCGACCGACGAGCATCACCTCGAAGAACACCAGCATCGGGATGACCTGCAGATGACTGCTCGGAGCATCCTCTACAGCATCCTGCAGCACGTCGGTGCCGAGCAGTCCGCACACGAGACCATCACCGCGGAGCAGGACATTTGGGGGTCACTCGGCCAACTGGCTGCCGAGTACGACACCATCGCCCAGGAAGCGCAGCAGGACCGGTGGGTTACCCTCCTCGAACACGGCGGCCTCACCCCACAGACGATCGACGAACTTGTCGAGGCAGAGTCGTTCGGGATCCTCACCACCGAACTGCGCCGCCTCGAAGCAGACGGCCACGACATCGACGATCTCCTGCCACGCATCACCCGCGCCGGCGGCCTCGACGGGGTGGAGGACCTCGGCTCGCTGCTGCGGTACCGGATCCAGAAGGTCGCCGCCACCTACCAGCCCTCAACTCGTCGGGGGTCACTGATCGCCGGCCTCGTCCCGCGCGCGACCGGCATCACCGACCCGGCCATGCGGCAAGCGCTCCACGAACGGGAACAGCTCATGAACCAACGCCTCGACACGCTCACCGCGAAGGCGATCGAACAAGCTGCGCCCTGGCTGGAGACCCTCAGCGATCTCGCCCCGGAAGCGCAAGCTGGAGCGGTGCGTGCGGTCGTCGCGTATCGCGACCGGTGGGGCATCACCTCCACCACCCCTCTTGGACCCGTGCCCAGTGATGACGCGCAGAGGGTCGACTACGAACGCACCCGCGGACTCATCACGAACCACCAGCCCGACCCGCACGACACGGCACCCGGAGCTCCGCACAGGCGCAGCGGCCGAACCTTGTGATCGTCACCGACCGCCCGGCGTGGATTGTGCTTCCGTTGCTGAGCGGTCGCCGGTATCCTGATGGTGGCAGGAGCAACCACACGCCAAGCCCCCAGGATCTACAAGGGGCGACGCAGACCGTTCGAGAAGAATCTCGGGCACTCAACCACTCAGGACCAGCCACACCGCAATAGTCCTGCGTGCGAAAGTGAGGCCCACATCATGCTCCTGAACAGGCTCTGGAACGCCAGCATCCACACCCGCGTCTTCTTGCGCCGCTGGATGCCCACCAACATTCTCCTCGACCGGCTCCGCACCAGAACCGGACTGAAATGGGGTGTCCCCGCGATGCTCCTCGGTGTCGTCTACCTCCTCATCGCCGCCACCTGCACCGGCCTCATCGAGCAGGGATGGAGCAAATGGCTCCACCCCATGTTCTTCCTCGCTCTGTGGAACGGGCTGAAGTTCCTCTTCTTCGGTCCGTGGAGCCTCGTGCTGCTGGTTCGTGCGCGGGTGCGTGAGATGCGAGTGCACGGCAGCGCCGGGCACACCAAGCCCGTGTAGTGCGGCAGTTTTCACCGCGGCTTTCTGTACCCGGCCACAGTTTTATGCGTCCGAACCCGAGTCGTAGAACGGGCGCACGCCATCCACCCAGTCAGGAGTTTCGATGCTCTCGGAGCGAGGGACTTCGGTTGGCCAGTTCTTGAGAAACCAATACTCGGCAGATTCAAGTGGCGCCCATAGAGGCCGGTCCTGGACGTGCCGCTGGTACCACTCTGCCCGCTGAGTGTAACGACTGGCAGTCGGCCTGGTCGTGAGCTTGGACCACGTCCAGTCAGTCAGCCCGGCGAAGTCGTACGGCAAATCCTTGAAAGGGCTGGGAGCATCAACACGCCTCGCACGATGCGTCTTCTCCCCGCGCACGAACATCAGCCCACCGACCACCTCGCCTGCAGTCGACGCGAGCAGAGCGTCGTCTTGCTTCATGTTCTTCTGGATGTCCTTGGCAATGATGTATGCCTCGAAGAGGTCGTATGCAGCGTCGAGACCCCAGTTCGCGGCAACCGCCACAGCCTCGACATCACGAGAGTGGCGCAGCTCCTTCAACAAGCCCGCCGCCCACATGAGCGATCGCAGACGGATCCGGTACATCGCCTCAAGATCCCCATCCATAAAAGAAACGTTACTGCGAGCACTTCGAGGACAACTCCGCTGAACCAGGGCTCCCTTACGCGAGGGGGCGTTTCTCACTCGCCAGACTGGACGGATGCACCAACAACTCCACAGCGACCACCACGCCGTCTCCTTCCGCATCAACTCCACAATGGAGGTGGCCATCCGTGGCTAGACCTCGCACCCCGATCGGAACCTTCGGCATCATCAGCACTCGCCGCACAGACGGCGGACGTTACGTCGCCCGCACCCGGTACCGCGACTGGGATGGCAAAAGTCGACACGTCCAGGTCACCGGTGCGACCCGGCCCGCCGCAGAACGGTCGCTGAAGAAGAAACTCGTTGAACGTGACCTCTTCCACCCAGGCTTCTCCGGGATGAGCGCAGACAGTTCCTTTCCTGCGCTTGTGTCTTATTGGCTCGAAGACATGGATCTCGAAGATCGTCTCTCGCCAACGACGAGGCTGCTGTACGAGCGCAACATGCGCACCCTCGTTCTACCCTTCTTCAAGGACGTCACACTTCGGGAGATCGGGGTGGCCCGCTGCGACTACTTCCTCAAGCAGCTCGCGAAGCAGAGCTACAACCGCGCACGCCAAGCCCGAGTCGTCCTCCGCCTCGCGCTCGGCCTCGCCGTTCGGCACGAGATTCTTCCGCGCAACCCGATGGATCATGTCTCCCGTCTCCGACGCCCCGCACGCATCCCTGACGTGTTCACCTGGGACGATCTCAAAGCCATCCGCGCAGGCATCAGCGCTTGGGAACAGCGCCCGATCAAGTCGGGTCCGAAACCGGACGGGCAACTCGGCCAGATCGTGGAAGTCATGCTCGGCACCTCAGCACGCATCGGCGAGCTCCTCGCGATACGCCTCGGAGACCTCGACCTCGAGCCCCCGATCCCGTCGCTACGGATCTCCGGAACGATCGTCAGCCGGAAGGAAGAACACACGCACCGGCAGGATCACCCCAAGACAGCCCGATCCGTCCGTCGCGTCGCCCTGCCCGGCTTCGCGCTCCGAGCGATCCAGGAGCGCCTCCGCAAGATTCGTTTCACCCACCCAGACGCGTTGCTGTTCTCCACCCGCATCGGGACACCACACACGACCAACAACATCCGCAGGCAGCTTCGCGACGTGATGGAGAAAGCCGGGGTTACTGACGTCACCCCGCACCGATTCCGCCGCACCGCAGCGACCGCGATCAACGAGATCGGGGGGCTACAGCTCGCCTCCGAGCTCCTCGGGCATAGCGACCCCTCGATCACTCGCGAGCACTACATCCGTCGCAACGAGACCGTGAACCCGATCACCGCGGACTTCCTGGAGCAAGCGTTCGGAAGACCAGCGTGACGGCACGGCAGACCGCGGCCAGGGCGCGAGACGGCGTGTCTCGCCACGCGACCTGGCGGTTTCGGTGGGGGAGAGCACGCCATGCTGGGTAGCATCCCCGTGTCTGTCGGGGGTGTACGACAGAATGGAGGCATGCTTGAAACCGCCGCACCTCCTGCCGACACGGCAGAACTACGCAAAGCTCGCGGCGCGTTCTTCACGCCCGATGCGATAACGCGCTATGTGACCGACTGGGCGATCCGAAGCTCAACGGACACCGTCCTCGAACCCTCCGCTGGTGATGCGGCGTTCCTCGTCCAAGCAGTGCGCCGCCTCCACGAGCACGGCGCTGACACGCCCGCCGTCGACGGCGTGGAGATCCACGAGCACAGCGCCGCAGTCGCGCACCGTCGGGTTGAGGAAGCCGGGGGCAGCCCGAACATCACGGTGAGCGACTTCTTCCTCGTCGAACCAGAAGCCCGTTACTCCGTCGTGGTCGGCAATCCGCCCTACATCCGCTACCAGGACTTCACCGGCGAGTCTCGAACCAGATCACGCGCAGCAGCCCTGAAAGCCGGGGTCTCTCTGACCGCGCTGGCATCAAGCTGGGCCGCGTTCACGGTCCACTCCGCCCTCTTCCTGAAGGACGGCGGGCGGATGGGGCTCGTACTCCCCGCAGAACTTCTCAGCGTGAACTACGCGGCGGCTGTTCGACAGTTCCTCTTCGACCGATTCCGCAGCGTTGAACTCGTTCTGTTCGCCGAACAGGTTTTTCCCGAAGCGGAAGCCGATGTCGTGCTGCTCCTCGCAGACGGGTTTAACGAAGGTCCCACTGATCACGCGACGATCTACCAGGCTCAAGACGCCGATGCTCTCGCGTCTCTGAGTGGTTCGCTTACCTGGAAACCTACAGATCCATCAGCGAAGTGGACGGGACTGTTGGTAGACCCTGACGCGGTGGAGCCCCTTCGCACGCTCCGAGCAGAAGGCCATTTCACGAGCCTTGACACCTGGGGTGACACCACTCTTGGAATGGTCACTGGCAATAACCGGTACTTCGCACTCTCACCGGCACGAGTCAAAGAGCTCGGTATTCCTCGCAAAGACCTCGTGCGGCTCTCGCCGCCAGGCAGCTCCCATCTCAGAGGCCTTGAACTCTCCAGCAGCGCGATGATCAAGCTCGGGCAGCAAGGCAAATCTACCTGGCTGTTCCGCCCAGCCGACAGGCCGTCTCCAGCTGCCCAGGCATACATCGACACCGGACATCTCGCGGGTGTCGACGAAGCATACAAGTGCCGGGTGCGGAACCCGTGGTATCGAGTGCCGCTGCTGCCACCCGCCGACTTGCTGCTGACATGCATGAACGCCGACACCCCGAGACTCACGACAAACACCGCAGGCGCGCACCACCTCAACTCCGTCCACGGTGTCTACCTCGACGAGCAAAACCGGGAGCTGGGGCGCGACCTCCTGCCTATCGCGAGCCTCAACTCGGTCACTCTTCTCAACGCCGAAATGGTGGGACGCGCGTATGGGGGAGGGATTCTCAAGCTCGAGCCACGCGAGGCCGACGTCTGGGCCATGCCCTCACCCGCACACGTACAAGCTCGCGCCGAGCAACTGCGTCTCATCAAGCAGGACGTCACGAAGCTCCTCCAACAAGGAGACCTCATCGCAGCAGTCAAACTCGTCGACGACGTCCTGCTCGTGGATCCCGAGCTCGTTACAGAATCCGAACTCGACCATGTGCGAGACGCCCACGCCGCCTTGGCTGGCCGACGCCAAGCAAGGGGACGAAGTGGCCACTGAACCATCGACAAAGGCGAAAGCGTGGGCGATTTTTGATCGCATCGTCGCTGATGCCGCCCCCAGCGGGGAGCACAGCAACCCTTGGGTCAAAGACGAGGGTGGAGCTCTCTCTTATGAGCCCGACTACGACACGCTCATCAAGCTTCTCGGAGTCCCGCTCTACCTGAAAGCCCCCACCACGACGGGCGTACCCGCTCTCGCGTTGGACGTCTGGCTTTCGTATGAGCTCCGTCGCTCCGGGTTCGATGCCGATGCCGCTTGGCCGCGTCCTTCGGCACCGCGAATCTTGCCTGGCCCCATCGTGAGCCTGCTCAACAAGGTCACAGCCAAGGAACGCGATGCGCTCTGGAAGAGACTTCAGGCAAAGACACCACCCACCGGAGCAGCTGCCTCCTCGGCGAACATCCTTGGCAAGAACTATCTCAAGCAGGTCGACGTCGTCATGTCGAACTGGGCAGCAGGACCAGAGCTCCTCATAAGCACAAAACGGATGGACTCCAGCTTCGGCAAGAACGCTGCCAACCGGGTCGAAGAATCATACGGCGATGCGAAGAACCTCCGTCTCCGCCACCCTCTCGCCGCACTCGGCTTCGTCTACGGGCTCCGATCAACCATCTTCGACGAGTCGCCCGACAAGGCGGAATGGCTCATCGACCTGCTCCAGAAGCTTGGACGAGAAGATGACGCCTACCACGCGGTCTGCCTCATCGTCATTGAGTACGGCAGTCACCTCTCCGTTGAAGAATCGGATGATGATCAGGGCGATGGCGAAGATCCACTCGCCGAGGCAGGTGTCGACGGCAGCGAAGACTCAGACGACGACATCGAAGAACATGTCGAGCAGTCGGATGTCGAGGTGGCACTATCAAGCCTTCCTCCGGTGCACCTTCCTTGGGGCAAGGTGCCGGTTGATTTACGACCCGACCGATTCATCGCTGAAATGGTCCGCCGAGTGATCGACGCAACTCCAGTGAACATGCACACAGAGGCCCGTTCCCGGCGTGCTCGAGCTTCACTCCGGTAATAATCACGAATGTTGCGAGGATGACACGGCAGTGCTGAAAGCTACTATGAGCCTTACTGGGTGCTTTTGTGCCCGAGCAGTGCCTTGTACATCGCTGTTGATGTATATCCCCGCCGTGGGGCAAACCGATTGGAAGTGAATTGGCTAGAAAACGTACCCAGATGAGAAGCGTCGCGGCTTACTCGATTCATGGTCGAGACGCGTCTGGAGTAATTGATTACCCAGAGTTCGTGAATGTGGTCGCAGATCTTGCTTCCGCGCGCGAGAGCCGCAAGGTCGTGCTCGGACAGGTTGTCGCAGTGACGCAGACCAGCCGCATCAGCGAGGACGTCACGGCTCTGAGGTTCATCTCTGGCAGTGAAGATCAGGTGCCGGTCTTCTACAACGAACGGACTGGCTCCGAAGAGTCGGTCGAACGAGATGAAGGCGTATTTGCGGTCGCGGTCTGGGCGATTTTCAACACGACCTCGCGCCTCGTTGCGATTGAACGTAAACGGCCAGGCGTCTCCACCGCAATCATCGAACGATACCTGCAGGCTCTTGGGCGAGATGCCGGTTATGACAGGCTGACGATCGACCTCAATCAAGTCACCTCCGAGGAGTTTGATAGGGCGGTTCAAGAACTCGAGACGGTCAAGAAGGTAACCGTTGCCGTTAACCAGCCCAACTTGGACTGGTCAGACGACAGCAACGAAATTCATAAATATGCTGAAGAATCCAGTGCAGCAAGTGCTCGCGTTGAACTTGTCGCACCAAGGGGTGAGGGCCTTTCAAAGAAGAAGGGTATTGTGCAGGACATTTTGGGTCTTGCTCGCAAGAAGATTTCCTCGCTGAAGAACGTCGTCGTTGTCGGCCAAGCTCCCGGTGAAGCCGGGAACAAGACGATCAACCTTGAGAGGTATGCAAGGAAGACCCAGGTTGAGGTTGAGCGAGGAGCTACCGCGTTCGAGGAGCTCGATGCGATCAGGGAGTCCTCTTTGGAAATGATCGCAGAAGACGAAGGTGCAACTGCGTAGTCAATTCCGTTGCTCATCGCGCAACCAAGGAGGTGGGGCATGGGAAAAAAGCGGACGCAAGGTTTCTGGAGTGGAGAAGTTTGGGGAAGGCGTAAACAACTCCTGAAGGATCCCGCGCTCTGGGTCTCTTTGGTTCTCGCATGCGTTACAGGCCTTATAGCGCCATTTATTCCGCTCGGTGCACTGTATGTTCAGGACCTAGCGAATTATGCACTCCTCTATGCTGCGCTGAGTTTTGGAGCTGCGATCGCTGGGGCGGGTATCGCGTTGGGTGTTCCTGGTGATAAACGTGTTCGCAGGTGGTCAAATCTGAAGCCTCAAGGGTCCAGGTACTCCGCTTTTCAGAATTTGCTTTTCACCTTCGCCTGGTCGGCAATGATCCAGATCGGTCTGGTCTTAGTTTCTTTTCTGGCGATCGCGTTCGGGACGGGGTTCGCAGTAATCCCACTCGGAGTTGCGTTTTCTGACGCCTGGTTTCACTACTTCGTGGTTTATCTAGCGTTTTGGCTTTGGTGGTATGCATTGTTCGAGCTATCGGCCGTAGTGAGGATTTTCATGCAGGTTGCTGGCGCGATCGTAAAGGAGAATGTGTTGAACGTTGATGAGGGGGGCAAAGAAGAGTCGGCTACCGGCGGAGGGCCGGAAGCGAAGAAGTCTCTCATCTTGCCGCATGATTAGTGTGAGATTCGGGACAGGCGATTGCTCGCGTCCAGGGTTCGCAGTCCCGACTGTCGCGACCCACGATCGCGGAGCACGCCTTCCCAGTGCGGAGACCTTCGGCGGTGTCTCCGTAAACCCCACGTAAACCCTGACGAATCTGTCAATGGCTACCAAGAGCCGGGACCTGGCCGGGACCTGATGCATGCAAACCGTGCAATCCATGACGTGAAACTGGGCCGTTTGAGTAGCAGAGAAGCCCAGAAAATCAACGATCTGGGCTGAACCGTCTACCTGGGGGTTCAGCGGTCGTAGAGCAGGTTGTGTAGGGGCCCGTTCTGGATTTTTCACCTGGTGAGGTGCTGATTCTTGCTGTCCTAGGGGCTCGCAGTTTGAAGGAAAAGACGCGGCTTCCGGGACCGGATCGGGACCACGGGCACTCTGACGCACTTGACCGCGAGTCACTCTTGTTCGCGCGACACGCTCTCGTCGTGGTTGGTCGCGTGGTGCTGCCGGGCCTAGGCGCTGTCAGGAGCGTGCAGCAATTCGGCCGGGGCTCCGACTCCTGAACTCTCATCTGTGTGGGTTCGGTCGCGCTGTTCACGTGGTGCGCCGGCGTTCGATGAGCACGGTGTCTCGCCAGGTTCCGGCGAGTGGCCCGTAGGTCATGAGGACGATGCGTTCGCGGGTGCCGACGGTGCGGAATCCGTGCTGGTGGTGCAGGCGCAGGCTGGCGGTGTTCTCGGGGAACAGCGAGGACTGGATGGTCCAGATGCCTGCCTGGTCGGCGGCGTCGATGAACGCGGTCAGGAGCCGTCCGCCGACCCCGCGCCCACGAGCGGTATCGGCCACGTAGATGGAGTGCTCGACCACTCCACAGTATACGCGCCTGGCCGACACCAGAGAGGCGGCGGCCCACCCGATCACCGCGCCCGCGTCGTCGGCGGCGACCAGCCGTGGGACGGGAACCTTGCCAGTGTCGAACGCTTCCCGGCTGGGTGGTTCGGCTTCGAAGGTGGCGTGCCCGGTCGCGATGCCCTCGGCGTAGATGCGCTCCACATCGGGCCAGTCCGCCGGGATCATCGGGCGGATGACGATGTGGCTCATCGCGGCAGCAGGGTCCGGGCCGCGGTCTCCAGCGCGCCGCCTGTGACGCGGTAGTAGGCCCACTTGCCGCGCTGCTCGCGAGTCGCCAGTCCCGCGTCGACGAGCTGCTTCATGTGATGCGACACGGTCGGTTGAGACAGCCCCACCGGGTCGGTGAGGTCACACACGCACAGCTCACCGTCGGTGCTGGCTGCGATCAGCGACAGCAGCCGCACCCTGGTCGGGTCGCCGAGCGCCTTGAACACCTTCGCGATCTGCTGCGCGTCGGCCTCGTCCAGCGCGCCGCCGGTCACGGTCGCGCAGCACGCGCCGGCGTCCTGGTCGAGCAGCGGGAGGATCGTGGTCATGCATACCATCCTGCCAGACGTATTGACATGTGTCGATGCATCGAGCACGCTCAATACATCGATGGTCTTCAATGCGAGAGGTGGGTCAGGTAATGGCGAATCGGGTGACGGTGGATCGTCCGGTGGTGGTGATCGGCGCGGGCCCGCAGGGGCTTGCGGCAGCGGCGCACCTGGTGGAGCGCGGCCTTGAGCCGCTGGTGCTGGAAGCCGGGGATGGCACTGCGGCGGCGGTATCGGAGTGGGGGCACGTCCGGCTGTTCTCGCAGTGGCCCGAGCTGGCCGACCCCGCCGCTGCCCGGATGCTCGCCCCGACCGGATGGACGGCCCCGACATCGGGGTACCCGACCGGCGCCGAGTGGGTCTCCGGCTACCTCGCGCCCCTCGCGAAGGCACTCGGCGACCGGGTGCGCTACGGGGCGCGGGTGGTCGGCGTGGGACGGAAGGGCCGGGACTTGCTCGTGGACGCTGGCCGGGCGGAGCAGCCGTTCCTCGTCCACGTGCGCGATGGCGCCGGCATCGAGTCGCGGATCGAGGCTCGCGCGGTCATGGACGCGTCCGGCACCTGGGGCACACCGAACCCCGCGGGTGCGGACGGCCTGCCCGCGCTCGGAGAGCACGCCGCCGCTGACGCGGGTCTGCTGACCTACCGCATCCCCGCGTTCGAAGGCGCCGCCGAGCTCGCGGGGCGGCACGTGGTCGTGGTCGGGAACGGGCACTCCGCAGCCACCGCGATCACCGAGCTGGGCCGGATCGCCCGCGCACACCCCGACACACGGATCACCTGGGTGCTGCGGCGCGGCACCGTGGGCACCACCTTCGGCGGCGGCGACGCCGACGAACTCCCCGCCCGCGGCGCGCTCGGACAGCGAGCCAAGGCCGCCGTCACCGACAAACTGGTCGACCTCGTCACCGGGTTCCGCACCGAACGCATCGACCTCACCGGCGGCCAGGCGGTGCTCGCCGCTGAGGACGGCCGGACCCTCGACCCCGCCGATCGGATCGTGGTGCTGACCGGGTTCCGGCCCGACCTTTCGTTCCTCTCCGAGGTGCGGCTGGAGCTGGACTACCGGATGCAAGCCCCGGTTCGGATCGCGGCGGACATCGATCCGAACACCCACTCGTGCGGGTCCGTGCGCGCCACCGGCGCGGCCGACCTCGCCCAGCCCGAGCCCGGCTTCTACATCGTCGGCGCGAAGTCCTACGGGAGAGCCCCGACGTTTCTCGCCCTCACCGGCTACGAGCAGGTCCGCTCCATCGCCGCGGAGCTGGCCGGCGACCGCGGCGCCGCCAGTCGGGTCGAGCTGGTCCTGCCCGACACCGGTGTCTGCGGCGGCTCCGGCGTGTTCGACACCAGCACCCCGACCGGGTCCTGCTGCGCCGCGCCCGGGCTCCAGCCGGTCAGCGTCGGCCTCGCGCCCGTCGCGGCGGCAGTCCCGGCGGAAGGAGAATGCTGACCATGACTCGGCCGAGCGTGCTGTTCATGTGCGTCCACAACGCGGGCCGGTCGCAAATGGCCGCCGGTTACCTGCAAGCGTTCGCCGGGGACCGGATCGAGGTCCGCTCCGCCGGTTCCCAGCCCGCCGAGCACGTCAACCCCGTCGCGGTCGAGGCGATGGCTGAGGATGGCATCGACATCACCGGCGCACAGCCCAGGGTCATCACCCCCGAAGCTGTCGAAGCATCCACGGTCGTGGTCACGATGGGCTGCGGCGACGAATGCCCCTACTATCCCGGCGTCCGCTACCTCGACTGGCAACTCGACGACCCCGCCGGACTCAGCATCGAAGCCGTGCGCCCCATCCGCGACGGCATAAGACACCGCGTCCAGATCCTCGTCGCCGAACTACTCGACCAGTCCACAGCACCGTGAGAACGTGAGCTCCGTGAACACCCCCAGGTGTCCCTGGTGAAGCGGCGATCTCTGGGGGCCTGCGTCAGCGTGTTCGGGGCGTGTGCGAGCTCACGTCGGGGTGCTGACCGTGAGCCGGGAGAAGAAGGCCTCAGTGCCGATGTCGACGAACAGCCCAACGGTTCCTGAGTGTGGCGGTATGAGCGGGCGATCGATGTCGAGCACCTCGACGTCGTTGACGGTGGCGGTGATCTGGGCTTCGCCGATGTCGACTCGGAGGGTGTTCCATTCGTCGGGGCCGATGTCGGCGCCGGCCTCATGGGGTCCGTCGGGCCGCTCGGTGCGTAGCCGGTCGAAGGGCCAGTCCGGGTAGGCGAAGTACTGGATCGCCCGCTGGTCACGGGGAGTGGGCGGGTTGACCTTCCTGCCGTTCAACGGCCGAAGGTAGACCGATTGGAACGCGGAGGCGTCCTCCTGCACGTGGAAGACGATGCCGGCGAACGCGCGGGAGGGGAAGTCGGTCTTGCCGTTGAGACGGGAGAGGATGTCGACCTCGATCACCCCGGTACGCAGCGTCACGGGCAGTTCGACGAACGTGGCCTGATCCACGTAGTCGACGCCCGGCGTGCCGTGCGCGGTGATGTCATCGGTCAGCTCGACGCGCAGCGCTGTGCGTCCGGCGATGGGCGCGGGCCGTCCGGTCACGGAGCGCAGTCGTGCCCCCTCTGGCAGTTCGGTCAACGGCGAAGTGAACGTCGGCATGGTCATGGGGCGCTCCTTGGGGTGGCGGGCGAGGTGGGCGGCGTGCGCGATCTCCAGCGGCGGGATCATCACAGGACGACCACACCCTTGCCGCCCACAGTCCCGGCTTCCATGTCCCGGTGGGCGTGGACGATGTCCTCGAGTCGGTACGTGCGTCCGACCGGGACGACGGCTCGCCCGTCGCGCACGGCATCCAGGTAGTGCTGGAGGGTCTGCGGGGACAGGTCGGCAGCTTCTCCGGAGTAGGCGCTGAGGCGGACACCGTTGGGGAGCCAGTCCATCGGGTAGAAGTCGGGGATCGTCCACTGATCCGACAGCATGCCGGTGAAGCACACCGTCCCCCCGATGCGGACGGCACGCAGGGTGTCTCTCAGCACGTTGACCCCCACCAGCTCGATCGCCCCGTCGACACCGTCGGGCAGGACGCGACGGATCTGGGCGGAGATGTCGCCGTCGTCGATGAGGACGTGATCGACCCCGACCCGCTTCATCTGTTCTCGGGCAGCTTCGCGGCGGGTGGTGGCATACACCGTCATCCCGCCGAGTTTCGCGAGCACCGTCGCGGCCAGACCGACCGACGAGGTCCCACCGCGGATCAGGATGCTATCGCCCGCACGCGCCTGCAGGCCGGTGGTGAGCGACCCGTGGGCGGTTTGCAGCATCTCCGGCACCGCGCCCAGAGCGCCCCATGGCAGGTCGCTATGGAAGGGGATGACCTGTCCGGCTGGCACGACGACGTACTCGGCGTACCCGCCGTCGAACGTCCGCCCCATGCCGCCCATCATCGTCACCACCTGCGCACCCGGGGAGAACTCGCCGCCGGGGGCGTCCTCGACGATTCCGGTCGCCTCGATGCCCGGGACACGGGGGAACGAGCCGAAGGAGGCGAGACCCTGCCGGAAGTGCAACTCGGAGCGATTCAACCCGAACGCCTTCACCCGGATCAGCACCTCACCCGGCCTGACGACCGGTACCGGGATGTCTCGCACGTTCAGGACATCGGGCGGGCCGGGAGCGTCGACAACGACCGCCCGCATCATGCGCGTCATACCAAGGCCCCCTCATCAGCCGACACGAGGCGCGCCTGGAGGCGCACCAGTGCGGCCGTGACCGCCGCCACATCCGTGGTGTCGCCGAGCACAGCCGTCAGTGTCCTGCGTGCGAGGCGTTCGCCCTCCGTGCGGGCACGTTCGCCGGCATCGGTGAGCACGATCAGCGATGACCTGCGGTCGTCCGGATGCGGACGACGCACGGCGAGGCCGTCACGCTCCAGCCGGTCCACCAGCTTGCTCGCCGCCCCGACCGTGATCGACAGCCCCGCGCGAAGGTCCCGGACTCGCCTGCCGCCACCGTGGCGGTGCAGGACACGCAACGCCATCCACGTGCCCAACCCCACCTGATCCGCGGCCAGAAGCTCACCCTCCACCCGGTTCCACAGGGCCGTCTCGACACCGACCAGAAGATCGAAGAACTCCACACCCGCCTCCAACATCATCAGCAGTAAGCATATTCCCAGGAATCTATATGTGCACGAAGCTGGGCTCGAGCCGCGCCAGATGTGAAGGGTGCGTGACGCACCAAGAGTGCGTGAGGCACCGCGTTGCCCGCCCTCCACACGCAGACTCCGCCCGCCAGGGGGCGACCGGGCATGGGAGAGTATCCGCCGTCGAAGCGCCGAGCGGAGTTGGTTCAGGAGGGTTTTGGTGTCAACGATCGATCGCACCGTCGTGCACACGGGGCACGACGGTCAGTGCGGTCGACCTGCTCGCTCAAGCATGCGCTTCACGCTCTACCGCACTCCTAGTCGGGCGGCGTGCCATCCGTTGGACCGCCGTTGTCGTCTGCGACTCACGGCATCTGGATTCCGCGGACGATGAGGCCGAGGAGATAGTCGTTGCGGGTGTCGTCGGTGGCCATGAAGAGCACGAGGCCGCCGATGAGCTGCACCAGGTCGCGTGCGGTGAGATCGGGATCGACGGCGTGTGCGGCGTGCGCTCGTTTCAGGACGTTGCCGACCGCGGTATCGATCTGCTCGGTAGTGCGACGGTCGAACTCAGGGTCATGGTTGGCGGCCTGGTTCAGCTCGCCGATGATCGCCCGGTTCATCTGCGAGAAGACCACGAAGGCGTGCAGCCACTCGACGAGCCCCTCCCACGGCTCCCGCGTCCTGGAGATCTCTGCGGCGAGGGCTCCGAGCTGTTGGAGGTTCTCCTCATAGATGGCTCGGATCAGGTCGATGCGTGTGGGGAAGTTGCGGAAGAGGGTGCCGGTGCCCACTCCGGCCCGCTTCGCGACATCGTCCATGGACGCCTCGTGCGGCTTCTCGGTGAAGACCTCGTGCGCGGCAATGAGCAGCCGTTCCCGGTTCCGGCGGGCGTCGGCTCGCATCGCCCGTCGAGGGGCGGCGGCTTCAGCGTCTGCCGGGGGACGGGGTGGCATCGTTGCTCCTCCTGCTCACTCCTCAAGCGTATCGGAGTCTGATTCCGGTTATAGTGGAGTCGTACTCCGGATAGCAGGCGTGGGGACTCGAGAGGACACCATGACGAAGACGCAGTTCACGACTGGGACGGTGGTGGGCCGGTGATCGGCGGCCAGGACTCCCCAACGCAGCTCGACTCGGATGAGTCAGCGCCGGCCGTCGGCGAGCGTCTCGCGCCCGGCACGGCACTGGTGCTGGGGTTGCTGGTGGTTGCCGCGTTCGTGGTGGTGTTGAACGAAACGATCATGAACGTGGCACTGGCGAGCCTCATCGAGGATCTCGGGATCACGGCGGCGACGGCTCAGTGGCTGACCACGGGCTACATGCTCACGATGGCGATCGTGATCCCGACCTCGGGCTATCTGTTGCAGCGCTTCACCGTCCGGCAGGTGTTCATCACCGCGATGTCGCTGTTCACGATCGGCACCCTGGTCGCTGCGCTCTCGCCGGGTTTCGGGATGCTGCTGACCGGCAGGATCGTGCAGGCCTCCGGTGCGGCGGTGATGATGCCGCTGCTGATGACGGCCGTGCTGCATACCGTGCCGGCAGGGCGCCGCGGCACGCTCATGGGCACCATCGCGATCGTCACCTCCGCCGCCCCCGCGCTCGGGCCCGCGGTGTCGGGGGCGGTGCTCAGCGTCGCGGAGTGGCCCTTCCTCTTCTGGACGGTCCTGCCGATCGCCGTCACCGCGCTCCTGCTGGGCATCTTCCGGCTGCGCAACGTGACCCAGACCCGTCGGCTCCCGATCGACGTGCTCTCGGTCGTCCTTTCCGCTCTCGCGTTCGGCGGCATCGTGTTCGGGCTCGCGAGCATCGGCGAGTCCGCGAGCGGCGAGGCTCCCATCGCCCCCTGGATCCCCCTCACCATCGGCATTGTCGTCCTGCTGGTGTTCGTCCTCCGGCAACGACGCCTCGCCCGCCGGGACCTCGCACTGCTGGATCTGCGCACGTTCCGCACACCCCAGTTCGCGGCCGCGATCATCGTCACCGCCCTGATCGCGATGACCCTGTTCGGCACCCTCACCGTCCTCCCGCTCTACCTGCAAGACGCACTCGGCGTCAACACACTTGCCACCGGCCTGCTGCTGCTGCCCGGCGGCCTCATCCTCGCCGTGCTCTCACCCGTCGTCGGGCGACTGTATGACCGGCTCGGTGCGGGTCCGCTCGTCGTGCCCGGGGCAGTGCTCCTTGCACTGTCTCAGGTCGCCTTCGCGGTGACCCTCGCGCAGCAGGGCTCCGCGCTGCTGGCGATGGGCATGTTCACCGTGATGCACGCCGCGCTGGCCTTCCTCTTCACCCCGCTGATGACCGCGGCACTCAGCCCGCTCCCGGCCGAGCTCTACTCCCACGGCAGCGCCACCTTCTCCACCGTGCAACAGCTCGCCGGCGCCGCCGGCACCGCGACCCTCGTCACCCTCATGACCATCGGCTCCACACGCGCCGGGGTCGGCAGCGGCATCGGCACCGGAATCCAATACGCCTACTGCGGCGCATCCATGATCGCCATTCTCGCTGTCCTCGGAGCAGTAGCACTCACGCTCATCACCCGACGCAACTCGTTGAAGGAAACGGGATAAAGGAATCAGTGACTGCCTCGGGCGTTCAATCGGGACTGTCTGAACAACAATGAAGATGTTCTTGATGGCTTCGGCCGGGGCTGACCTGCTGACGGCCCTATAGAAGTCGAGTGATGCCGAGGTCGGTTTTCAGGTCGTGGTAGACCTCTCGGGCGATGAAGCGTTTGAGGCAGCGAAGAACGTCTTTCTTCGAGAGTCCCTCGGTGAGCCTGCGTTGCGCGTAGGCGATCGTGGGCTCGTGGTAACGGAGTCGGCAGACGGCGATCGTGTGGAGCGCGGCGTTGGCTTGTCGATCGCCGCCGCGATGCAGACGCATCCGCTGGGTCTTGCCCGACGAGACGGGGATGGGTGCGACCCCGCAGAGCCGTGCGAACGCGGCTTCGGAGCGAAGTCGGTCGATGTTTTGCCCCGCGGTGATCAGCAATTGCGATGCGTGACCGGTGCCGATGGCGAGCTTGGAGATCAGGGTGGGCGCCGTTCAGGCGACGAGTTCTTCCAACACGACGTCGACCTCACGGATTTCAGCGGTGAGGTCCAGAACGCGCTTCGCGAGTGTCCGGAGCGAGTACTTCGTGGCGTGGAACGGGTCGGCGAGGTCGTCGCGGTCTGGTCTCAGGCCCGCGCCGCGCTCGATCAGCGCGGCGGTGGTGCGCTCGGTGATCTGTTCGCGGAGTTCGGCAGGCGCGGTGATGAGTAGATCACGGAGTTGGAGTTGCGTGCGGGTGCGGGAACGGATCGCGGAGTCCCGGCTGACCCGGAGGATTCGGATGGACTCGACGACACCAGTGGTGTTCTTCGGCACGACCGCGGCCTGGCCGGAGAGAGCCTTCATCGCCGCCGCCTCAGCATCAATCGCGTCGTCCTTGCAGCGGCGGGCACGCAGATGAGGATGAGGCTGGTTGACCTCGACGATGTCCACGCCGCGGGCGAGGAGGAACCTGGTCAACCCGGCGGCATACGATCCCGTCGACTCGATTCCGATCTTGTCGATCACGCCGAAGCTTCCGAGCCAGTCCAACGCATCTTGGTAGCCGCGGGTCGAGGCGGGGAATTCCTGGCTGCCGAGGCGGCGGCCCGACGAGTCGAGGGCGGCGACGTGGTGGGTGTTCGAATGCGCGTCGATCCGACCGACGATGATCGTGCCGGTCAGCTGGTGGTGCTCTCTCAAGGGGTTCCTCTCTGACGGAAAAGTCCCTCGGGGAGGTCGGAGCGGACGCAACAATGACGAGGCATCGTGTTCGAACAAGGTCCTATGAAGTCACGTTCCACCTGGCCCCGAGAGGCTCCGGGACAGTGACGGCGAACCTCGGCCGAGACGACTCGTCGGTGTCAGGACAACGGCACACGCCGTGTCAGTTAAACAGCAGGTCAGCCCCGGCCGAAGCCGTCAAGAACATCTTCATTGTTTATCGGACAGACCCTCGCCGCCACCTGCACCGGACTCATCGAGCGGGGATGGAGCGAGTGGCTCTACCTGGCCTTCTTCTGGGCGCTGTGGAACGGGCTGAAGTTCCTCCTCTTCGGGCCGTGGAGCGTGGTGCACGTTGGTACGTGCGCGACTTCGCGAACGCCGGGCGTACGGCTTAGCTAGCCCTGTCCGAACCTGAACAGGGCTGTGCTCACAGGTTTTCGAATGGTTGATCAGTCGGATGCCCAGACGCGCGGCAACTCGGTGGGGGTGAGGAGTGCGGTGAGGAGGTCTCGTACTGGGCCTTCGAGGTCGGTGTCGGTGGCTGCGGCGAGTGGTTGCAGCCCGGTCGTTGAGCGGAGATGTACTACCCCGAGAACTGCGGCGAGTGCGACCTGGGCGCGGAGGAGTGCTGCGTCCGTGTCGGTCTCGCCGGCGGCCCATCCGGATGCGGCGGCCATGCGTTCGGCGAATGAGCGCAGAATTTTTCGACGTAGTTCGTCTGCTCTCTCGTCGCCGGAGCGTTGCAGCAGCAGGAGAATTTGGACAGAGTCCGCTGCGGACGGTAGCTCGCCGAGTCGTTGCAGGATCGTGTCTGCAATACCCGCGACAGTGACGTCTCCCCGAGCGGTCATGTCTTCGCGGCGGTGACGGCTGAGGTGCTTACCTGCGTCCGTGATGCACGCCTCGAACAGGCCCTCTTTGGAGGAGAAATAGCGGTTGATGAGCGCGACGTTCACGCCGGCGTCGGTGGCGATGTCGCGAACGGTGGTTGCGCCGTACCCATCCCGAGCGAAGCGAGATCGGGCCGCGTCCAGGAGTCGCTGGCGGGTGGCGGTCGCGTTTCGCGCCCGGCCCGCGCGTTGTGTTGCGGGCAAGCGCTCGGCACCGGCCGGTTCGTCGGGCGTGTTCATATCGTCTCCATCGTCGTCACCGCAGCCTTCGCGTCCACCTCTCAGATAAACGACGGCTGACACGCTTGGTGTAAGTAGTAGTCTACTTAAGTCAGCGCTTGTTTACATGAGGAGTGGCATGTCGAGTTCGTCGTCTCGTCGGGGTGCGGGGGCCGCTCGAGCGGCGGGGGAGCGGCATACGAATGGAGCGCTGCTCGTTGCGTACTTGGCGTTGGGCGGGTTGTCGTTCGCGGTGCTGCAGTCACTTGTTGCTCCGGCGTTGGGTTCGATCGGCCATGACTTGGGGGTGTCGACCGGGGATGCGTCGTGGGTGCTGACGGCGTATCTGTTGGCTGCGGCGGTGCTGACCCCGGTGCTGGGGCGTCTGGGAGACATGGTCGGGAAGCGCCGCGTGCTGATCGTCGTTCTGGTTCTCCTGTTGGTCGGTACCGTGTTGGCTGCGGTGGCGCCGAACTTGACGGTGCTGATCATGGCGAGAGTATTGCAGGGGGCGGCGGGGGCGATCATGCCGTTGTCGATCGGTGTGGTGCGGGATGAGTTGGATCCGGATCGGGTGGGTGTGACGATCGGATTGTTGTCGGCGATTTTCGGCGTCGGTGCGGGGGTGGGGATCGTGGCGGCGGGCCCGATCGTGGAGGCGCTCTCGTGGAGGTGGCTGTTTTGGTTGCCTGCCGTGTTGGTGGTGATTGCGTTGTTCGGCGCGATCTTCGGAATGCCGGATTCGCCGGTGAAAACACCGGGTCGTATCGATCTTCTCGGCACGGGGATCTTGACGGTGTCGTTGGTGGCGTTGCTGCTGGGTATCGGGGAGGGGGCCACGTGGGGGTGGGCCTCGGTGGCAACAGTGTCGCTGCTGATCGTGGGGGGTGTGGCGCTGGTGGTGTTTGTGCTGGTGGAGCTGCGGCTGTCGGCGCCGTTGATCGATATTCCGTTGTGGCGGAACCGGGGAGTATGGACAGCCCACCTGGTCGCATTGGCTTTCGGGTTCGTGATGTTCGGGACCTTCGTGCTGGTGCCCACCCTGCTGCAGTTACCGACGGCGACCGGGTACGGGTTCGGGGTGTCGGTCACCGCTTCGGGTCTGTTCCTGCTGCCGACGGTGGCGATGATGGTGGTCAGCGGACCGATCGCGGGTCTCCTGGTCCGCAAGGCGGGCGCGAAGCTCCCCATGCTGATCGGCTCGGCGATCGCCATGCTCGCGTTCCTTGTTCCCGCTGTCGGACACGATCAGTTATGGCAGGTCGTGCTGTCCGGGGCGCTGACCGGCGTGGGAGTGGGGTTCGCGTTGGCGGCGACGTCGAACGCGATCATTGAAAGCGTCCCCGCGACGCAGACTGGGGAAGCGATCAGCGTGAACACGATCATGCGGACCGTGGGCAGCAGCCTCGGCACCGCGGTGATCGGCGCTGTGCTCTCCTCTCAGGGCACCTCTGCTGGTGCACCGGCGGATGCTGCGTTCACCGGGGGGTTCTGGGTCTGCGCTGTTGTCGGTGCGATCGCGATCGCCGCCGCCGTGATGGCTCCTGCTGCCCGGGACGCGGCACGCCGAGTCCCCGCAGCTCGCGACATCGACCGGAAAGATGGATAGATGCCGCTGTTCAGAAGACGCACGGAACCGCAGGCCTGGTCAACGACGGAGGCTGAGGTGCTCCCGGTGGGGATACGGATCGCCGGCGCATGGTCGTGGCGGATCCTCGCGATCGTCGGAGTGCTCACGGTGATCGGCTTTCTCGTGGTGCAGCTGAGGTTGCTGGTGATCCCGCTGCTGATCGCGGTCGTGCTGGCTGCGCTGCTCGTCCCGTTCAAGAATTTTCTGACTCGGCACCGGTGGCCGGTCTGGGCGGCGATCACTGTCGCCGAGCTGAGCGTTCTGGTGGTGGTGGGAGCACTGGGGTATCTGGTGGTCACGCAGATCACGTCAGGGTTTGGAGGACTTGCTGAGCAGACGGTGGCGTCTTTCACGGAGTTCCGGAAGTTCCTTGCGGAGTCTGCGTTGCAGGTGTCCGGGGCTGACCTGGATGCCTTCGTCCAACAGGTCTGGGCGATGATTCAGGAGGATGGAGCGGCGCTGGCGTCCGGGGCTGCGGCGTTCGGTTCCAGTGTGGGCCATGTCTTCGCTGGCGTCCTCCTGGCCCTGTTCTCGACGCTGTTCTTCCTCATCGACGGAGATCGGATCTGGGCCTGGATCGTGCGCCTGTTCCCGCGCCGCGCCCGCCCGGCCACCGATGAGGCGGGACGTGCCGGATGGGCGACCCTGCAGTCGTTCGTGAAGGTGCAGATCCTCGTCGCGTTCATCGATGCGGTCGGCATCGGCCTCGGCGCAGCACTGCTGGGAGTCCCGCTCGCTATCCCGATCGGCGTGCTCGTGTTCCTGGGATCCTTCATCCCCGTCATCGGCGCCGTCGTGACCGGCGCGGTCGCCGTGTTCATCGCACTCGTCTACAACGGATGGGTGATCGCGCTGATCATGCTGGGTATCGTCCTCCTCGTCCAACAGCTCGAAGGACACGTCCTGCAACCGCTCATCATGGGCTCCGCCGTGAAAGTGCACCCCCTCGCGGTCGTCCTCGCCGTCGCAGGCGGATCGATCGTCGCAGGCATCCCCGGAGCACTATTCGCTGTGCCGCTGGTTGCTACGGTCAATGCGATGGTCATGAGCATTGCGGGAGGAGCGTGGCGCGACCACCCCGACCTCGTGCCGTCGCCAACTGGCCCGGCGGAACGCAGGCGGGAACACCGATGAACCTTTCGCTGACGGAAGAAAAGTCCAGCCGTCGCGGGTCTCGACGTTCAGAGAAGAAATCCTCGTCTCCGGACTCTCTGCGCGTACTGATGCGTGGTGCGGTGGCGGCCGAGTCTCGTGCGCTGGCGTTCGCGTTTGTCGCGCTTGTCGTGGGGATCGTCGTTGGCGCCTTCGTGTTCGCTGGCGAGCCGGCTGCTCTCTCCGGGGCGAGATCTGTCGGGGTGACGGCAGCGTTCCTGGCTGGCGTGTCGGCCGGGGTGGCGTTCGCGACGAACTACCTGCGCTTGGTCCGCAGCACGCGGCCGCGTCCTCTCAGCATCGGGGTGAGGTGGCGGATCGGGGTGGACACGGTCGCATTGACCGTCTCCGCCGTCATCGTCGTCAGCCTGCTCACCGGAACCGTGTTCGCTGTGCTGCAGCTCGCCTTCCGCGACTTCGCCCTCGACCCGCCTGCCGCCGCTGTCGTCACCGGCGCCGTCGCCGCCGTGGCGGCATACCTGCTCACCGGTGCCGCCTCGCAACTCACCACCCGGGCGATCGCGAACCTCCTCGCCATGCTGCTGGTCAGCGGCGGGTTGGCGAGCATGCTCTCCGCGCGAAATACCACCTGGTGGCAGCACAACTTCAGTGCTCTCGGTAGCGGCGACGGCTTCTCGCCCTACACGTTCAACATCACACTCGTGTTCGCCGGCCTCGTCATCATCACGCTCACCCACCATCTCACTCATGACATCCAGCAGCTATCCGCCCCGGACGCGACTTCCCGGATCCGAGTGCTGCGGGCGTGGCTGATCACCGTCGGAGCCCTGTTCGCCGGCGTCGGGATGGTGTCCGTCGATGAAGCCGAACCTCTGCACATTGTCATCGCCACCACGATGTCGGTCGCGTTCGCTGGACTCATCGCCACGAGTACCTGGCTGGTGCCATGGTTGCCTCGCAGTTTCACCTTCGTCTCCGTCATCGTGCTTGCGGCGTTCGGGGTCGTCGCGCTCCTCATGTGGCCGATCGGCTACTTCAATCTCACCGCCATGGAACTGCTCAGCTCCATCCTCCTCCTCACCTGGCTCCTGCTCTTCGTGCGAGCCATCGCCGCCACCGCGGACGACGATCAACCAGGGGGACTGATGTCTGATTGACGGTGGATCTGGTCGTGCCTGTCCGAGAAAGAGGGCGATGACCGAGCACCCAGGCGATGAGACGCATGGCAGGCAGCACAGCCCATGAGAGCGCCGCAAAGGCACGGGGTTGAAGGCTGTGTTGACCGCGGTGCCCAGGGGCGTGACAGTTGGTTCGAGCCGAAAACCGCGAAGAAGCGGTAGCGTCGCCTGACTGGAGTGGATGAGATTGATGTGCCGGGTTCGGGGGAGGCTCATAGATCTGTGGAGGATAAGAGCTATGGCAGCGCCGAGGAAGTGGGGCGAGGAGTTGAAGAGCCAGGCCACTCGCTCGGCGTTGAGCGCTCGTCGTAACGCCGTGACGAAGACCGGAGCGATTGAACGGATCGCGGATCAGCTTTGTATCAATCCGGAAGCGCTGCGCAACTCGTTCGCCAGGCCGAGAATGATCCCGTGAAGGCGCCCGGGTGACGACCGCTGACAGGTTGCGACAGGGGCAAGGGGAAAGCTCTGCCCGGCCGGGGAGAACTCTTCTGCGTGCACCGACCCACCCTGGGCGTTGCCCTCGCACTGCAAGACTCCCCAGCGAGGTCGGACGGGGATCCGCAGCATTGTATGGATCATGAAGTAGACCTTGGATTCCAGCAGTCGTCGCAACATCAGCGGCGAGGAGCGGAGATGCCGGCGAGGAAGTACACGGAGCAGCAGAGGTTGGCGTTTCTGGCGTTAATCGATCGGGGCGGATCGGTGCGGGCAGCTGCGCTGGCCGCCGGAGTGAGTCCGGATCGCGGCTACCGATGGATGAAGCAGGCGGGGCTGTCGACGCCGCGAAGCACGCAGCGCAAGCACACCCCGGAGGACAAGGCAGAGTTCTTCAGACGGCTCGCTGTGAGCGGCAACGTCTCGGCGGTCGCACGCGAACTCGGCTTCAACTGTGTCACCTGCTACGCCTGGGCGCGTAAGGCGGGGATCTTCACGGGCGCTTACGCGGACGCGAAGCGGCAGGAGTTCCTCCGGATTCGACGTGAGGGCGTATCGCGCCGCGAGGCCGCCCAACGGCTGGGCGTCGAATCCCACCAGGCGCTGGACTGGGACAAGGGCATCCGCGTGTTCTCCAAGGGCCGGATCTACCCTGACGGCAGAGTGGTGCTCTACCGGCCCGGGGAGGTCCTGGCGAACGTGAAGAACCCGAGAACTGCATGGGTGCAAGGCGAACGTGTCCCCATTGCCCGCGTCGAGCAGGTCATCGATGCCCGCTACCCCAGCCTCCTCGAACGAGAACGGCTGAAGGACCTGATGATGACGGTCTGTCGATCCGGAAGATCGCGGCGATGATGGGGCGGGCGCCTTCGACGATTAGCCGTGAAGTGAGACGCAACACCGTCAGCAGGAGTGGCTATCTGCCTCACACGGCGCACCGCGTCTCTGCGAAGCGGCGTGAACGCCCGCGGGCAGCAAAGCTCGCGGTCGACGGCCCTCCGCGGGACTATGTCGCCGCCAAGCTCAAGAAACGATGGTCGCCGGAGCAGATCCGCCATCGGCTTCAGCGAGACTTTCCCCATGACCCGGGGATGCGCGTGAGCTGCGTGACGATCTACCAGGCCATCTATGTCCACGCGCATGGAGAGCTGAGACGCGAGTTGGCAGGCTCACTGCGTCGTGGTCGTTCGCGCCGCAAACCGCACCGTGACCCGCCGACGCGCACGAGCAGGTTCATCGACGAGATGACACCGATCTCCCAGCGCCCCGCCGACGTCGAAGGCCGCACGATCCCCGGGCACTGGGAAGGCGACCTGATCGTCGGCGCCGGCAGCGGTTCAGCCGTCGCGACACTCGTTGAAAGGACCACACGCTACGTGGTCCTCGGCCATCTTCCGATCGAGCGCACTGCCGATGCTGTTCGCGACAGCCTCGTCACCGCGTTGCAGGGGATGCCGGCCGTCCGAAGAAGACCCTCACCTGGGATCAGGGCGCGGAGATGAGCGAGCACCGGGCCTTCTCCCTTGCCACGGACATGGCGGTCACTTCTGCGAACGCGCTTCACCCTGGCAGCGCGGCACGAACGAGAACACCAACGGGCTGCTCCGGCAGTATCTGCCCAAAGGCACAAACCTCCGCACCCACGATGCCGTGGCCCTCGCCGCGATCGCCGACGAACTGAACGACCGACCGCGCAAGGCGCTGGACTGGGACACTCCGACGGAGCGGATGAGTGCTTTACTGAGCTCGGGATAGTTCACACCGTTGCGACGACTGCTGGAATCCAAGAGGTGCGCAGATACGTGATGTCGCCCACCCATATCTGGTTCAATGCTCCAACATCCCACTGCCGTTTTGCGGCGTCTGCGGGGTAAGCATCAGCGTGGCCGATGATCGTTGTCGTCCGCCACCGCTTCGGGCAGATGCCCCGCAACCCGAGGCGACGCATGGTCTTCGCGACTGTCTTCCGAGAGATGATCTCACCGTCCTCACGAAGATCAGCGAGGATATTCGGCGACCCGGACACCTCGTCAGACTCGCCATGGAACCAGGAAATCTTCTGCTCGATCCTCTCCTGGCGGACAGCGCGTTTCGATGGGGCCCGACCGAGCCAGGCGTAGTAACCGGAGCGAGCGACTTCGAGGAGCCTGGCCATCCGCACGATCGTGAAGTTGCTCTTCTCCACCCGCATCAGTTCGAACGCTTCCCGTTCGTATCCGACGCTTCCTGGGCGAAGAAGAGCGACGCTTTTTTCAAGAACGCCCGATCCATGTTCAGCTCCGCGTTTTCCTTACGCAACCGAGCAAGCTCGGCGCGCTCCGTCTCGGACAACGCCCCCGCGTCGGCCTCGTGCTGGACCTTGTAAGCCTTGACCCAGTTGCCGAGCGTCTGCTCAACAATGCCGAGCTCCCGTGCCACCGTCGCGACCGGCCGGCCGGTGCTAATCGCCAGCCTCACAGCCTCGTCTTTGTACTCAGGCGTGTATGCCTTGCGCTGGTTTCCCATACTGAACATCCTCCATTAGAGAGTGCCCACCGAACGGGGTCACGGCCAGCGCTCACTCTCGCGATCGTCTTCATGAGTCGCGGTCGCGAACGTGCGAGAAAGGCCAACTGATGCTGGAAACACGCTCCCGTAGAACGGCGGTCGGGCTTCAGATCGCCGCCACCCTCCTGATCATCCCGTTTCTGTTCCCGCTGGTGGTAACGGTGCAGGGATCCTTCGGGGGCCGCGGGTGGGGCAACTATGAAGCCGTCCTCGCGATTCCGAATCTCTGGCGGTACTTCCTCGACAGCACGGTGATCGCGCTGTCGGTGATCGCTATCGTCTTCATCTGCACCCTTCTCGCCGCTTTCGCGTTCTCGAAGCTCCGAGTGCCGGCGAAGGAGTTCTTCTTCTGACTGCTGCTTCTGGGGCTCACGCTCCCTGAGATCGTCCTGATCACGCCGCTTTTCGCCACCGCCGCGGCGACGGGGCTGTACGACACGCTCTGGGCGGTCATCATCCCGACGGCCGCCTTGCAGATTCCGTTCACCGTTCTGATCGTGCGCAGCTTTTTCGATGGCATCCCGAACGAACTCTTCGAGGCTGCGAGGGCGGAAGGTGCGAGTACTCTGCGCATGTTCGTCTCGATCGTGCTGCCGCTATCGCGCCCCATCGCGGCGACCGTCGTGATCCTCACCCTGATCACCAGCTGGAACGCCTACTTGCTGCCTCTCGTGTTCTTGCAGAGCGCCGACAACCAGACGGTCACGTTGCTGAGCCAGTTCTTCGTCGGGAAATTCGTGAACGACCAGACCAAGGTCCTTGCGGGGTCGGTCATCGTCGCTCTTCCGGAGATTCTTGCTTACGTCCTGCTGCAGCGATACTTCGAAAAGGGCTTGACTGCGGGCGCGGTCAAGTAGGAGGTAGGCACTCGTGGAGTTCACGCTCACACTGCCGGCTCCTTCGCTCTCCGCGAGCGTCAGCCGACCTGTCGTCGCGTCGACGATCGCCCGCCTCGTAGCTTCCGGCGCCGCAGACTCAAAAGCCGAGCTCGGCCGACTGACGGGTCTTTCCAGAACGATCGTGGATGCGTCAGTGCGCGCTCTCATCCAGATGGGAACTCTGCGCATTAGTGGCAGCCCAGTGCGCGTGGGCGGAGGTCGGTCGGTTGAGAAACTTGAACTCGACCCGCTCTTCGGACTCATTCTGGTCGTCGACTGCGGAGCATCGCACGCCAGCCTGACGGTGTGCGATCTCCATCAGAGGGTGCTCGCGCATCGCGAACTCGAGATCCATCTGGCGAGAGGTCCAGGACGGACGGTCGCGATGCTGGGCGATTACTTCACCGCGATGCTTTCGGATCTCGGCGTGGAAGCTCGTCCGAGAGTCGTCGTGGTGGGGTGCCCGCACCGATGGACCATCGAGCGGGCACCGTGGCTCGGCCGCCGCTCCTGCCGAGTTGGGATGGCTATCCCCTCGTCGCGACGCTGCGGGAACGACTCGAGGTTCCTGTCATATTGGAGAACGATGTCAATCTGCGAGCTCTCGGCGAGACACGTTCCCGGCCACCCGAACAGGGCCCCGTGGTCTATGTGAAGGTAGGTACAGGAATCGGTGCGGGCATCGTGAATGCTGACGGCACCATCCTGCGCGGCGCGGACGGAGCCGCTGGCGATATCGGGCACCTTCGCGTGATCGACTCCGATGCGCTCTGCTCCTGCGGCGGTCGAGGATGTCTCGAAGCCGTGGCCTCGGCGGGAGCCGTCGGCAGGGCGCTCGGGGTGCGCGACGAGGATCTCGGATAGACTCTCTCGGAGCTGATCTCCGCCAGGGATCCGGAGACAATGGCTCTGCTTGGTCGAAGCGCCCAGGCGCTGGGGCAAGCGATCGTGAATCTCGTCTATCTCCTGAACCTGGTGCGGATCGTGGTGGGGGGTGGGGGCTCTCCGAGGACAGTGATGAGCTGCTCGCCGGTATTCGATCAACGATCTACGGCCAGGCGCTCCCTCTGGCCACGCGCGATCTTCACATCGTGGAGCCGAGCCTCGGAGCCCGTTCAGGGATCGCCGGTGGGCTGGCGATCGGGATCGACGCGCTCCTGAACCCAGAAGCGATGTCCGGTCGCATGCGTCAGGGGCGGTCGCTGTCCGTGCATTGACCCATCCGTGGGCCTGAGGGGTAAGCGTGCAGCGATGGTGTGAGGGGCGTCGCGCCTTCGTGCCGCGCACACTCGAGTGACGCGCGATCACTGATCTTGCATGTTGGTAAAGTTCAGCCATGGCGCGACGTGGAGAGTATCCGAAGGGTGAGGCTCGTTGTGAGGAGATCCTCCAGACCGTCATGCGGGTCCTCGCTGCGGACAGATACCGGACATCTCGTTGCGCATGATCGGCCGCGAGATGGAGATCGAACCGGCGCACATCCTCTATTACTTCTCGAGCCGCGAAGAGCTTCTCCAGAAAATGATCGAGAGGTGGGACGAAGAGAACCTGGCGGAACTTGAGGGGACGCCGAGCCTGGATGCCCTTGCGGCAGCGGTGCGCCGCAAGGGCAGATTCCGGGCATCGTTCATCTCTATCTCACGTACGCGGCGGAGGCGGTGCACAGTGAGCACGCGGCGCACGATTTCTTCCGACAGCGATTCGCGACGAGCCGCGAGTTCTTCGCCGCGGCGATCCGCGATGAGGCGGCGCGCGGGCTCATTCGCGAGGGCGTCGATCCCGACGCGGAGGCTCGCAAGCTGCTGGCGCTCGCCGATGGGCTGCAGCTTCAGACGCTCTCGGACCCGCGCATCGATGCTGCTGCCGGCATCACCGACGCGCTGGCGGAACTACGCGTGGTCGACGCGCGCACAAGCGCACCGTGATCGCGGGGCGGACAAGACCGCCCGCCCCGCGATCGTTGGCTTCTCGACGCTCAGGCGTGGTCGGGGAAGTGGTGCCGCACCGCCTGCACGACAGATGCCGTCCGTTCCCACGGATCGCCGAGCACGCCTTCCCACTCGATACTGATGTCGCCGCTGTATCCGCTGCTCGCGACCGTCGACAGCGCGCGCTCGAGGTCGAGAAGAGGCGTGCCGTCCGAGGCGTTGTCGAACGCCTTTGCATGCACCAGTGCTGCCACCGGCGCGAGCCGGGCGATGGCGTCGTAGACAGGATCCGTGTCCAGCCCGGTGTCGATCGGGGATTCGCCGAGGAATCGCGCGTGCGAGACGCTGATCAGCGGTTCGAAGTTCCCCAGGTCGAGGAGTATGCCCAGTCGGTGCTCTCCGACGTCCGCACGGAGCGAGAGCAGGTAGTCGGGGTCGGAACTCTCGCCACCGTGATTCTCCACGAGGAGCATGAGGCCACGTTGCGCTGCGAACTCGGAGAGCTCCACGAGTGCGGCGATGAGTCCGGCGCGATCGCCTTCGTGGTTGCCGGCCGCGACGTTGCCCGTGTTCACCCGCACGTAGCGTGCCTTCAGGTCGGCGGCGATGGTGATCCATCGCTTGATGCGAAGGATATCGTCGGCCCGATGCTCGGCGTTCGCGCTGGAAAGGTCTCCGGCATCGATCGGCACGGTGAGGAGCTCCACGTCGGAGGCATCGAGTGCTGCGCGAAGTTCTGTCACCCGTTCGTCATCGGAGCGGTCGAACTGAATCTGGCAGAGTTCGACCGCCCGCACCCCCAGCTCGTCTTTCGCGAGCTGGAAGAACTCCTCGAGAGTGTGCTTCTGCGGCAGAGGGATCTCGATCTCCGTGAGCGATCCGTCCTCGCCCCGCGTCTCCATCCTCACGGGGCCGAGGGCTCGGACGAGGCTGAAGCTCGACACGGCGACGGTGCTCATGCGCTCTGCTCCTGCGACTCGATGTCCCGAACGCGGATGTTTCGCCAGCGACATTGGGCGCCGGGTGCCCACCGGGCATCTCCGAACATCTCGTCGTTGTCGTGCACCTCGAGGGCGAGGTGTCCACGGGTGCCCAGATGTGCCAGGACGGCGTCCGGATCGTAGTCGGGAGAGTCCAGCGTCGCCGTGTCGAGCTCGGCGATCTTCACGCCGTTCACCCACGTCGTGATGACGGGGAGGGCGCCGACGCAGCGGATGCGGATCTCGTTCCACTCGCCGAACTTCCACGCGTCGAGGAAGTCGTTCACGTCTGCGGCGTAGGAGAGCCGCGCGATCTTCTCCGGGGTCACGGGCTCGACGCTCGTCGGGGGGTCGTCTGCAGCCAGGCCGACGATGGTGCCGTTCTCATCCCGGCGTGAGACCACGGCGAACGGGAGAGCGGAGAAGCTGGCCAGTCCGTTGCCGAAGAATCCGCCGATTCCCCCGGATTCGCGGTGATCGATCAACACCTGGAAACCCGCCCAGTCGTCCGTCTTGCGGCGCAGCATCACACCGGTGTCTGCCGGCCAGTCCGGGCGTGCTTCCAGAACCAGCTCGAAGTCGCCGAAGGTCGCGTCGGAGACCAGGTAGCCGCCATAGCCGGGCGTCGACTGCTCGCCGATCAGGATGCCGTCCTCCACGAACCACCGCGCCGCGTGGAGCTCAGGGTGCTCCGGAATCTTCATTCCATGCTCTTCGATGTAGTCCGTCAGGTGGGGTCCTCCGGGATACAGGCTTCCGTACACGCGCGGTTCGGCGTGCCATCCCGACAGTGTCGAGCCGTCGAAGATCGGGCGGAAGCCCGTCTCATCATGTGTGTCCAGCGTCATCGCTCGGGTCCTCACCAATCGTCCTTGAAGGGGGTCTCAATATTTACGACTGTTCAATATCTCGCGCTCGATGTCAAGCGAACTCGAGCAAAAATTTGTGTGGTGTTTTATTTTTACGTTTGATAAGTTTTCACCAGCGACCACCGGCGGTCGCTGAAGGAGGATCACCAATGGCGACGACCCACCCACCCGCGATCAACCCGCTCCCCTGGATCCTGAACGATCTGGGCTACCGCCTCGATCGAGAGGTCCTGACCCGGGCGATGGCAGAACTCCACGACGTCGGGTACCGGCATCTGACGGTCGAGAAGCCACTCGAGATGTCCACCGCGGACTATCGTGCGCTTCTCTCGGATAACGGATTCGCACCCGCACCGGGGTACTTCTCCGGCAACTTCTCGGATGCCGATCAGCATGGTGCGCTTGTCGAGTCGATCAAGAAGCACGCTGCCCTGCATGCGGAACTCGGATTGGACCGCGCCTTCATCGCCGAAGACATCGTTCCGGCTCGACTGGCAGTCCCGGCCAAGGGTGTCGGCTTCGACCCTGAGCGAATCGCTGTCATCGCCGAGGGGATGCGTCTCGCGGCCGATGCGGCAGCGATCGAGGGGGTGCGGTACGGATTGCACCCCCATGTCGCCACCGGCGTCGAGACGGAAGCGGAGGCCAGGGAGGTGCTCGACCGTACAGCGGGATCTTCGCTCGGCTTCGGGCCCGACACCGGCCACATCGCGTGGGCGGGCGGAGACCCCGCGGCTCTGATCGCCGACTACTCGACCCGCGTTCTGAGCGTCCACGTGAAGGATGTCGACAACGAGGCGATCCTCGCCGCAGCGCGACACGGCGACGACTACCTCGCGGCGACCAATGCGCGAAAGGTCTGGCGGGAGCCCGGTCGCGGAGATGTCGACTGGGAAGGCGTGCTCCGTGCCCTCGCCCCTGACTTCTCCGGCTGGTTCGTCGTCGAGGTGGATGTTCCCTTCGCGTCGACGCCCGCGGAGAGTGCCGCCCAGTCCCTCGAGTTCATCCGCCGCGTGGTGTCCTTCGAGGAGGTGTCGACGTGAGCGACCCCATCTGGCTCGGCATCGTCGGCGCGGGACCGGCGACTCAGGCCATCCATATCCCGACGCTGGCACGTCTCGGCGACAGGTTCGCCGTCGCCGTCGTCATGGACATCGACGCGGCGGTGGCGAAGTCCGTCGCCGCACGAGCGGGCGCCCGCGCGACCACCGACTTTGATGACCTGATCCAGGATCCGGCGGTCGAGGTTGTCGCGATCTGCACGCCACCCTCCCTGCACGCCGAGCAGGTGATCGCGGCCATGGAG